>CAZAGN010000005.1:0-8142 GCA_964484905.1 uncultured bacterium | reverse complement strand
TCAAGGATTGGCAGCAACCACCCGATTGCGGCCTGTTTCTTTGGCGCGGTAGAGTGCGACATCAGCCAAGGTCACCAGCTCACTGGCCTGGGTTTCGGTGGTGGGTATGCAGGCGGCAACGCCAATCGATAGGGTTACCGCATCGCTGACCTCAGAGGCTTGGTGCGGCAGGTTAATGAGGCGCAGATGAAAACGGATGCGGTCGGCCACCAGGGTTGCCCCCTCAAGATTGGTATTGGGCAGCAGGACAATAAATTCTTCACCGCCATAGCGGGCGACAACATCAGCAGCCCGTTTGACACCTTTGCAGATGGATTCGGCCACGGTCTGTAGGCAGCGATCACCGGCAGGATGACCGTAGGTATCGTTGTAGCGCTTAAAAAAATCAACATCCATCAACAACACAGCCAGCGACTGGTGTTCGCGACAGTGGCGCTGCCATTCTTGTTGCAACACCTGATCGAAATAGCGGCGGTTATGCAGCTTGGTGAGTGGATCGACTTGGCTGAGTTCGGTCAAGACTTGATTGCTGGCGGTCAATTGGGCTTGTTGGGCCTGCATCAACAGGCGCGAGCGAAATTCGGAGCGGGCCAGCCGTTCGTAGAGGAGTACCGAGATCGTCGGCAAGAGGCAAATCCAAACCAGGCGGATACTACTGCTGCTCAGAGATTCACCCCAGGATGCGGCGGGCAAGGGCAGGTTCAAGCTGATATGGAGCAGGCCATAGATCGCGATCGCGAGCAGTTGCGACAGCAGATGCAAGGGCCAGAGCACCGGAATCAGGGTAGCCTGAAAGAAAAACACAAGATTCCAGTGGAGCAAATCGAGGGGGGCGGCTTGCCCCATTACCTGCACAATCGGCTCGATACTGCTGACAATCAGCGAAAAGAGCAGAAACATCAGCCGCAGATGATGCTTGCCCCAGGCGGTTTGCAACACGCTCAGACACAGCAGCAGCAACACCTCGATCGCGACCCGCCCCAGCAAATTCCACACCGTCAGCACACTCGGCTCGTTGAGGTGCAGGACGAGATCGACCGGAATAAAGCTGAGAAACAGCAGCATCGCCACACTGATGCCCAGGTGCAACCGCCGAAACATAAACTGGTGCCGCCATTCGCCATAGTCAGTGACGTTAGTAGCCACCGCCGAAAAGTAGGGCCCTTCGAGGAAGCTCAGCCATTGTTCCCAAGCCATAACCACCTAGAGGCGAAACAGAGGAAGGGGGGCAGTTTTGCCCTTGAGCTGACATAGCCCCAGGGCGAGGGGCGAGTGAGCCTGGCCACTAGCTATGACAACTGCTTCGGTCAAAACAATGTGACCGGCTTGCGCAAAATCCATCAAGCGGGCTGCTGTATTGACGGTATCGCCTAAGATATTAAACTCCCGCCGCCCCCGCCGCTCGCCCACCTCCGCCGCAAAAACGGCGCCCCGCGCCAAGCCCATGCGCAGCTGGGCTGACTGAATCCCGGCTGTAGCCTCACGAATCGCGAGAGCGGTAGTAACGGCCCGTTCGGCATCGTTGGTATAGCCCTTGAGCACACCAAAGTAGGCAAGCACACTCGAGCCCACGGTATGGCAAACCACCTTTTGGATGATGCCACCCGCACTTTCGATGATGGCGTTGATGATAATAAACAGCAGTGAGAGCGTATTGATGGGCTCGGTGCTGGCGTTGTGCTCCGTCACCTCAAGATTGCAGACATTAATAAACAGCACGCTGGCCAAGGGAAAATCAGGCGGAATCTCGCGGGCATTTTCCACCAGCAACTCTAGAATCGGCTGAGGTAAAAAGCTGGCGAGGGGTTCAATACTATCGAGAGCTTTGCTAATCGCCTCAAGCAGACCGGCTTCGCTGCGATCAAGCAAAATCAGGTTGCCCGGACGACTGCTAAGGGTAGGTGCATAGTCGGGCAGGCTGGCGACCGTTGGGGCCAGGAGGTAATGCTGCTCGCGGTGCGGCATATAGGCAAGACTGGCGGGCAATTGGCTCGCGATCGCCTCGGTAATACAAACCCGCCCGACCTCGCCCACACTTTCGGCCTGCTTAGTTACTTGCCCCAAGGCGCCCAAGATGACGCGCTGTTGGCGGCGGGGTGAGCCAAGCACGGTACTGAGGTAGCGACCGCGATGAATGCCAATACGCATCGCGAGGGGGTAGCCCTGATCGCCGACCTGGATTGCTTGAAAGCTCGCCATCGCCTCTTGCATCAAGAGACCCGCCTGGGCGGCGCGGACACTGTCATCACGGCGGCGGGTACTGCGAAATTGCACCAGCAACGAATCACCGGCAAACTCAAGCACTTCACCGCCAAAGTTGGCGGCAATATCGAGCATGGTCGTGAAGTAAGTGTTGAGAATCTGCCCCAGCCGCACGGCCTGTCCCTGGGCCGCATTCGCCTCAGATAACTGCGTAAAACCTGCCAAATCGGAGAACATCAGGGTGCCCTCTTGCCAGCCTTTTTGAATGGGGTTAGGCACATAGTCACAGAGGTTGCGGTGGAGGGTGCGCAAATGCTCAAAAACCGCCTGTAAGTGTTCGGGGTTGGGGTTTACCCACATCGTCGCGTAGAGGGTTGCCGGCAGAAGATAGCGGAGGCGCGGCTCGAGGCTGAGCAAGGGATGGGTCATCGCCCCTGATCCAAAAGGCTGTGAATGGCCGCGACACAGGTTTGGGTGGTGGCGGCAAGGGTTTCGCGATCGCTACTGGCAGCAGGCGCAATCAGATTGCCGATGCGTACCGTTACCGGGCAACCGAGGCGGGGCCAGCGCTGACCTGGGGGTTGAATCCGTTCGGTGCCCCACAGCGCCACGGGCAGCAAGGGTACTTGCGTGTAGGCACTTAACAAAGCGGCTCCTTGGTGAGCCTGAGGAATTCGACCATCGCGACTGCGCGTACCACTGAGGAAGATGCCAATCGCCCAGCCCCGGTCAAGGCGCTGCTTGGCGATTTCCAGCGCCTGACGATCTAGGCGGCCCCGCTGCACCGGATAGGCACCATAGAGCTGAATCGCTTGCTTCAGGAGCGGCACCCTAAACAGCTCGGCCTTGGCCATAAAGGCGACGGGGCGGGCGACGCAGTTCGAGACAATCGGCGGATCGAAGTTACTGGCATGGTTGCTGACAACAATCAGGGGTTGGTTGTGTGGTACCTGCTGCGCACCGTAAATACGCCCCCGGTAGAGGGTGTGCAAGATAGGACTGACACACAGCCACTTAAAGAGGTGATAGGGAATCCGGTTGGGCCAAGGCTCACGCATGGGCAGGGCACGGTCTCGCTACTGAGCATTGTCGCTTGTGGTGGCCCCGATCTAGCGTCAGACTTAGCGCGGTCGAACACTGGGAAGCTATCGACGGAGAAGCCATTAAACTGACAAGAGCAGGGGGTGGCTGTTTGAGCCAGGCGATCGCTTATTTAGAATGAATGAACTGTTGGATGTAGCGATGAATCACTACCAAATTTTGGGAGTTGAACCGACCGCTACGGTCGATGTGATTAAGCAGGCGTACCGACAGTTGGCTCGGCAGTTTCATCCGGATGTTGCCGGTTCAGCCGCCCAAGAACGCTTTGTCCAAATTAGTTTGGCCTATCAGGTGCTGATCGATCCGCAGCAGCGCCGTGACTATGACCGGACGCTACCCCGTCGCTATGTACCGCCCACACCCAAAGCACCGCCCCGCCCCACTGTCAAGGTCAGAACCCCCGCGCCCAAGCCAGAGCCCAAGCGCTCGGAGTTTATTCATCGGCCCGTACAGCGCCTCGATTATGAGGACACCATCCGCGAAATCTACAAAGCCTTTAGCCAGCACCAGTTCGCGATCGCGACCAAACACGCCGAGCAACTGGTCGAGCACTACCCTAAAGATCTGCAAGCGCTGCACCTGATGGCACTGGCCTATTACCGGCGCGGCAGCGAGCTGTTGTACTACCAGCAGCACAAACTGGCTGAGGTGTACCTCAGTGAGGCCCTGAAAACTGAGCCCAATAACCATCAACTGCGTAGCGCCATTCGGCAGGCATTGCACGAGGCGACTGGAGCCTAAGCGGCAGGTGGCTGGGGTCAGTAGCTTGTATGGGTATGCCTCAAGGCTCTAGCAGCGCTACCATCCCCATAGCCAGCCTCAATCAGGCGCGGCGGCTGTCTCTTTACGGTTGCGTGTTGTGATTCCTCCCCTCTACCGCTGGCTTTGGCCGACTGAAACTGATGTGGTTGTTGACCAGTCTGCGGCGATCGCGACAGCCATCCTCAACCACCGCCAGCTCGATCACCAGACCTACCTCGAACCTGACCGTTTGCCGTTGCCCCCCGCCAGCGCGGTTTTTCCCGACTTGGGGCGGGCGGTGCGTTGCTTGGCCGGTGCCATTGCCCTCAAAGAGCCGATTCTCATTTGTGGCGATTACGACGCCGATGGCATGACCAGCACGGCGCTGCTCCTGCGGGCGTTACGGCATTTGGGGGCAACGGTCGATTATGCGATTCCCAGCCGCCACCATGAGGGCTATGGCATTAATGGGCGCATTGTCCAAGACGCAGCCGCAGCGGGTGTCAAGCTAATCATCACTGTTGATAACGGAATTGCTGCCTTTGAGCCGATCGCGATCGCGAAATCCCTCGGGCTGTCGGTCATCATCACCGACCACCACGATCTCCCGCCTGAGTTGCCCCCGGCGGATGCGATCCTCAACCCCAAACAAATTGCTGACGACTCTGCCTACGCGGGCATGGCCGGTGTGGGTGTTGCCTACTTACTGGCCCTGGAATTGGGGCAGGGCCTGGGTGCCGCACCAAGCTTGAACAAAGAACTGCTAGCGCTGCTGACCCTGGGCACGATCGCCGATCTCGCGGCGCTGACAGGCATTAACCGCCGCTGGGTCAAACAAGGTTTGGCGACCTTGGCCGACACCACGATCCTCGGCATTCAAGCCCTCTTAAACGTGACGGGCTTGGCTCAAAAACAACCCCTCCTGCCCGAAGCGATTGGCTTTGGCCTTGGCCCCCGCATCAATGCCGTGGGGCGCATTGGCGATCCCCAGGTAGTGATTGAACTCTTGACGACCACCGATCCAGCCGTGGCCCAGCAGCGCGCCCTAGACTGTGAAAACCTCAACCGCCAGCGCCAGGCGCTCTGTCAGCAGATTGAAGCCGCCGCGATCGCCCACGTTGAAGCGGCCAGCCTCGCTGGGCATTGGCAAAAAGATCGCGATCGGGTGTTGGTGCTGTTGGGTGAAGACTGGCACCACGGCGTCATTGGCATTGTCGCCTCGCGCCTGGTTGAACGTTATGCCGTGCCTGTATTTATTGCGACCCCCGATGCTGCCGGAATTCGCGGCTCTGCGCGGGGCATTCCCCACTTTCATGTCTACGAAGCCCTTGCCTCTGCCGCCGATCTGCTGGCTAAATTTGGCGGTCATCCGGCCGCAGGTGGGTTTTCGCTCGCAACCGAACAGTGGCCCGCTTTTGTGACGCGCTTGCAGCAGTTCGCCCGCCAACATCTGAGCTTAGAGAATCTGATTCCTAGCCTCGCGATCGATACCTGTGTGCCGCTTGCTGGTGTAACTCAAGCGCTGTACGACGATCTGTACCGGATGCAACCCTGTGGCATGGGCAACCCCGAACCCCTGCTGGCTAGCCGCAATGTCAAGGTCATCCACCAAGCTGCCTTTGGTAAAGGTGAGGCGACTCATCTCAAGCTCAGTCTGGTTGATGCCAGTACAACTCAGCCCCTCGAAGCAATTCTCTGGCGGGGTGCCGAGTTAATGCCGATTCCCGAACGCCTCGACATTGCCTACACCCTGCGCCTCAATGTCTGGCGAGATCGGGTGCGTATTGATCTGGATATCAAAGCCCTACGCGGCGCTGAACCCGAGATCCTTGCCCCCATGGCACCACCGATCGCGAACCAACCCTACTGGCAAAGTCTCGATCAGATGCCGCCTCAAGCCCTCATCTATGGCTGGCAGCGACCTACCCTCGAGGGCGACTATGGCTATGATCGTCCCCAGCATCCCCATACCGATTTGGTGCTCTGGAGTTGGCCGCCCTCACAGGCGCACCTAGACTGGCTCCTGGCAACCACGCAGCCCCAGCATGTGCATTTGCGGGCTCAAATCGTACCCCTACCCGACACCCTCGCCATTCAACAGGCGGTCCATGAGGCGATCTGGCAGGCACCCAAGCTGGAGGTCTTGCGTCTTGGCCAAGCCCTCTGGCTCGCACCCGATGTTTTGGTTGCCGCTTCGCGATCGCTAGGCTGGCAAATTCCTAACTATCCCGCCACACCTAATCTTTTTGAAGCGTTACAGGCTCAGGCTGCCTGGTATCAACAAGGTATCCCTACAGCCGCTCAAGCGTAACCCGATCACCTACCGCCAGCCCCAACGCTGCCGCCTGGCCACCATTCAACTCCAGCACCACATCCACCGCGACATCTCGACCGGGGCCATAGCTCGGGCAGGGCTGCTGCGAACAACCCGGCACATTGGCGGCGATCCCGACCACCACTTGATCGCGGATAAAAACAATATCGAGGGGAAAGCGCACCCGAAACATCCAAAAACTGACGGGGCGGGCGGGCTCAAAGGGAAAGACCATGCCTCGATTGGCAGGTAGTGCATCGCGACACATCAAGCCCAGTTGTTGCTCTTCGCTTGTTTGGGCTACTTCTAGCTCAAAGCGTTGACCACCCAGGGTGGTTTGGGCGCTAATGGGTAGTGGCTCAGCCTGACACAGCTCAGTCGCCGCTGGTGTTACAACGGGTGTCGCAGCAGCTGGTGCGGTCAGCGGCGCATCTGAGGACGCAATCGAACTAGACGGGCCGCTACAGGCCGCGATCGCGAGGGTCAAGGCTACCAACGGCAGACGATAGTCAAAAAACCTTAAGCCAATCTGCATCTCGGGTCGGCCCCGCCTAGGCATTCAGTGCAAATGTTAAGATAACACCAACTAAAAGAACGAAAAAGGCAAGAGCACGAATGGGTGAATATAATAAGTCGATTTCCTTCTACGGACGGGAAATTGACATCAATACCGGCCTCCTCGCACCGCAGGCCGGTGGTTCTGTATTGATTAAGTCCGGCGATACTTCAGTTTTGGTGACAGCCACACGGCAAAAGGGACGTCCGGGCATCGATTTTATGCCCCTGATGGTTGATTACGAAGAAAAACTTTATGCGGTGGGTCGCATACCCGGTGGCTTTTTGCGTCGCGAAGGGCGTCCCCCCGAACGGGCAACCCTGACCGCACGCCTAATTGATCGCCCCATTCGGCCTTTGTTCCCCGACTGGCTGCGGGATGATGTTCAAGTCGTTGCGTCGCCTCTATCTCTGGATGAGAGCGTACCGCCCGATGTTCTGTGTGTGATGGCGGCCTCGATTGCCCTCCGCATCGCCCAAGTACCCTTCAATGGCCCGGTTGCGGCTGTACGGGTGGGTTTGCTAAACGACGAATTTATCATCAACCCCACCTATGCCGAAGTTGAAGCCGGCGAGCTCGACCTTGTGGTTGCCGGTACCGCCGAAGGGATCATCATGGTCGAGGCGGGTGCGAACCAACTGCCCGAGCAAGATATCCTCGAAGCCATCGAGTTTGCCTACGAAGCGATTCAAATCTTGCTCAAAGCCCAAGATGAAATTTTTGCGGAACTCAACCTAGGGCCGGTCACACTCGCACCGCCCGAAGACAATAATGAACTGATTAGCTTTGTCGCCGAGCTGGCTGAGAGCAAAATTCAGGCGATTCTGAAGCAGTTTTTGCCCAAAACTGAGCGTGATGCCGCCCTCGATGGTGTTAAAGATGACGTGGTTGCTGCCCTGGCCGAGCGTCCTGAAGATCAGCCACTGCGGCTGTATTGCGTAGCCAACCCCAGCAAACTGGGCTCGACCTTCAAATCACTGACGAAGAAGCTGATGCGTCAGCAGATCGTTACCGACAAAGTGCGCGTCGATGGCCGCAAGCTCGATGAAGTGCGCCCGATTAGCTGCCGTGTGGGCTTGCTGCCTCGCGTTCATGGCAGTGGCTTGTTTACCCGCGGCCTCACGCAGGTATTGTCGATTGTCACCCTCGGTACGCCGGGTGATGCCCAAGAACTCGATGACCTGCACCCCTCCGAAGAAAAGCGCTACCTGCATCACTACAACTTTCC
>CAZAGN010000004.1:55948-58754 GCA_964484905.1 uncultured bacterium | reverse complement strand
CGCTGCCGCAGTTGCCAGGCCGTGGCTAAGCGGGCTTGTACCAAGGCCGCAATGTCAGCAACTTCACCCGGAGCCAGCACCTTAATCGCAATGCTGCCCGTGCCATAAAAGCCGGTGGCCAGAACTGTTCCCTCGCGATCGCGAACCAGCACCCACTCTCCTTCGGCAATGTCAGGGTTCTGCTCTTTGAGGGCACCCGAAAAAATCCAGGGATGAAAGCGATCTAGAGCATCAGTCTTGCGAAGGGTAACAGAGCGCATAGCGGCACACAGGTAGGGACTGATACCCTAGCGCAAAGTGGTTACACAGCCGCAGCCGACTTACCCCGCTGCCTGATAGCTGGCCACGATCGCACCGTAGCAAAATCCGTATATCTACTTTGTCCCAGAGCGATCAATCTTCGTTAGGCTAGAAGCACACCCAAAAGCAGAGTTATGGTCGACAGCCTTCAAGCCGAGCGTCAGCGCGTCCGCCATGTCCTCGTTATCGAAGACACCCTGGGGCGGCGTACTGTCTCCCTCGAAGCCGCCACCTATTCATTGGGGCGTGACCCTTCCTGCGCCATTGTCCTCAACTCTGGCTTTGTCTCCCGCCAACACGCCATTTTGTTACGGGTGCCAGTGCCCGGTGCTAACCAAGTGATGTTCCGAATTATCGACGGCAACACCAAAGGTGAGCGCAGTAAAAACGGCATTCTGGTTAATAGTGCCAAGGTTTCATCCCATGACCTTAAGCACGGTGATGCCGTCTCCTTTAGCCAAGATGCCACTGTTACCTACTACACCACTACCAACCTCACCGATGCCGAATTTGCCCAGTACACAGAGGTTGCGGCCTTTCGGAGTCTCAAATCAGAGCCGGAAGACCCATACCAAACAACTTTACAGTAGACAGACATCGCCCCGCCTCGACGTCAAACAGGGCTGGTATCCTCCAAGTGGCCAGAGCGCGAGGAACACAAAAAAATACAGGGCAGATTGGGGGCGGTAAGCCTGCACTACCCCATAATGCTGTAGCCGCTATCAACGTAAATGACTTGACCCGTCACCGCGCTGGCCAAATCACTACAGAGGAAGGCTGCCACATTACCAACTTCCGCCTGGGTCACATTTCGGCGCAAGGGCGCTTTTTCTTCGACAATGTGCAGCATCGAATGAAAATCACCAATGGCGGCTGAGGCCAATGTCCGGATCGGCCCCGCTGAGATCGCGTTTACCCGCACGTTGTGCTCGCCTAGCTCGGCTGCCAAGTAGCGGACGTTCGTTTCAAGGGCTGCTTTGGTAATACCCGCCATATTGTAGTTAGGAATTACGCGCACGCCGCCCAAATACGACAGCGTCAAAATACTCGCGCCTGGGGTCAGCAAAGGTTTGGCCGCCCGGGCAAGGGCAATCAGCGAATAGCTACTGACATCCATGGCCAGGGCAAAACCATCGCGGCTGATGCTGCTAAAGTCACCGCTCAGCTCTTCTTTTTTAACAAAGGCAAGGCAGTGAACCAAGATATCAAGGCTGCCCCAACTCTTTTCAATCTCCGCAAAGACATCGGTGATCTGGTCATCCGACTGAACATCACAGGGCAGAAACAGCTCGGGTTGGAGCGGGGCCACTAACTGACCGACCTTGTCTTTGAAGCGGCCCCGATCATCGGGCAAGTACGTGATACCCAAGGTTGCACCTGCCTGGTGCAGTTGCTGAGCAATACCCCAGGCAATGGAGCGGTCGTTGGCAATGCCCGTAACAAGAGCTTTTTTACCTGTGAGGTCTAACATAACGCTCGGTGCGTAAGCAGCCCCCTGAGTATACTAGGCTTTGTTCGCCAGCAACACGTCCCCTTGCAGCATCCGGTTGGCAGCACTCAACAGCTCTTCTTCCAGGTAGGGCTTGGTAAAGTAAGCGGTCGCGCCCAGGCTAGCGGCCATTTGCCGGTGGCGATCCGCACCGCGCGAGGTCAGCATCGCGATCGGCAGCTTCGTAAAGCGACCATCTTCGCGGACGCGTGAGAGGAACTCGAGACCATCCATCTTCGGCATTTCGATATCGCAGAAGACTAAATCACAGGGCAACCCACCCCGCAGCTTGTCCCAGGCATCCTGGCCATCCCGGGCTTGCTCAACGCGGTAGCCCACCTTGGCAAAGGTCATCGACAGCAGTTCCCGCACCGTAATCGAGTCATCAATAATCAGCACCGTAGGCTGAACAGGCCGCGTTACCTCAACAACGGTATCGGTGGGCGGCTTGATAAACTCGCGCTTACGACGGCGGCCCATCGCCATATCAATCAGCTCAAGGGTGTCGGCAATCGGCAGGACACGGCCATTACCCAACACCGTTGCGCCCGCAATACCATCGGGCTTCGGTACAGGGCCACCCAGTTGCTTAATGACGATTTCTTGTTCTTCAACAAAGTTATCGACCTGGAGGGCGACCCGCTGGCCGCCACTTTGGAGAATAACCACCGGCACAATATCTTCGACCTGCAAGGCCCCACCAAAGACCTCGCTGCGGCTGCGACTGTTGTGCTCACCAAAGCTGAGCAACTGGCTGAGGGGCTGGAAGTGCAGCGTCCGATCGCGCCAAGGGATAACATCTCGCCCTTGGGCGTCTTTTTGGATTTGATCGCGGGGGACATCGATCATCTCTTCCACACCATCGAGGGGGAAGGCCACCAGGGCCCGATCACTGATACAGACCATCGCCTTCGAGACACTGAGGGTCAGGGGCAAGCGCAACGTAAAGGTCGTACCTTTGCCCAGTTCCGAGTCAATCTGAACCGTACCGCGCATCTTTTCGCGGATGGTGGTGAC
>CAZAGN010000004.1:50626-55848 GCA_964484905.1 uncultured bacterium | reverse complement strand
CCTTTGCCCGTGCGCACAGCTGGGTCTTCGATCCCGTGCACAATGGCGTTGTTCACCAAGTGGGTCATCGGATCGTAGAGCTCTTCTAAAATCGACTTATCAATGAGAATGTCGCGCCCATCGACAGCCAAACTAATTTGTTTGCCAGTTTTGAAGGATAGATCCTTAACAGCCCGCGGCAAGCGGTCAGCAATTTGGGAGAAGGGCACCATCCGCACCCGATTCAGCCCCTCTTGGAGTTGGGTTGTAATTTGGCGGAACTGGCGGCTAGTCTGCTCCGACTCGTCAACGACAAATTCGATATCAGAGGCCGACTCACGGATACGGACGATCAGCTCGATGACTTCTTGCGAAAGTGAGTGGAAGGCTGTGAAGCGATCCATCTCTAGGGCATCAAAACTTTCACCCGTCAAGCGTTGCCCACCCATAGAGGTTGCTGGAGCTGCGTTCGCTTTAGGGGTTGTCGGGGACTGAGCCGCTACTAGGGATGATTCCAGCAGGGAGCGCTCGTACTGATCCTGCATTTTTTGGCCAATATCGCCCAGTTGGCGTACCCGGAATAGCAGGTTATCGAGGAACTGCCGCAGCCGTCCCTGGGTTTGCTCCAGGCTGTTGCGACTGACAACCAACTCACCCACAAGGTTGTTAACGGTATCGAGGTACTTAACCTCAACCCGCATCATCGGTGTGGCCACAGGCTTGGCGCGCCCACTACTGCGTGAAGGGGGGGGTGGTGCAGCGGCTGGTCTGGCACTGGGCTTCGCAGGGGCTGGGCTACCCAGCAGGCTTTCTAGCTCATCAAAAGATGTGGGCGCAGGCTCATCGAGGAGTGAGGTCAACGCATCCATTTCGGTATCGGCAGCCGACGTCTCCGAATCAGGCGAGTCAGAAAGCATCGCTTCCAAATCACCAAAGTCAAGTGATTCAACCACCTCAGGTGCTGGCATGGGTAGCTCAGCGACGGGCTCGGGAGCCGCTAAATCAAGCTCGGCAAATAGGCTATCGAGGGGATCGTTCCCAATCGCCTCAACACTGGCTTGGGCACCATCAACGACATCTTCAGCAATGCCTTCTAGGAGATTACTCAAATCGGCAAGATCAAAGCCGAGGTCACTGACTTCAGCCTCGGGTACGCCCGGCGCGACCGCTTCTGCTTCCGATGGTGTGAACTCAACAGGAGCCTCAAATTCAGCGAGGGGGTTCGGCTCAATTGCAGGTGAGGTCCAATCCAGGGCCTCAATGGAGTCGCTGAATATTGCCGTGGGCAATTCAAGTTCATTCGATCCGTTGGAAAGTACGGGCTCATCGGCCAACAAGCTGGCTAAGTCAGCATCAAAGCTGGTAGCGGATGCCTCATCGTCTTCTTCGGCAAACAGGGCATTGAGCTCGGCAAAGCTGGCATCGGTCGATGCCGACTGTGGTGCGGCGGCAGCCTCATCCATAAAGGGAGCCGAAGAATCAGCAGGTGTATTCCAGAGATCGGCAAGGTCAGAAAAATCACCGAGATCTTCCTCGGCTGCGGCAGGCTCAGCCACGGGCGGTGGTGGTGTATCAAAAATTGAGGCCAGCATTTCGGCTTCGGTATCAGGATCGCTGGGGGCACTATCATTGTCGACACCCAGATCCGCCATCCAATCGCCGAGCTCCGTATCATCGGCGGCGGCTGGCGTTCCTTGCCATTCGGCTTCTAGGCCCGAGACATCACTGGCAAAAAGGGTGGAGAGATCATCCAGAAACATGGGCTCAATGTCTGCCGATGGGGCTGTAGAACTCGGTTCCGGCGTAGGTTCATCGAGCCAGGCGCCAAAAGGATCGTCGCTTAGGGCGTTATCGGTTGCGGCAACAGTGGGCTCAAGACGCTCCAGGTTCGCGATCGCGACATCAGGCGTCAAGCCAGTCTCAAGATTGACCAGGTCTTCAAAGGGGTCAACGCTAGGGTCGGCAGTTGATGTGTCGTCAGTATCGGCCTGGGTAGACAGCCAGTCTTCGAGGGGGTCGCTGGGTGTTGGGGCAGCCTCGCCAAAGGCGGCAAGACTATCCCAGGGATTAACGGAACTATCCGTGGCTGGCGCCTCCATCGCCGCGGTCCACGGGTCATCGGCAAGCGGATTTAGGTCATAAGGATTGGCGGCATCAAATGTATTGGCCGGTGCAGCGACTGGATTTTCGGCCGGTGATGGCTCGTCGGCATCGTTCTCCCAGGTATCCCAAGGGTCAGCGGTTTCGGGCATTGCTACAGCCCAAGGATCTTCAGCATCAGGTGTTGCTGTGAATGCCTCAACTACTAACGCATCAACACTGTCCAGGTCTGCAACGTCAGCGGCGGTGGCACTGGACTCACTCACGCCGAGATCATCCGTACCAAGACCATCAGTGGTGTCAAAGGCATCCCAGAAACCAGCCACATCCTCAACTGGAGCCAGCGGCCCATCATCAACCCCTCCAGAGGTCGGCTCAAGGACATCGATCCAAGGATCGTTAGCGTTGGCAGTGGGTGTAAGGGGCTCACCGCTCGTTACTGCCTCATCAAAGTCAGCCCCAGGCAAACCTGCCCATGGATCAGCCGCCAGGGGCACGACGTCTTCGTCTACAGTTGGTTCGTCAAACACCGTGGCTGTATCGGCCGTCTCCTCGTCGGGGGCTTGTTGAGCAATAGTGCCGTCAATTACGGGTTCAATGACAGGTGCAGGCTCAACTACGGGCTCAACTACAGGTTCTGGGACAACGACCACTGCTTGTGTCGGCGGTTCAATCGGTAGCTTTGCCAGGAGGTCGGCTGAGGGCTGAACCGCTGCAACTTGCCCCTCAAGGATAAGTTGCTGGGCCGCTTTCAAATCACGTAAAAAGACGAGCGCTAGCATGCGCAGATCGTTACTCTCGACCGCCAAAGCCGCCTGAATTGTAGCCACTAGATTCTGCCAGGGGGTGTAGGCGGCACCCACCTCAGCCACTGTCGTCAGGATCGCTTGTAGATTTTGGCGAGCGTCGGGTTGACCTTTCTTGACAATCTCCAGCATGTCACGCAACCGCTGGGACACGACTTGATTAAAGTCGGGTGCCTTGGCCGACACGGCTACGGGCGCTGCTGCCGGTGAGGCTTCACCCAGCAAAACTTGCAGGTGATGCTCCAGTTGATCAAATGTGGGATCAGCTGCTTGCACGACCGCTTCGCCACTGGTTTCGGTCAGGCTACCGGTTTGCAGCTGCTCAAGCAGCCTAGCCAGCGAATCATAGGCTTGCAGCAGCAGACGCTCCAGCAGATCATCAACGGGCACTTCGCGCTCACGAAACACTTTGAAGGTGTCCTCGAGGCGGTGGGCGGTTTTTTGGATGCTGCCCAAGCCCAGCATGGCCGCACCCCCCTTGATGGAGTGGGCGGCCCGGAAAAGGTCATTAATCAACTCGGAGTCATCGAGACGATCGCGAAGGCTGACCAACCCTTGCTCGAGATTCATCAAATGATCACGCGCTTCCTCAATGTAGAAGCCCATAATCCGTTGTTGCGCTTCTTGATCCATGAGGGCCACCTCGTTGAACAACCTAAACTTTGCTAGTTACACCCATTCTGGCGAGATTTTTGGTAATGGCAACCCGAAACACACGGAAGTTAAGTCGATTGCCACCCCCAAGACCCGCGCTAGGCCAAGGCTGAGCGCCTAGAGGGCCGCCCGAGTTTCATCGCCAATGCGGAATTTACCGACGGAGGTTTGCAGATCCCTCGCGATCGACACCAACTCTTGGAGTGACGACGCCACACGCGCCGCTTCCCGCGAGGTTTCAGAGGCGTTGAGGGCGGTGTTTTGCATCACCTGACTGACCTCCCGCGAGGTATCTGTTTGTTGCACCGTTGCCGCCGTAATATCACGCATCAGTTGGTCGATGGTTTGGTTCACCTCGATAATTTCTTCCAGGTTTTCCTTCGCCTGCTCAGCTAGACGGGTCCCCTCAATCACCTGCTGCGTCCCTTCTTCCATGGCTGTCATCACCAAGCTGGTTTCTGACTGAATCTGCATCACCAACTGCTCAATTTCCTTCGAGGCTTTGGCCGCCCGATCTGCCAGCTGTCGCACCTCATCGGCCACGATCGCGAAACCCTTACCGGCTTCCCCAGCTCGGGCGGCCTCGATACTGGCATTCAACGCCAGAAGGTTTGTCCGGCTTGAGATTTGTGAAATCAAGGCGACAATCTTTGAAATTTCCTGAGACGATTCCGCAAGGCGCTTGACCTGGCGCGTTGTTTCGGCCACCTTCTCCCGAATCGCCAAAATCCCCATCACCGTCCGGTCGACCGCCTGACCACCTTCAACCGCGACCTGAGATGCCCGTTGCGCAACAGACTCAGCCTCACGCGAGTTGGTTGCCACATCTTGAATGGAGTTGGTCATCACCTGAATCGAATCAAGCAGCTGTGAGACCTCATCAGACTGCTTCATGGCATCAGCCGAGAGACTGCGGGCGAACGACTCGTTCTGTTGAGCCGCGCCGTTTACGGAGGTCGCCGCCTGCTTCACTTGGCTGACAATCTCGCGCAGGCTGTTAATTGTGAGGTTGAAGGAGTCAGCAACCGCCCCGAGAACGTCGGCGGTCACCTCAGCCCGAACGGTCAAGTCACCCCGCGCCGCCCCTTCCACGTCATCGAGGAGACGAATCACCTGACGCTGCAGGTCTTCTTTGGCTTGGCCTTGCTCAGCGGCCCGCCGCTGCAGATCTTGAATGTTGTCGGCAACTGACTTACAAGCAGTGTTGAAGGCAACCGACAAATCATCGTCAGGGCTCTCAATCAGGGCATCGTACTGGCCCTTGCCAAGGGCTTCAAGCTTGGCCTGAAGCTCGGGATTAACCTTGGAGCCTCCTTTACCACCCATAACCGAGCCCACAGCCAGACCCGCGACCGTACCGCCGACCAAGCTGCCGGCAAAGCGGGCTGACTGGTTAAAGGCCAGCCCTTGGGTACCGACAAACAAAACGCCACCCACAGCCAGGGTTACGACACCCTGCAAGAGGGCTGGGACAGCCGCACTACCGCCACCCCGTGCCGCTTTTTTCGGGCTGGTTGCTTTTGGGCTAACTGGCTTGGCCTCTTTGCTCGTAGCCTCGCTAGTTGTAGGTACCGCTGTTGCGGGGGGCTCAGGTGTTTGTGGGGCATCCTCGCCATAAAACATAGTCTGAGGTGGCGCCTGCATTTCAAGATCAGTGCCCTCACTGGGCGACTCGTCAAAGAA
>CAZAGN010000004.1:16081-50526 GCA_964484905.1 uncultured bacterium | reverse complement strand
GAGGTGGCGCCTGCATTTCAAGATCAGTGCCCTCACTGGGCGACTCGTCAAAGAAAAGCGGCTCACTCAGTTTGTTTGAAATATCGGTGAGGGCGTCAGCTTCAAAGTCAAACTCTTCGGCTGCGGCAATCTGTGTCGCCGACTCGTCAAAGAGGGGCTCGCTGAATTGATCAAGCTCACCATAATCAGTACTGCCTTCATCATCACCAAACAAGTTCATATCGCTGGTGACAAAGGCGGTTTGCTCATCAGCTGCCGGCATGGGTGCAGACTCAGCCGCGGCATTGAGCATCTCTTGCTCATCAAAGCTGGGCAGATTACCCTCACCCATCCAAATATTCGTTTCGCTACCACCAGCCTCGCTGGCACTGGGTTGCTCGTCTTCAAAGCCAAAAAGGTTATCGAAGGGGTCAACTGCTGCATCTGATGCTGCCGGTACACCCGATTCGGCGAACATATCGGCAAAGGGGTCGACGTCACCGGCGGGGGCATCCAGGTTGAAGAATTGGTCGTCGGCCAAAAGGTCATCAACGTTAAAGTCGTCGAGACCCGGATCATTAGCGGCAAAGTTGGCCACCAGCTCATCGACATTGTCAAGGCTGATATCGTCGCTGTTGACAAAACCAGAGGTTGCCTCGGGTACCAGACCGGCTAGCTGTTCTAGACCATTGTTTGCGGCTGAGATGTATTCGGGATCAGCCGCAGTGGCCAAAACATCTTGATAGGTTTGTTGGGCTGCCGTAAACTGACCGGCTTGCTGCTGGGAGGAGGCGAGCCAGAGACGCAGTGAGTGGTCACTCGGATCAGCCTGCACAAGCCGCTCGAAGAGTTGAGCCGCTTCAGCAAAGTCATCCATGCCAAAGGCGGCGATTGCCTTAGCTTTGAGGTCTGCGCTTGAAACCATCGATGTATCCCCTGATCTGTGAACGGACTGTCACCTCAAGCTGCCCAGCGGCTTGACTGAATGATGGCCTCTTGGTTAAGTAGACGCAAGGTGCGTGCCTCTACCTGCCACTCACCCAAGATAAACATAGCCATTTCGTCGGGGCAGTCTGCGCTGGGCTCTAATTTTGAGCTTTCCAACCACTGCATACCTCCTATTGAATCCACTGCCATCCCTAAAAGCAAACCTTGGTTATCGGTAACGGCAATAACAGGCACTTCAGCGCGATCGAGATTGAGCGGTGTCGGTTCACCCAAAAAACGACCGAGGTCAGCGACCCAAACCACTTCTCCTCGCAAATTCATCGCCCCAATCAAAAGAGGCGAGACATTGGGCATCGGTGTTAGTTGTTCAGTTGTGATCGAGATCACTTCCGAAACACCCATGGCGGGCAGAGCCAGCTGGGTACCCGACCCAAGGGCAAATTGCAGGTGAAGTTCACCGGCAGGCCCTTCTTGCTCAATGTCTTGAACAGCATCGGGTTCGTCAAAAAAGTTGAGGCCGCTGACCATTATTGCCCCCGCAACAGTTGTTTAATCGTACCGATCAGTTCGCGGGGTTGAAAGGGTTTGGCAATGTAGGCATCAGCGCCCTGACGAATGCCCCAGTAGCGGTCAAACTCTTCACCTTTGGAGGAGCACATGACCACAGGGACTTTTTGAGTTGCCGGATCGGCCTTGAGACGGCGGCAGACCTCGTAACCGTTCATACGCGGCATGACAATATCCAAGACAACCAAATCAGGCAGACCCTGCTCGATCAGTTCCATGGCGTTAACACCGTCAACGGCTTCAGCCACATCCAAACCACTATCCCGCAAGAGACCTGTAATCATTTCCCGTTGCGCCGGACTATCTTCAACGACCAAAACCCGACTCATAACACATCACCTCAGGCGTATGCCTAACACTCTATCAAGTTAGTTTGCGGTGGGGACGTATTCTGGGCTGCGGTTTGCTAACATCGGCTCTTTTTGGGCGTAGTTTGGTTAACTCCAATTGAGCGAGCGACGTACGGCCATGCTGAGGCAGTGCGGTTCTTTTGTATTGACTTACACAATTATTCAATATCAATAAATATCCGAGCCTCATGAAAACAGTTTCCTGACACTGGTGTGTTAGGCAGGAGTTCACTCAAGTATCTCACTACGCTCAGGCGCGTGTCAGTTTCGCCAGCGCCGTGAAGGCGTTACAATCAGCAGCGCCCTCACGGTATGGCAGTGTGACGACGATTTTAGGTGTTTTGGCTTCGGGGAGTGGCAGTAATTTCGCCGCCATTCAGGCTGCGATCGCGACCGGGCAACTTGATGCTCGCATTGCGGTCGTGGTTTACAACAACCCCGATGCCTACGTGCGGGAGCGGGCCGCCGCCGCCGGAATCCCGGCCGTGCTGGTCAACCATCGCGACTTTCGCGATCGCGAGCAGTGTGATGCCGAGCTGGTACGTGTCCTCACAACCTATGGTGTAGAGCTTGTGGTGATGGCGGGCTGGATGCGCCGCGTCACCGAGACGTTTCTGGCGGGGTTTCCGGGGCGCATTCTCAATATTCACCCCAGTCTATTGCCCAGCTTTCCGGGGCTCCACGCTGTGCAGCAAGCCCTCGATTACGGCGTCAAGTACAGCGGCTGTACGGTGCATTGGGTAACGCTGGCCGTTGATCAGGGGCCGATTGTTGATCAAATGGCTGTGCCGGTGCTGGCCGATGATACGGTCGAGCGCTTACAAGCCCGCATTCAGGCAGCAGAACATGAACTGTACCCGCGCGCGATCGCGATCGCCCTCCAGCCCAAACCTAGATGACACCTTACCTCTGGCAGACCGAAGCCTACCCCCACCACACCGACTTCGGCGGCATCGTCTGGCACGGTCATTACATCAGTTGGCTGGAAGCGGCGCGGGTAGCAGCGCTGGCCGAGTGCGGCATTCCCTTTACCGCGCTCTTAGCGGCGGATGTCTCGCTTATGGTGGTTGATCTGAGTCTTCAGTACAAGGTACCGGTACGTCTGGGGGAGCTGGTCGTTGTCAAAGCCTGGCCACGAGCCCAAGTAGGTATCCGCCTGCCCTGGGATTACGAAATTTGGGTGGCCGAACGGTTATGCGTCACGGCAAACGTACGTCTCGCCGCAATCAA
The DNA here is from genome assembly GCA_964484905.1 of uncultured bacterium. Taxonomy (GTDB): domain Bacteria; phylum Cyanobacteriota; class Cyanobacteriia; order Thermostichales; family PCC-7336; genus CAZAGN01. The sequence goes on along the minus strand of CAZAGN010000004.1, from coordinate 47,452 downwards.
ACCGTCCACCGGCCAACCCTATCGCCGTTTCCCTCCCCTGCTAAAATCGGCCTATGAGCGGCTTTTACAGCCCTAAACAGCTCTTCGAATCAACGTTCAGACCGATCACGCTTGACCGCTGCTATAAGGAAACACCATGCGCACATCACTTTGGGCTTCGGCTCTGATCGCCAGCTTGCTCGTCACAACACCGGCCTGGGCGCAGCGAATCAGCAACCCCAGTCCCGCCCAGGGTGCAACCAACGTTGAGCCTCAGTCACCCGTGTCTGTGACGTTCGCCGCCGATAATGGTGTCACCGTTCGCCCCGAGACGGTTCGACTCTCGATTGATGGCACCGATGTAACCCGCAGTACCGTGGTCACCAGCGACTTCCTCAGCTATCGCCCGAGTCAACCTTTCAGCGCCGGCCCCCGCCAAGTGCTGCTCGAGTTTACCAACAGTGCTGGCCAAGCCCGCCGCGTCACCTGGAGCTTTACGGTGGGTCAAACGGTAGCAGCCGAAATCAGTTCGGTTGTTCATAATGCTGCCGGTCGGCCACTGGCTGCCGGTGAAATCATGCTGATTACGGTCAATGGCACGCCTGGCAGTACCGTCACAGTTTATTTGGTGCAAGATGGCCGTACCCTACAGAACCTGCCTGCCCAAGAGGTCTCCAGTGGTGTGTATGTCGTCAACGCCCTTGTCGAAAGCAAAGATGCCACCAATGAAGGCATTGTTGTCGCCCGCCTGGCGAATGCCAGTCAGGTACGCTTCGCGACTGCCGAGCAGGCCCTCCGTCTGGTTACGGGTGCAGCCACCGGCCAACAACAACTGAGTGTCACCGATGCCGCCGTCAGCGGTACCACCAGTGGCTTACGTCAGCCCGAGGTCACGAACTACCGTAACGGTGATCGGATCACCGATCGCTCGTTCACGGTCAATGGTGTCACCTCACCCAATGCCAGTGTGCGCATCGAAGCGAGTGCCGAAACCAGCCTTGTCGGTGGCTTTCTGGGTACACAGCAGACCTTGGCGAACCAAACGGTCCAAGCCGATAGTCAAGGTGTGTTTACGATCACCCTGCGCCCCACGATTACAACGGCGGGTACACGATTCGTGATTCGGATGACGGCCTCGCAGGGTGGCCAAACGAGCGCAACAACCACCCTTGAACTCACTCAGGAGTAGAGTCACCCAGGCATAGAGCGTGACACAGCCCGGGGTTTACTCCGAGTCGTTGTGTTTGATGGGACAAAACTAGGCGTTGAACGCCGGCAGTACGCACGCGTACTGAACGCCAGCCGCCCCGGCTCTAGCTCACCTTCTTCGCAATCACCGCCAAAAACGGATCACCCGAAACCAGAAAGCGCCGCCCTGATTTCGCGATCGTCTCAATCTCGCCAAAGCCAGGTACTGACTCAAAATATCGCTTAACCAGTTGCAATCGCTGCGCATCGCTACGCTCTAGCCACGCCTGGATTGCCTTGTGCGGAAACATCCGATTCGAGAAGCTGATAATCGCAATGCCATTGGGCTTCAGCACCCGATAAATCTCGGCAAAGATCCGCTCGGGGTATTGTACGTATTGCACCGATACCGTGTTGAGCACAGCATCAAAACTGGCAGCTTCTAGGGGCAGCACCTGGTTTTCATTCAGGTTCTGGACAAAGTAAGCGTCCAGCCGCTCATTGCGGGCCAGTTCTTCACCGTTAAGGCCGTGCCCCTGTACAAAGCTATAGCTAACCTCGGGCGGCAAATGCGACACCCAACTACTCATCAAATCAAAAACCCGCCCCCCCGGTGGCACTAACTCGCGATAGAGCTGAGTTAGCTGCTGCACAAAGCTCGTATCAATGTGATAAACAAAGCGGGGCGAGTTGTAAAAGAGCGTATCGCTGGTCGGGTCAAGCTTGCCACGCTCAGCTTCAGCTAGCACAGGGGTCATCTCGGTCATCTAATCCTCCGGTGGCGTCTGCACCTCGGCGGGCTCTTGGGGGAGCCGTGCATTAAGCCAAAACAGAGTACAAGCTAGCCCAACTAAGGCTACTGTTGTCAATCCTTCTTGCACCGCCAAACGTTGGCTTAACGGAACGATCATTAACGGTGCTGCCGTTACCTCTTGGCCTGACTCCATACCACACCACCACACACCTGCCCCCAATCGTAGCGCCAGCCTCAGGTCTTGGCATGAACTTGGCGGCACAATTACCTAGCGATTGCGCGCAGTTCTACTGGCTCATGCACGCACAGGCTGACTTCACAGGGCTGGTTTGAGAGGTATGGCCGCCGCTAGCTGTCACCAGCATGACTAAATGTAGATGACGCGGACAAGCCTGAACCCCAGATTTTCATCGAAGCAGTACTTACCGGCCTGGTTCACCATTAAGCTGCAAAATCGCCATAAAAGCCGATTGCGGTACATCCACAGTGCCCAGAGATTTCATCCGCTTTTTGCCTTCTTTCTGCTTCTCAAGCAATTTGCGCTTGCGGGTAATATCGCCGCCATAGCACTTGGCCAAGACGTTTTTACGCATCGCTGGGATCGTCTCCCGAGAAATCACCCGTGAGCCAATTGCGGCCTGGATCGGGACAGCAAACTGGTGACGCGGAATTAACTCTCGCAGTTTACTGACCAGCGATTTGCCCACGGCATAGGCTTTATCCACATGCACAATTGTTGAGAGGGCATCAACGGGTTCATCGTTAATCAGCACATCAAGCCGCACGAGCTTGTCTTCGCGGTAGTCGAGCAATTGATAGTCCATGCTGGCGTAGCCACGGGTGCGCGACTTGAGCTGGTCGAAAAAGTCGGTGATCACTTCGGCTAGAGGCAGCTCGTAAACCAATGTGGTTCGGCCCATGGCCAAATAGCGCATGTCTTGGAAGTTACCACGCCGGGTTTCACAGAGCTCCATCACGGGGCCGACATAATCTTCGGGGACGATAATTTCCATGCGCACAATGGGCTCGGCAATCGCTTCGCGCTCTTGGGGGTCGGGCAATTCGGTGGGGTTATCGACCTCAATGACGGTGCCATCAAGCAGCTTGACCCGAAAGACAACTGAGGGTGCCGTCACGATCAGATCGAGGTTGTACTCACGCTCTAAGCGTTCTTGGACGATTTCCATATGCAGCAGACCCAAAAAGCCGCAGCGGAAACCAAAACCCATCGCACCCGAGTTTTCGGGGGCAAATTGCAGAGCCGCATCGTTAAGCTTGAGACGTTCGAGGGCTTCGCGCAGCTCAGGAAATTGATCGGTGGCGGTGGGAAAGAGCCCACAAAAAACCATCGGTTTAGCTTGTGCATAGCCTGGCAGGGCGGTTTTGGCTTGCTGTTTGGCCAGTGTGATCGTGTCGCCAACGCGGGCATCTTCAACGGTTTTGATTGAGGCGCTCAGGAAACCGACTTCACCGGCGTGGAGTTCTTCGACCAGCTCCTTGTGAGGCCGCAGCACACCCAGTTCATCGATTTCAAACTCACGGCCACTGGCCATAAAGCGCACCCGATCGCCTTTGCGGACGGTGCCATCCATAACGCGGAAGTAGACGACCACACCGCGATAGGCATCGTAGTAGCTATCGAAAATGAGGGCGCGCAGGGGTTCGTGTACCGTATCGGCAGGGGCGGGTACCCGTTCGACGATTGCTTCAAGAATTTCGTCAATGCCAATGCCGCTCTTGGCCGAGGCAAGCACAGCGCCGCTGCAATCCAGACCAATGACGGTTTCGATTTCGCTGGCAACACGGTCTGGATCGGCACCGGGCAGGTCGATTTTGTTCAGGACCGGAATCAGTTCGAGGTTGTTTTCGAGGGCGAGGTAGACATTGGCCAGTGTTTGCGCCTCAACACCCTGAGAGGCATCAACAACCAACAGTGCCCCTTCACACGCGGCTAGCGATCGCGAGACTTCGTAGGTAAAGTCGACATGACCGGGGGTATCAATCAAGTTCAGGACATACTGCTCACCGTCTTTGGCAGTGTAGTTAATCCGGGCGGCCTGGAGTTTGATTGTGATGCCTCGTTCCCGCTCAAGATCCATCGAATCAAGAAACTGTTCCCGCATTTGGCGATCGGCGACCGCACCTGTCACCTGCAAGAGGCGATCCGCCAAGGTTGACTTGCCGTGATCGATATGGGCAATGATGCAAAAATTACGAATCCGCGAGACGGGTACGTCGGTCATGAGGCGTTCTGCAAAGGGGTGTGCGGGACAAAGTGCGGCGGGTGCTCACTGACAGTGTGTGTGAAGCCAATGTGTGTGAACCCGTTTGAACACTCCTTAGGCAATATTAGCCTACTCGCCTGGGCCTAAGGTGGCCTGATGCGTCGGTAGGGCCGTGGTACCACCGTCACTGGCAGGGGTAAGGCGTTCGAGCTTTACGGGCAGGGATTTCATACTGCGCAGTTGCTGCCATAGACGGGCGGCTTGGTGCTCGTACAGTGACAGTTCGAGATTGCCCGGTAGGGCCAATAAAAACGCCCGCGCTGTGTTCAACTCGCAGCCCGTAATGCGGTGCAAAATCCCAGCCGCCTCAAACAGCACACTGGGACTCAGGGGCTTCAGCATGGACAGACGCCAACGGGGTACCGGCGGCAACTGCCCTCGCTCTACGCGCTTGAGACCGTTTGTGGTTGCCAAGACAATCAGGCGATCGCCAACACGCAGGCGCTCGTCATCCACAGGCAGCCAATGCTTTATGTGCGCCCGTTGGTGCAAAATTGGCACAAGGCCATAGCCGTAGGCAACCTGGGCAATCAGCTTGTGGTGCAGTGTATCGCCTGCTTCAACGGTATATTCCACCAGCATTACCGTGCGATCATGCAGACGACACAGACCGAGAATATGCTCACCGAGGGCCGCTCCGGCAAAGGCTTCCGCCGATAGAGCATAGGCACACAACCCCTGGGCAGCGGGCAAGAGTTGTGCCAGGCTCTCACTGAAGTGACGGTCTTGGGTGCGAACCACTAACGACAGGGGTCGCCCCGGTGCTTGCTCCTGGGCCATGAGGGCTAGCTCAAGGTTGAGCAGTTGATCATCGGTCACCATCAGCGCACTTTTGGCCTGATCGACGTTGGCTCGGGCCACCATTTCGGTGTAGGTGCCGGTTAGCATCGGCAGGTTTGGGAATAGGCTGGCTTGCTCTGGGTTCTCGGAGATGATCAGCAAGGGCTGCTTGAGGGTTTGCAAAAGCTGGATAATCTGGCGACCAATTCGCCCCAGGCCAAAAATAACAATGTGATCGCGCTGGGGGATACGGGCCCGCTGCTGAAAAAACTGAAAGCGGGTGCTCACCACTTCATCCGCCAGCAAACCCACAACACCCAAAACGAAAACGAGGCTCATAAGTGTTGTCATCAGACATAGGGCCAGCACCCAGTTCGGAATCGGGATCTCGCGCTGCAAGCCTTCAAAGACATCGCCATAGCCGCCCAAGAGCAGCACGATCGTGGCGTTAACGGACTCTTGCCAGGTTAAGTCAGGCACATTGAAGCGCAGGGCGATGGCGGTGCTGATACCCAAAACAATACCGACCCCGATCGCGATCGCGATACTGCGCCGTAACCGACTAGCTTGCAACCAGTGCCAACCCGCCCGCACCAGCTCAGGCACAGGCCGATCCAGGGCCTTAAGGTGTTGCCAGACATTCACCAGTGGTTCCCACCAACGGCTAGGCATTGCCGCTGGTTCACGCCCTTCTGGCACCTGTTCGATATAGATAATTTCATCACCGGCGCGAATGAGCTGTTCTGGGTGCCATTGATGAAAGAGTGAGTCGTGAGATTGACGCGGCTGAATAATATCGAGTAGCCGAACGTGTCGCTTGTGCAGGCGCGAGGCCACATAGCGATCGTAGAGTTCATTGGGACGCACCCGCCGCCGGACAATCCGCCACGCTATGCTGTCGATTTCAAACAGTCCGAGGGTTTCTTCGCCCAACGCCGCCAGGGTAAACGCTGCTGCGGGCAATTCATTCGGATCGTAAGCGACAAAATTGCGCAGGCGCTGTTGCAGTAACTGATTCAGGTTTTGCTTGCTAGAGCGCACCACCAGCCGAATCTGTGGGTTGAGTTTCTGGGCGGTGAGAGCCGTTGCCAAATTGATGCCATCATCACTGGTCACCACCAAAATCGCGCGACATTCCAACACACCCGCCGCCTTGAGCAGCCGCTCCGAGCGACAGTCACCGACCCAAGGTTGGGCGGTAAGGCTTTGCAGTTCCTCAAAGTTGTCTTCACTTAAGGGTGCCAAATCAATGGCGGTCACCGCGCCCCCAAAGCGCCCCAACGCTTGCACACAATAGCGCCCCAGCCGCCCCAGGCCACAGACCAAAAAGCGATCTGAACGCGCCGCCGGTGCAACCAGGGGGAGTGCGTCTGTCTCAATCTGCTCGGGCAGTAGTTTGGGCGTGCCAAACTGCCGCTGCCAAGATAAATTAGGGTTTTCGGGGCAAACAAACTCGACTGTGAGGGAAGCCGCCGCTAATTTGGCCTCTAACCACGGCAGCAACCACTGCGGACTAACAACGGGTGCGACTGTGGCACTGCCCCGCAAAACAACGTGCCCTGGCTTGACCAGCGCTACATCAATGGCATGGGGCTCAAGCTTGGCTTGAAGAAGACTCAGCAGATCCTGCATTGATAGGCCTGGGACTTTGCCCGATTATCAACTACTTTTGCCTTGGGCGTTTGTTGGGGAGATGACATCGAGACCATCGCGCCGAAGTTTGCCTTCCCCTCAGCTTGAACCTTGGGCCAGACGCCGCTGCGACCGCGTGCCAGCAGACGCTACAGCAGCGTGTCACAATGAGGAGCGGCTGATTTTTGAGATGACGGGTTATGTTGCGAGCGGGTATTGTTGGCCTCCCCAATGTGGGCAAATCAACGCTGTTTAATGCCCTTTGCGAGAATGCGAAGGCAGAGGCGGCCAATTTTCCGTTTTGTACCATCGAGCCCAATGTTGGCTTGGTATCGGTGCCGGATGAACGGCTGCAAACGTTGGCGCGGATCAGTAAGTCTCAGAGTGTTGTGCCCACACGGGTTGAGTTTGTTGATATTGCCGGCCTCGTGGCCGGGGCAAGCAAAGGCGAGGGCTTGGGGAATCAGTTTCTCTCGCATATTCGTCAAGTTGATGCGATTGTCCATGTGGTGCGCTGCTTTGATGACGAAAATATCATTCACGTCAGTGGCTCGGTTGACCCACTGCGGGATGTCAGCATCATCAGCCTCGAGTTAGTGCTCTCGGACATGGCCCAAGTTGAGCGGCGACTGGAGCGGGTGCGCAAGCAGGCCAAAACCAGCAAAGATGCCCAAGCCGAGCTGGCTGTACTTGAGGCGGTGCTAGCCGCTTTGAATGCCGATACGCCCGTACGCCTCCAAGCGTTAACGGCTGAAGCGCAGGCATTGATTCAGCCACTGGATTTGTTGACGGCCAAGCCCGTAATCTATGCCGCTAATGTTACCGAGTCTGATCTGGCCGGTGGTAATGCTTGGGTCGAACAGGTGCGGGGACTGGCCGATCGCGAGGGGGCCAAGGTCGTCGTCGTGTCTGCCCAAGTTGAAGCCGAGTTGGTTGATTTGGATGCGGCCGAGCGGCAAGATTTCCTCGATAGTTTGGGAGTTAGTGAGGGTGGCCTCAAGTCGTTGATCAAGGCTACCTACGATTTACTGGGCCTGCGCACCTATTTCACCTCCGGCGAAAAAGAAAGCCGCGCTTGGACGATTCCGGTCGGCGCGACCGCACCCCAAGCGGCCGGGGTGATTCACTCCGATTTTGAGCGGGGCTTTATTCGGGCCGAGACGGTCGCCTATGCCGACTTGCTCACAAATGGCTCACTGGCAGCGGCCAAAGAAAAGGGCTTAGTGCGCGGTGAAGGTAAAGAGTATGTGGTGCAAGAAGGCGATGTGATTCTCTTTCGTTTTAATGTTTAGTGCTTCAATGCTTGTTTTTTGGCCTGCCATTCTATATCGAAAACAATGTTTTTAGAGAAGTAGTTAATGTTTTTGGTGAATGACTCCAGTACATCTCGTGAAGAGAGGATCAGGCAAATTCTAGTCGAAGACCCGCCCCTAGCTGCACTCCTTTCAGTTATTCACTTTGAGTGGACAATTCGGCGCGCCATTATTGCACTAGGAACCTCTCCCAATGTAAAAGTGCGAGAATACTTGCAATCAGCTCACGGTCACAATGCATACAAGCAACTATGGGCAAGTGAGGTTTTTCCTAGAATTACTCATAAATTACCAGTAGTGGTGAAAGACTGGGCTGGACTCGTGCGAGCCTTCGGATTACGTCACAGACTCGTTCATGGGGTCTCGTCATGTGGGCATTCATATGCAGAAGAGCGTGTAAACTGGGCGATCACCGCTGCCGTAGATGTTCGAGAGTTTTGTGCAGAGCACAATGTTGATTTAGATTCTCGCCTTCCAGTTCGTAAACAGAAGAAGTCGCAAAAGACATGAACACTGTAATGTCTAACTATTACCCAAACCCAGGTGGGGTCTCAGCTTAACCCCGAGCCACGAGCCCACGATCGCGAAACCAATCCAGAGCCAGCCGTGGGCGCTGGTTGAAGCAATACCGCTGAAGTAAGCGCCGACATTGCAGCCAAAGGCCATGCGGGCTCCATAGCCCATCAAGACCCCACCGACAAGGGCGCCAACGATCGCGAGGCGGGTTGGTGGTCGGCGCAGGCTCAGGCGTCCGGCGAGGGTAGCGGCGAGGGCGGCACCAAGAATGATGCCGAGGTTCATGATGGAGGTGATGTCGCTAAAGAGGTTGCTCTGGAGCGCCTGCGCCGGAAAGGGCTGCTGCCAAAAAACGCTGCTGTTCGGATCCCAACCCACCCAGGTGGCTAGTTTGGCTGTCCAGAGCGTAAAGCCCCAAGTGACGCCCCAGGGTCGCCCCGCCAACCACACCGTCAGGGCATTCAGTCCTGCTAGAACGATGCCGCCCAGCACTATCGACCATGGGCCAAAGACGAGAGCGTGCCAAGACCGGAGTCCAAACGATTCAAACTGAGGTTTGCGCCAGCACCACAAGCCCATCGCGATCGCGAGCAGCAGACCCACCTGCGCCAAACTGCCCCAAACGCCCCAGGCACCGATAAAGCTATGCACACCCCAGCGTGGCCAGTTGGTCCACCAGGCATCACTCAGTGAGGCGGCAAAGGAACTGAGGCAGAACGTACTGAGGGTAAACAGCATCATGCCGCTGCCGCCGCCAATGGCATAGAGCGTCCCGCAGGCACAACCACTGCCCAGTTGCATCCCAACCCCAAACAAAAAAGCACCGACAATTGCCTGCAGCGCCACAGGTGCTTCGGCACCAATACCCACCCGGTTCAAAATCAGGGGTGTGAAGAGCAAAGTCGCGATCGCGAGCATCAGCAGTTGCGCCAACACACCGCGCGTTTCGCCCCGCACCAGCAGATGGCGATAGGCCGAGGCAAAGCCAAAACTGGCATGGTACAGCGTCAGGCCAAACAAACAGCCCACGCCAAACAATGCCGCCTGCCGCCACGAATAGGCCACCACCAAGCCCGTCACCACAGCCGCAATCAGCGCCAACAGCAGCATCACGCCGCGTCGCTGCGGTCGCGCCGTTAGTTCTCGTGTCGCAGCAGGAATCGGCTGGGTTACGTTACGCATGGCTAGCTCTGTACAACATTAAGCGGTGGGAATCAAAACTTAGGCAATAGTCCGGCCTGCTTGCAGATAGCATTTGCCGTAATCCGATCAAAAGTCCGATGGCGTTTGACGGGAATTGTCTTTTGAGTGTTGGTATAAATTGAATGATTGCCGCCTTCACGAAGCAGGTAGAAACCTTTCTCCTCCAAATAGTTCACCAAGTCTGAGCGCTTGACCGACACTTAGACCTCAATGGGTAGGGCTTCAACCCAGGCTTGTCCTTCAGGAATCGGCTGGCCAAGCTGACGATAGGCAGCGATCATCTCAACTAAAGCATCCCGAAGGAGGTCGCGGCAGTCAGCAATCGTTTCGCCTTCGGTAATAACCTCAGGCCACTCTAGCAACTGCCCCATATAGCCTTGACGGATAGCAGTGTATTGAGCGGTATAGGTGACTTGCATTGACTGTAGACCCAAAATTTGGATAAGAATTCAGCCTCATAGTAAAGGCGACATACCCATAATCTAAGCTTATGTTATGAGCTCAAGACCAGGTTGCGCCACGAGGGAAGCCCGAAGGATTCAACAGCATTAAGTACACAGCTAGCTTTGTGGCGTTAAAGCTAGATCAGGCTGGATTTTTACCAGGGCCCAAATGCCCTCGCGCCACTCAGGATGATCTTGCAAATGGTGCTCTACTGAGCGCGGTAGCGGTACTGCGGCGGCATCAAGCTTCATCGCTTCTAGATGGCATAAGACGGCATCCTCAGCTTGGCTTAAGGCATCTTCAATACTGTCGCCGGCTGAAAAGCAGCCCGGCAGGTCAGGCACAATCACACCGAAGACAGTGTTGGGGTCTTTATGGATCACGACAGGGTAGTACACAGAGATCGCCCTCATGGATACGTCCAGCCAGCCTGCTTGTAGATTGCTCTCAGGGTACCCAAAGGTAAATCCTTGATGCGGAACCGTTACGAGCTTGCCCGTCTCAGGATGTTTGTAGGTGTTGTGACTGCCACGGACAGAGCGCAGTTGCCAACCTTCGCGCTGAAGCCTTGCAATCACGTCCCGACTCGTCACAACCGTCAACCCATCTTCAGCAGACTGCTCAAACTAAAAAGCTGGAGGCGTTTGACTCCAGCATAGTCAGCATCTAACCGTGCTTAGGCTGCGTCACGACCCGTAGCAACGGGCAGATCAGTTGTGTGGTACTCCGTCCATGAGCCTTCGTAGACACGGACATTCGGATAGCCCAGCAGGTGCTTCATGACTGCGTATTGCAGGGTTACTTCACGGCCTGTGGTGCAAGTGATCACAATGTCGTCGTCTTTGCTAATACCTTTCGCGTCCAAAAGAGCTTGGATGTCTTCAAGGGGCTTGAGGGCATGCTGATTGTCGTCACCCACAGTAAAGCTAGGCCAGGGAATGTTGCGCGCGCCGGGAATATGACCGTTGCGGCTAAAGACATTCAGCTCACCGGCAAAGAAATCGGCAGGGCGAGGATCGATGAAGGTTGTTGCACCATTGCCGACAAGCTCACGCACTTGCTCAAGACTGACGCGCACGCTGGTGTCGTCGTTCCAGGTAAAGGTGCCGGGGGTGTACTGCGGAAACGCTTGGCTAGTTTGGAACCCCGCATCAACATAGGCTTTGAGGCCGCCGTCGAGGACATGGGCAGAGTGGCCCGAGCGCTCCAGCAAGTAGGCAACCATCGTCGAACCGAGGACTTCGTTGCCATCGGCATAAAGCAAGACCTCGCTGTCATCAGTGACACCAGCCCGGCGGAAGGTGTCGGCTAGGCGGTCGTTATCCCAATACTGCACCGGTAACGTACCGTTGGGGCCTCGGAAAAGGTTATCGGGCAGGTGGACAGCCCCCGGAACATGGCCTTGGAAGTACGAGATTGGCGAAAAACGCACATCAAGGACGCGCAGGTTTTCATCACTAATGTGCTCATTGACCCACTCAGGTGAGACAAAGTCGATGCTGGCGGCATCGGCCGCTTGGGCGGGCGGGTGGACGGGGCTGAGCAAGCTAGTGCCTAACACAGCCAGGGGCAACACGAGGGCCGCAACACGCACTTGACGCAGATGGCGGTAGGCCCAAGCCTGGAGAGATGCAAAAGACATGGCAGAGAACCTCAATCGGAGATGGTCTAAGCTCGGGCCGTAGTGGGATGCCGCTCGGGTTGCGATCTTCTAATCTACGGTAAGCTCATCGGAAATAAGTATTTTGATGTTTACTCACGATAATCGCCTCTTGGTTAAAAGGCAAGCGCGTTACAAAACATTTCCAGGTTTAGGTTTCAAGGTTTAGGCATTTTTAGAATCTGGACCTGCCACTGCCCGTCAGGCTGATCGCGAGGTGAAGAACAGTGTTCGAGTCACAACAGCCTCTGGTAAGGGGCAATCCAGCCGTTAGGATAATGAGGGCATTTGAGGGCAGGTGATGCAGCGACGGCGTTGGCAGCGAAGACTGAGCTGGTTTGTCGGTCTAGTCGTTGCTTGGCAATTAACCTTGGTGTTGCCACTGCCTGTGCAGGCGCAGTTGCGCGAAATTCCCCGCATTACCGAGACAGTGTACGCGGCAATGCCCAATTTGCCTCGACTTGATCAATTCCGTACGAGCTCAGGCGAGTCTCTGGAGACATCGTTTGTCCGGCGCCTATTGCTTTATCACATGCGCTCGGAAGGGCGGTCTCTGCAAAGTCGTCTGGATTGGAAACTCACCTTTGCTGATTATTTGGGCATTAATGTGACGATGTTTGCCCAGCAGTACCCTGGCGCTGACCAATTTAGCGAAAATCCTTACAATGCCGACCTAGACGCCCTACGCGCCCTCTCACGGGCCGAGCGGGAGCAGTTACTGGCAATTTTGCTCGAAGCGGTTGAGTTTAATGGCATTGTCAACAGCCTGGATGTAGCAAGCATTGATCCTGATCTACCATCCCCTTTCGCGGTGCTAGAGCCCGATACCCCTGTGGCAACACCACCGGCCGTAATCGAGCTGCCTGCGGGTGGCGGGGCTGATTTGCTGCGTGGGTTGTGATGCGAGCAGAGTTAGTGTTGCGCCAAGGCCGTTTGCTAGATGGGCGGGAGGTCGATCTCGCGATCGCGAACGGTGTATTCATCGCCATCGATCACAACTTGAGTGTCGAGGGGGCGCGGGAGCTGGATTTGGGCGGCGAGTTAGTCTTACCGCCCTTTGTCGAATCCCATATTCACCTTGATTCGGTATTTACGGCGGGGCAACCGCGCTGGAACGAGAGCGGTACTTTGTTTGAAGGAATCGAAATTTGGCGGGAGCGCAAGCAAAGTTTGACCCAAGCCGATGTCGAGGCGCGTGCTTACCAAGCCCTCAAGATTCTGGCGCAGCAAGGGGTGTTGTTTGTCCGCAGCCACGCCGATGTTAGCGAAACCAATCTGATCGCCCTCAAGGGGTTGCTAGCTGTGCGGGAGCGGGTCAAAGATTGGCTGACCTTGCAGGTGGTCGCCTTCCCCCAGGACGGTCTTTACGGCAGCCCTGAGCAGGTGCGGCGGCTGCAAACAGCCCTCGAGCTGGGTGTTGATGTGATTGGTGGTATTCCTCACTACGAACTGACCCGCGAAGATGGGGTGCGCTCGGTACAGCAAATCTGTGCCTGGGCCGAAACCTACGACCGCCGTGTTGATCTGCACTGCGATGAAATTGATGATCCGCAATCACGCTTTTTGGAGGTTGTCGTTGCCGAAGCGATCCGGCGCGATTTGGGTGATCGGGTGACAGCCAGCCACACCACCGCCTTTGGCTCCTATGACAATGCCTATGCCCTCAAGCTGCTGGGCTTTATCCAGCGCAGCCAGGTGAACTTTGTCGCCAATCCCCTCATTAACATCACCCTCCAGGGCCGCACCGATACCTACCCCAAGCGGCGCGGACTCACCCGGGTCAAGGAGTTATGGCAGGTGGGTGCCAATGTGTCCTTGGGGCACGATTGTATCTGTGATCCGTGGTACAGCCTGGGTACGGGGCACATGCTGAATGTCGCCCACATGGCCGTGCATGTAGCTCAGATGACGGGGCGCGCCGAGGTGGCAGCTTGCCTAGACATGGTGACGCAGAACGGGGCCACGACCCTCGGCCTTCGCGATCGCTATGGCATTGACGTTGGCAAACCCGCTAGTGTGGTGGTGCTACCCGTTGCTGATGCCTGGTCTGCCGTGCGCCTACAGCCTTTGCCACGCTATGTCTTCAGTCGCGGTCAGCTTGTGGCTCAAACGCCACCCCCGTTCACGGAATGGTTTTGCGAGGAGTGAGTCCATGCGTTACATCATGTACATTGCCCAAGATCCGATCAGCAGTACGCTGCTGTCGCTACTCGATATTTCTCCAGCTACGGCCTATATCGAAGTTGGTGACGACAGTCTCAAGATCAAGCTGGGTCGCCTGTATGAAGAGAGCCTTCCCCTCAACAACTTTGGCCGTGCGAGCCTTTCGACCTGGGATTGGTATAGCGGCCTTGGACTGCGTACTGATTTTCAGGGTACGGTTGCGCCGATTACAAGCTTTGAGCGTGTGGTCAGCATGCCGCTCATTCAACCCAAGACCCTGTTTCTGCCGATTCTGGGGATGCTGGGCGTTCAGGTACCCTGCAAGCGCCTAGTTGTGAGCTTGGTCGAGCCGGATAATTTCTTGATTGCTTTTAATGCCAACAAAACCGAAGACCCGATGGGGCCATCGGCGATTAAAATTGAATAGCCTGTTCTGCTAAACATTGACGCAGCCTGACGTTTTGAATCACGACAGCCTCCTAAGGGGGGCTGTTTAAGCCTTGAGGTAATGTAAGCCTGTGTTTACAGCGGCAGTGGATGAAGCCAAGTGAGCAGGATTTAAACTGGTAGTCTTTGCTACCGCAGGTGGCGACACTTGCTAGGCTTAAGATTGGTTTCTCATTCGTTCGCCATGCATCTGTGCCGCTTGATTTACAGCAGTAAGGCCCGTCCTGATTTGGGCTTTGCCGACCTACGCGACATTATGGAAAAGTCGGAGAAAAATAACCCAGGCGATGGTCTGACCGGGATGCTCTGTTTTGGCAACTCAATGTTTTTGCAAATTCTGGAAGGGGATCGGGGCGCTGTCAGCCGCACCTACAACCGTATTCTGTCTGATCCGCGCCATGTAGAGGCAGAGATTATTGAATGCACTGAGGTATCTAAGCGGCTGTTTAGTGATTGGTCAATGAAGGCAGTTCAGCTGAGCGGTGCCCAACTGACCGAGAAGGTAAAGTTGCTAACGCTGCGCCACTCCAGTGCGCCCCAGTTTTCACCTGTGGCGATGACGGCTGAGCAATGTTTAGCGCTGATGTGTGAGCTGAATGCCCTCTTTGCCAGCAGCCTTTGACGCGCATCCTTGGCATTGATCCTGGCATGGGAACAATGGGCTTTGGTTGTATCGAAGCCACTGAGGCAGGGGTAGTAGCCGTTGATTTTGGCGTCATTACGACGCCCAAAAAGCGACCAGTGGGCGAACGGCTGCTGACGTTATACGATGACCTTTCGGAATTAATCGGCAGCTTGCAACCCCACTGGCTAGGTATTGAAAAGCTATTTTTTTATCGCATGGGCAATACGATTTTGGTGGCCCAAGCACGTGGCGTAATTTTGCTGGCTGTAGCGCAGTATCACCTTGAGCCCCAAGAATTTACGCCCGCTCAGGTGAAGCAAACCCTAACGGGCTATGGTAATGCCGATAAGCAGGCGGTGCAGCAGGCGGTGATGCGGGAGCTGAGCCTAGACAAGCTACCGCAACCTGATGATGCCGCTGATGGTCTCGCGATCGCCCTGACGGTCTGGCACCACCGGCACAGTCGTCAGTTGGTGCCTTAGCGACTGCCTTGAGCCTGAACAATCGCTGGGGCTGGGGAAATTCGCTAAGGTCTAGGCAGGTTGCTCGCCTGTTCGGTTTAAGTACGGCTACTCACTGCAACTACATACACCTGTGAATCAGCGATGACGCTCACACCCACCAAAACCTATACCGCTGAGGAGTACCTTGCCTTGGAGGTTGAGTCTGAGTTTCGGCATGAGTATCGCCAGGGAGACATTATTCCCATGACTGGCGGCACAACTACGCATAACAAGCTCAACGCCACCCTCGTGTTTCTGTTAATGTCGGCTCTGCGCAAGCAGCCCTACTGCATTTTTGTGACCGACCAGCGACTTTGGCTACCCGAACGCGACCAATACACTGACCCCGACGTGATGGTGACGCCGCGCCCACCCGATCTGAAGCCTGGTCGAAAAGACACGGTGATGAATCCAATTCTGATTGTCGAGGTGCTGTCTGACTCGACGGAGAGTGATGACCGAGGCGAGAAATTCGCGGCTTATCGCACGCTGCCAACCCTCCAGGAGTATGTGTTGATTGCCCACGATAAGCCCCAGGTTGAGCAGTACGTGAAGCAAGCTGAGCATCAATGGCTTTTTCAGGACTATTTGGGCCTTGAGCACACGCTAGTGCTTCAGTCTGTTGATGTGGCGATTCCACTCACAGAGTTGTACGAAGCGGTATTTGGTGGGTAAGCAGGGAGTTCCCCTCGCTATGGCTGCGGTGTTGGTTTTGAGACGGCTCTGACCGTTGAGACTAAGCGGCAGCCGTTTGCGATGTAGGCACTGGGACGTAGTCATCGGGAACTGGGGAAACTTTGCCCTGGGAAACTTTACATAGGCAAACGTTGCAATAATTTACGCCAGAGCCTTATCGAGGCGCGGCATACTGCAAGATAGTGTTTGGCCTGTAGTGTTTGCGCTTCGCCTCAGCCTGGGATGATCCCGAGTTTAGGTAGGGCTCAAATTAATAAATGTCCCTTAATAAATTTTTTTGTTGCCAAGGAGCTGAGCTATGCGGGATGCCGTTTCGAGCGTGATCAAGCAATACGACACGGTGGGTCGCTATTTAGACCGCAGTGCCCTCGACCGCTTACAGGGCTATTTTCAGACCGGTGCGGCTCGGATTCAGGCGGCCAGGGTGATTACGCTCAATTCGACACGAATTGTGAAGGGGGCGGCGGCTCAATTGTTTAGCCAAGTGCCCGATTTGATTCGTCCGGGCGGTAATGCCTACACGACCCGCCGCTATGCGACCTGCTTGCGCGATATGGATTATTACTTGCGCTATGCCACCTATGCCTTGGTGGCGGGTGATGCCACGGTGCTGAACGAGCGCGTGTTGAATGGTTTGCGTGAAACCTATAACTCGTTGGGTGTGCCCCTTGGCCCGACGGTGGTGAGTATTGAGGCCCTGAAGCAGCAATGCCTGGATGTGCTGGGCACGGATACTGACTATAGTTTTGCGGCAGAGCCGTTTGAGGTAATGGCCGCCGGCTTGAGTGAAGTTGAGCTCTAGACATTGAGCCCTAAGGTGTCGCGGCTGGATAGTTGGCTGGTGGCGTTGGGGCATTTTGCCTCCCGCGAGCAAGCCCAAAAGGCGATTCGGGCCGGAGAGGTGTTCTTGAATGATCGCCTTGCTGATAAGCCGGGCCTGTCGGTGACCGGGCAGGAGACGCTGCGGGTGCAGGCGCGTTCGCAGTATGTGTCGCGCGGGGGCTACAAGCTGGCGGGGGCGCTGGATCAGTTGGCGCAACTTGAGGGGCAGCCGATCGCGATCGCGAACCGGGTCTGTCTTGATGGCGGCATCTCCACGGGCGGCTTTACCGATTGCCTCTTGCAGCGGGGCGCGCGTCATGTCTTGGGTGTGGATGTTGGCTATGGCCAAGTGGCGTGGTCGTTGCAGACTGATGCGCGGGTGACAATTCACGAGCGAACCAACCTGCGCTATCTCAGCCCCACCGAATTGTATGGGGATCTGGCAAGTGACGAGTGGCCCGATTTCGCCACAGTTGATGTTTCGTTTATTCCGCTAGCCAAGGTGTTACCGGCGTTGTGGGCCCTGTTGCAGCCGCCGCGTGAAGTCGTGCTGCTAGTAAAGCCCCAGTTTGAAGTCGGGCGCGAGCGCCTCGGCAAAAAAGGGGTGGTGCGCGACCCAAAAGCTCATGCCGATGCCATTTACGGCGTTTGGCAAGCGGCGGCGGCCTTGGGCTGGCAGTATCGAGGGCTAACGTGGTCACCAATTCAGGGGCCAGCGGGCAACACAGAGTTTTGGCTGTGGTTGGCGGAGGGCTCGGCAGTGAAGGCGCTAAGTCTTGAGGATTGTCAACATCTGGCGCAAGCCACTGCTGAACATTTTCGCTCGAATGTATCAGACTAGCGACTTAGCGTAAATCCTGGTTGTGGGCTCAATTCGCCCAGAAATCCTGGGCATACTAGGGAGTGCTGAGCCAGATAGCCGCCATGAATGTAATCCGGATTTGGGCAATTGCACACAATGCCTTTCGTGAGACGATTCGCGACAAAATTCTCTATCTTTTGCTCTTGTTTCTGCTGTTGATGGTAGGGGCCAGTCTTTATTTGCCCCAAGTGGCGATTACGGCCGATCAGAAGATTTTGCAGGATGTGGGGCTGACGGCCATGCACCTGATTGGCCTGGTGGTGGCGGTGTTTGTCGGTACGGGTTTGATTTTTAAAGAAATTGATCGGCGTACGGTTTATATTCTCATTGCCAAGCCACTAACTCGGGCTGAATTTATTGTGGGTAAGCATGTGGGTCTGGCTGCCCTGCTATCGGTGTTGCTGGCGGTGATGCTGGCGATGTTTTTATTGATTGTGGGTGTGCAGGTGCCGGGGCTGGCGTGGGAGGCGATGCTAATCAGCACGGTCTTTATGTGGCTGGAGCTGGTTGTAATTGTTGCGGCAGCGCTGATGTTTGGTGTTTTTACGTCATCGATTTTGGCGACGATCTATACACTAATTGTTTATTTGCTGGGGCACGGCAGCCGAGGCTTGCTGCAACTGGCTGATTTGGTTACCAATGCGGCGGCGGCGCAAGCGTTACGGGCGCTGTATTTTGTTTTGCCCGATTTGGAACGCCTTAATTTGCGCAATGTGGCGGTGCATGATCTGTTGCCGCCGGCTTCGGAGTTGTGGCTAGCGGCGCTGTATGGCGGGGTATATGCGGTGGCCTTGCTCGCGATCGCGACGTTGGTCTTCAGTCGGCGTCAATTCTGATCACGACAGATCGCGACAGAGCTGGCTGAAAGCGGTGCTCGAGCAATGTGTGGCAGAATCTGTGGCAGTGTGTGATGTGATGAACTTATGTGTGGCATTGTCGGCTATATCGGTCACCAGGTGGCGGCACCGATTTTATTGGAAGGCTTACGCCGCCTAGAGTATCGCGGCTATGATTCGGCAGGCATTGCCCTCATGAATCAGCCGAGTCTGTACCGCCTGCGCGCCAAGGGCAAACTCAATAATATGGCTCTCAAATTGCAGCAGGTGAGCGAGCCCTGTGTGCAACTCGCAACCGTTGGCATGGGTCACACCCGCTGGGCGACCCACGGCAAGCCCGAAGAACACAACGCCCACCCGCATACCAGTCCTGCGGGGCAAATTGCCGTCATTCAGAATGGCATTGTCGAAAATTACCGCGTGCTGCGCCAACACCTGACGGCCGAGGGCTATGTTTTTGCGACCGAAACCGATACCGAGGTGATTCCGCACCTCGTTGATAGCTTGATGCAGCAGGGCTATGACTGGTTGACAGCCATTCGGGCGGCGGTGGCTCAGTTGGAGGGTGCCTTCGCGATCGCGATGATGCACGCCGATCATCCCCACGAGTTGGTTGTGGTGCGGCAGCAAGCACCCCTAGTGCTGGGTTTGGCCGATGGTGAAGCCTTCTTTGCCTCCGACACCCCGGCGCTGGTGAACTACAGCCGCCGCATTGTTGCCCTCGACAATGGTCAAATGGCCCGACTGAGTGTTGATGGGATCGAGCTGATGGATTTTGCCGGGCATTCACTGCCTCTGCATCCCCAGCCCTTTACCTGGAATTCGGTCATGGTCGAAAAGCAGGGCTATCGCCATTTCATGCTCAAAGAAATTCATGAGCAACCGGCAACCCTGCGGGCCAGCTTGCAACACTATCTGACTGATCATCCCGAACTACCTGTGCAAACCGGCCTTCCCGCCGCACTTTTGCAGCAAACCCAGGCAATTGACATCGTGGCCTGTGGTACGAGTTGGCATGCCAGCCTCATCGGTAAGCATCTGCTAGAGCAGCTCGCGGGCCTGCGCACCACCGTTCACTACGCCTCCGAATATCGGTATGCGCCGCCGCCCTTGGCCGCCAACACCCTGACCATTGGTGTCACCCAATCGGGTGAAACCGCCGACACCCTCGCGGCCATGCAGTTAGCCCAGCAGCGTGACCCCGACTTTTTGCTAGCGATTACCAGCCGGGCCGATAGCAGCCTCGGTCGATTGGTGCCCTATGTCCTGCCCCTGCATGCCGGGGTTGAAATTGGGGTTGCGGCAACCAAAACCTTTACGGCTCAAGTGCTGACGTTTTATGTTTTGGCACTGGAGTTTGCCCTCGCCAGACAAAGCCTGAGCCATGACGCTGTGCAAGCGCTTGTCGCGGGCTTGCGCCAGTTACCCGTCTGGGTTGAGAGCATCCTGACCACCCAAGCGAGTGCCATCGAAGCCCTAGCGCACCAGTTCCCCGATACCCAAGACTTTATTTTTCTGGGTCGAGGCATTAACTATCCGATTGCCCTCGAAGGCGCGCTCAAGCTTAAGGAAATTAGCTACATTCATGCCGAGGGCTACCCGGCGGGCGAGATGAAACATGGCCCCATCGCCCTCCTTGATCACAAGGTGCCGGTGGTCGCTGTGGCCATGCCAGGCGCACTTTACGAAAAAGTGATCTCTAATGCCCAAGAAGCGAAAGCCCGCGATGCCCTGCTGGTAGGGGTGGTGAGCGCTAACGATACGGCGGCGGCGGAAACCTTTGACCTGATCCTGTCCGTACCCGAGGTGCCGGAGCTGCTTTCGCCCCTGGTCGCCGTCATTCCGCTGCAACTGCTGGCCTATCACATCGCCGCCTTGCGCGGCTTAGATGTTGATCAGCCCCGTAATTTAGCCAAGTCAGTGACTGTCGAGTAGAAGCACTGTTATAGTGAGCTGCTGTTTGAGAGCCAAGGTGGCCTGAATCAGATCGGTCTTACCCAGGGGATGTTCTCAGACAACTGACTCTGGCTACGGCAATGTGGCAGAGTTTGAGCATCTTGATCGCGAACCCTATGACTGCTCTGGCCTTATTACTTGTGCTGTTTTTCGTGCTCTCAGCGATGTTTTCCGGGGCTGAGTCGGCGATCACAGCCCTAGATAACCTGAAGCTGCAAGCACTCATCGACGAATCACCCAGTGATGCAACCCTATACCGGCTTGTGCAAACACAGCGCACCCGCTTTGTGACAACCCTGCTGGTGGGTAATAACCTCGTCAATATTGGCTCGGCGGCGATCGCGACTGGGCTCAGTATTCAATTAATGGGCGATACCTTCGGCCCCATTGTCGCCACCTTTTTGACAACTGTGGTCGTGCTTATTTTTAGTGAAATTTTGCCCAAATCTTACGCCATGAGTCATTCGGTGGCGGTGTTTCGTCAAGTTGTACCGCCGGTGTACGTCCTCTCGCGCCTTTTGACACCGATCATTAGTGGCCTCGAATGGTTAGTGCAAAAAACCTTTTGGCTGCTGCAAGTTGATATTCGCCAACGTCAAGAATCAGTGCAAGATTTAGCCCTCTTAGTTGATATTTTGGGGCGACGAGGCCAGCTGGATTGGCAAAAACGGCAGCTTTTTCAGGGTGCGTTGGCCCTCGATATGTTGCTCGCCCGCGATCTGGTCAAGCCGCGCGTTCAGATGATTACGATCGAACAAGATAAGAGTTTGAATGATGTCGTTCAGCTCTGTCTTGATACGGGCTTTTCGCGCATTCCGGTTCAAG
This sequence comes from uncultured bacterium, assembly GCA_964484905.1. Taxonomy (GTDB): domain Bacteria; phylum Cyanobacteriota; class Cyanobacteriia; order Thermostichales; family PCC-7336; genus CAZAGN01. Next base: position 25,963 of record CAZAGN010000004.1, on the reverse strand, counting down.
GCCGCTCGAAAGATGACATTGTCGGCATTATTCACCTCAAGCAAGCGCTCCGCCATCGCGATCGTCATGGTGATGCCCCGGTCACGGCGGCGATGCAGGTACCGATCTTTATTCCGGCCACGAAGCGGATCGATTCACTCATGCGGCACATGCTGCGCTCGCGTCAGCACCTCGCGATCGTTGTCGATGAGTTTGGTGGTACCCAGGGTCTGATCACCCTTGAAGATTTGCTCGAAGAATTAGTCGGCGATATCTATGACGAAAGTGATCTCTCGCCCCTCTTGCTGCGACGTAACCGACGACGCTGACGCAGGTTTGTGGCCCACTCATGTTTGTGGCTGAAACATCTCTGAAACAGTAAAGTCATCAGCTTTTACCAGCGAGAGCGGCTATGACGGCGGCGGCTTGTGCTCTCAGCTTTGAACGGTCAACGCTTGTCCGACAACTCATTTTATCGCTGTTTGCCTTAAGAATAAGGCAGTCTAAATCTTCCGTGCCTCAGAGAACTTTAGAATTCAGAGAACTTTAGAATACAGCGCGATTCCTGTCGCCCTAGAAATGTCTCACGCTTATTTGGAATGACTATAAAGACAAGGTAGAGGTTGCCATAGATTTACCTAGCACTATCCTTATCGCGAGACTAACCCCGGCATCGGCTCTACATGAATGATCTATAGTTGGGTTTTGAATCTACAGAGTCTTGAGTAATTGCTGCAATCCTTGCAGCTCCGGTGGGCTGGGTTGAATGCCCGCATAGCGCCAGCGGAGGTAGGCGGTGGTCAGTTGCCGGAGGATGTCTTGCTCTTGGGTTGAAAGCTGCTTCGCGATCGCGACCTGGAATTCGGCAGGTGTTTGGCTGGGGCGTTTTTTCAGTTGTCGCCGCGTATCCAGACGCCGTAAACAGCGGGCATAGAGTCGCTCGGGTGCAGCCAAGCGAGCCAAATAGCGTTGCCAGCGCCACCAACGCCCGAACTCCCAGGCACCTACAGCCAAACCCGTCAGACCAAAGAGACTGGCGACGAGCAACAGGCTGTTATCCAGGGACGTGACCCAATCGCGCAGCCGATTCGCCAGCCACTGAAATGCTTGCAACGTCAAGACAATGACGCCATTAAGCCAGCCCAACAGAGGCGGCGGCAAGATCCCGGCAAACCATTCCCAGGCGGCTTTGAGGGCACTGTAGGGCTCCGTATCGCTAATCGAAGGTGGCAGCAGCTCTCGCCCTGGCACCGGATCGACCAAAAACCAGCCAAATGTGGGCAGCCAAATATCGGCAACCACGCTGGCATCAACATTGCGCACCACATAAAAGCCCGTAAAGGGGTTAAATTGCCCCGGCTGATAACCCGCGACCAGGCGTGTCGGGATACCCAGCGAGCGCAGCATCAGGGCCAAAGCACTACTGAACTGCTCAGCCCGACCGCCGCCGTCTTCAAAAAAGGCTTGGACAGCATCGCGATCGATGGCAACAGGCTCGCCCGCCCGCAACTGATAATTTTGCTTCAGGTACTGACCGATCGCGAGGGCTTGCTCAAAGGGGCTTTCAATCCCTTCGGTAATCTGCACGGCCAACGCTTGCCACTGAAGGTCAAACTCAGCGGGTAACGCCAAATATTCCGGATCGACCAGACTGAGGTTGGTCAGACGAGCCCCTTGGAGCTGTGTCCGATCGCGACGGGGCACCCGCGAAACAATCGTATAGGTCATGCCAGCGGGCAAGACACCGGGGGCGCGCAGATTGAGCTCGGCATCAATCCCCAGCTCCTGACTGGGCAAATACACCCACTGGGGTGCGGGCACATGGGGCATCAGGCTGGGCAGATCGGCCACCAAGGTATAGGTCTGGACAACCGATTCTTCCGGTAGACGGGTTATGGGCACCGAAAGCTGAAAGCGGTTAGCAAAGGCATTGCGCTGAATACGCTCCGCTTCATTTCGGCGCGAGATCGTCCAACCCCGACCGCCATAGCGATCAAAGGCAACCACCCGCCAAAAAGACGGTGCCTGGGAACGTACCCGCATGACCGTGCGCGGCTCAATATCGACCCGGCCCACCAGACGCATATCGAGGGAATCGCCAAAACCAAAATAGGTATCAAGGCTAATGCGGCCACTGCCAAAGAGGGCATTGAGATCGCCATCACTGAGGGCATCGCTGTTGGCTAAACCCGCACTGCTCAGAGACTCATTGACCGAGGCGGTTTCATCAAAAGCATCCTCAATATCCTGGGGGAAGGCACCCGAGGCCGGAAAAGTCCGCAACTGAAAACCCGGTAGGCGGGGCATCGCCACGAATAACACCAAGCCCAGGGCCACTGTCAGCCCACTGAGCCGCAACAGCTCCCAACTGCCCAACTGCCAGCGGCGCGGTGGCCATACAGCCGTCGGCAGACCCAACTGCGAGCGGTAATCGAGACGTAAACTCGCCAAGCCGAGGATCAAGAACAGCAGCAACAGGGGCGCAAACAGCAACGTCTGGCTGAGGGTTGCCGCCACGGCCAGCAAAATCAGACCAATCACCATCGAATAGCCCAGATCCTTGCGGCGGGGCAAATCAAAGCTGTGCAGCACCTGCAACTGAATCAGCAAATCCGCCAGCACTGCCCGTGTATCGTCAAGGCTGCTGCTCAGGCGGATCAGAAACGTCACCAGCACCACCACCATCGCGATCGCGAGCCCGATCTTCAAACCCACATTGGCCTGTTTACGGCGCCGCCAACTCCACCAGGCCCCCAGCGCCCCCAAGGGGATCGCCCAGAGACTTGTGAAGGTGCCCGCCGCAACATCGGTCGCGACAATGCCCACCGACACCAGGATTTGGACAACCCAGCGAAAGAGCAGCGAATCTTCGGTCTGGAGGGCCATCCGACTCGCGATCATCGCTTGCCACTGCTGCCAGCGCGTTGAGAGCGTCATCGCCTACATGCCAACAATGCGGTAGGCACTCTCGGAAATAATCGGCACCTCGGCATAGTCGCCCTTGATGTTTTTGAACCAGGCAAAAATCGCGATCGCCCACACGCCCAAAAAGAGGGTCGTATAGAACGTTTCCAGCACCATCCCCAAGCCAATTGTCTGCAACACCGGACTGAGGAAAAACTGGAGGATCAGTTGACACAGGATCAAACCAATCTGCGTCACGATCGCGAGGGCTGTGTTGTAGCGAATAAAGTGATTAATGCGGGGATTGCGCACCACCAAGGCAAACAAGGCAAAAAAGACAATCAGGCTGGCAAAACGATTAAATTCCAAAAAGCTGATCGCAAACAGGGGCTGAAGCAGTTGCACCAGAAACGGAAAGCTCCGGTACAGTGCGGCACCGTAAGGCAACGCCGTCAAGATCGGTAGCAAATAGGCCAGCGACCCCAGCACGCGATCTAGAGGGCCTGTCCGGCTCCGAAATGGCATAAGCGGCTCCTGGAGTGTCAGCTCTTATTCTAGGTTCTGGCTCAGGTGCTGGCAAAACTGTTGCAACTGCTGTACATCCTGCTGCACTTGGGCGGCTCGTTCAGGCCGCTTTTGCTTGGCACTTTGCCAAAGCATCAGGTGATGCTGCAATAACTGAATAACGCGATTCATTTCTGTCAAAATGGGCTGCACCGGCTGCCGTTGCGAGGCTGAAAGGTTGGCCAGCAGATCTTGAAACTGCTCTGGCAGGGTTTGAGCAGAAGCCTGAGGGCTATTTTCAGACACGGCGCGGTCAATCTCGTCTAGCACCTGACGTAGATCATTAATCTGTGCCTCTAGTACGTCTTGCACCGCCACGTCCCCTGCGATGATGTGGGCTCATCTTTATTAAACCGTGTCACTCCCAGCCCTTCAAAAGCCTCTTGTCACTTCCCCGCATACCATTGAAATAACGTGAGGGCAATCATGCTGCGCTTTTGTAAGTCCCGTACCTATCACGACCCCCTACACGGCGCGATTCAACTGGATGGCCAAAATGCCGGTGAAGCGCTGCTCATTCGCCTCATCGATACCCCCACCTTTCAGCGCTTACGACGCATTCGGCAGCTCGATACCGCTTGTTTTACCTTTCACGGTGCCGAGGGTTCACGCTTTACCCACTCGGTGGGAGTGCTACATGTGGCGCGGCGGGTATTTGATCATTTGGCCCACCGCACCCCAGAACTCAAGCCCTATCGCGATCTGGTGTTGACAGCGGCCCTGCTCCACGATGTTGGTCATAGTCCTTTTAGTCATGCCGGTGAGGAGATCTTTGGTAGCCATCACGAGCACTGGACACAACGAATTATCCTCGAAGATCCGCAGATCAACCCCCTCCTGTGCGCCCATGATCCAGAACTACCCAAAAACCTGATTGCGGTGTTTCAGCATCGCTTTCCGGTGCCCCTAGTTACCCAGCTCATTTCCAGCCAACTCGATTGCGACCGCCTCGATTATCTGCTGCGGGATAGCCACTTTACGGGGGCGCAGTACGGCCACCTCGATCTGGATCGCATTATTACGGTCATGCAGTGCGATCGCGATCGGCTGTCCCTCGTCATTCCGGCGCGCAAGGGTATGGGTGCCATCGAACACTATTTGGTGGTGCGCTATTTTATGTACACCCAGGTTTACCAGCATCCCAAAAGTATTGCCACCCGCTTTGTTTTGCAAAAGCTCTACGACCGCGCCCGGGAGTTAGTGCAACAGGGCAAGCTGAGCGCTGATCCGATTTTGACAGCCTGGCTTACCGAGCCTGTTGATCAATTACCCCTTGCAACCTACCTCGCCGCCGACGATATTTTGTGCCTCTATCCGCTGCGGTTTTGGTGCGATCACCCCGACCCGATCTTGGCTGATTTAGCCCGCCGCTATCTAGATCGCGACCTTTTCAAAGCCCTGAACATTAGCCAACTTCGCGATGGTGAGCCCCTACGCCAGTTCATTCGCGATCGTGTTCCCCATCCCGACTACTACTTTGGCGAACGTTCGGCCCAAGTGCGCGGCTACAGCCTCTACCAAGAAGGCATTGTCTTGCAAACTGACAGCGGCCAAGAAGAAATCGCCAATCTCTCACCGCTTGTCCGGGCCCTCATCGACACCCCAATCCAAACCTGGGCTATTTATCCCCATCATCTCGAATCGGCTATTCAGGATTTTCTCAGGCAAAAATTTCTCAGCCCAAATTCTCACGGGCAAGATTTTTCCGAGCAGGCAACACCTGACATATCGAGTAATAAAGACGAATTGAGTTGAAAGTACACACACATCTGACACGTCGCTACAAAACGATACAGGGATGTGCGACCTCGCTCACCGACAACGCCCCCAGCCTTCAGACTAAAATCAGCTCAGATCGCGAGGACATACCATGCGCTGGCTCCGGATTTGCAGTGCCCTCTTGGGCTTAGTTGCATCACTCTGGGTCTTTACCCCCCACACACCGGTGCGCTCCCAAGCTGATGCCTGCCTTAGCACCTATCTCAGGGGTGACTATGCCGCGGCTGTTGCCGAATGTGCGGACGATAGTGCCATGACACCGGAATATCGGGGTGCGGCGCTGCTCGCCTTGGCCGAAAGTACAACAGGAAACGAGTCGGCTGATTTTTATCGTCAAGCTGTCGAAACCCTCGAAACCTATATCAGCGCCAAGCAAGCGGGGGCAGGCAGTGCGGTCGGTGCAACGGGCAGTTGGCGGACTAGCACCCTCAGCGAGAATTTGGGGGGCAGCCTTTTTAACTTGGCGGTTGCCTTTGATGGCCTGGGCGATCTCGATAATGCCGTGCGCTATTACGAACAAGCGGCGACCGTGCTCGAGCAATGCTTGGTGCTGGATAGCGAAGATCGCATTTGCCAGCAACAGCAAGACCTTGTGGGTGGTTTTGAGCGGGTGCGCAAAAACTTAGGCATTGCCCGCCTCGCCACGGGTGATCCAGAAGCGGCCCTCAGCGAATTTCAACGGGCCACCGCCCTCAACAGCGCCTATGGCGATGGCTACTACCTCACGGGGGTCTCCCAAACCCAACTCTCGGCCTACGATGCCGCCCTCGACTCTTACGAGCGCTCCCTCAGCCCCGATGTCGAGTTCCGCTTTCCCGAGCGTAGTTATAACGGTCAAGGCGTAGCTCACATCATGCAGGGCGATCTCAGTATTGCCCGCCAAGATCTTGACCAAGCTTTGCAAATCAGTAACAACGCTTACGCCACAGCCTTTAGTAATCGCGGCATCGTCAACTTTGACCTTGGCGACCTGGGTAACTCTGTCACCGATTACGAACTCTATACCAACCTCCGCCCCGATGATCCCGAAGGGTTTACTGATCTGGGCTATGTTCACTTCAGCATTGGCACCGAAGAACAAGCCCTCAGCCATAGCCCCAACTTGGCTGATCGCCTCGCCAGCCTGTCGCCGAACCGCCGTGCTTTTTATGAGGGTCAGCTGCTCGCCTATGCGCCCAAGCTATTCACCCTGGCCAGCCTTAGCAAAGGGGATCGCACGACACTGCACATCGCCCAAGCAAGTCTTGCCCAAGCCAGTCGCGATGAACTCAACAAGGCAGGCAAAGCCTACGAAGATGCCCTCGCGATCGCCCCTAGCAATCCGGCGGCGATGTACGGCCTCGCCAGTGTGCGTCGCAGTCAGGGTGCCTTTGCCCAAGCTTTTGATCTGTTTAAAACAGCCGCCGAACGCTACCGCGATACCGGCAAACCCCTCTGGGAGCGCTTCACCAACGAGCTGGATATCCCGGCCCTCGAAGCCCGCATAGCCGCACCACCGGCGCCGGCTGATCTTGAGCCTGCGCCTGAGGCTGTCACGGTCCGTGATGGCTTTAACTTTTTTAGTGATGCCGTTGTTGCCGCCTATGATGCTGACGACGAAACCAAAATGCTTGATTTAGCCCGTACGGCCAGCGAGTCGCTCACCCGCCGTGAAGCTGTACACGCTCTGCGTCTGAAGCAATATCGCCCTGCTTATCCGGGCTTGCAGCAACGTCTGTCTCAGGCCAATGGCAGCTACCTCGAAGCCGATCAAGGGGTACGCGCCTCAATTATGTATTTCCTGGAGCAAGTGCCACCGCCGCCACCGCCAGCACCCACGGTCACGACACCGGTTGTCAGTCGTCCAGTGCCACCGCCACCACCACCAGCAACCGTTGCAACCACCACCGTTCAACTCGTGTCAACCCCAGTCACTGAGCAATTAGCAACGCCTGCACTCGCACCACCGGCGCCAGTCGCCCAAGCGGGTTGTGGTACGGGCGATCTGATTAGTCAGGCGATCTGCCGCTTCCGGACTTAAAGATCTGGATCTAGATTCGGTACTCAAGCGAGTTCACGGCCTTCACTCATGAATCGGTGAGACGATCGCGAGCGAGCTGGACGATCAGGCTCATTAACGGCCTGCGCTCGCAAACATTTTCTCAAGAAGCTCAGCCCCAGGCCACGCTTGTGGCACAATGCCAGCGACGGCACGGTGCACCCCATGACAGATCTTCTCTCCCGCGATGACATTAGCGATCTTTGGGAAACCTTTCAGGATGTTGCCACCGGCGATGTCATTACCTTCGACGGGCTGCGGCGGGTGATGCAGTCTTTGGGGCACGATCCGAGTGATGCCGAGCTGCACGCCCTGTTTCACGCCGCCGATATTGAAACCGATAGCTTGACCTTTGAGCAGTTTCTCGCGATCGCGACCGCCTTACACGGCGATCAAGACAGCCGCCTGCACCTAGCCTTCGAGATCTTTGACCACGACGTCGATGGCTATGTTGTTGAAGCCGATCTGGCGGAGATTCTCGCGAAATTTGGCCTTACCGAAGACGAACTGAAGCAACTGTTTCAAGAAGGCGATCTGGATGGCGATGAGCGCCTTGACTTTGTCGAATTTGCCTCCCTGATGCCCACAACCCATCATCCCGATCGCTACCAAGCCAGCCCGATCACCTTTGCCAGCAGCGTGCCTCAAGTCACCTCAAGTGAACCGGCCCGCCCAGACCAACGCCCGCTCGCGATCGATCACGGCCATGGCCAAGGCACCTCCCGCCTGCAACTGCAAATTGGTCTCTTTCGCCTGCTGCAGGGGGCGGCCTATCGCAGCTTCCGCGAAAATTATGCCGCCAATAATGAAACTCACCTCCGCGCCAAAAAACTGCCCTATACCTTCCCCCACTTCGTCGGTTTGGTGAATCAAGCGGTCGCCCTCTACAAAGCCATGGGTGTCGTTGAGCCTGCCTGTTTTCCAGTGCTGGATGCCCTTGTCGATTCGGTTAATGCCGAGTACGCCCGTTTCGAGACCCGTATGGCCCATTGGGCCGATACAGCTAAAACAGAGGCGATGCAGATCGCAGCCCAACAAATCGATGCAAAAGGGACAACTCTCGACCACCTGCGTCACAAATTTGCGGCGGGCATCGAATTCGCCCTCACCCTCAGCAAACGTCAACTCAGCCTGCTGGATGTTGTCGATGATATGCTCGCCGTCCACGAACTCAATCGCTTGCGCCGCCAAGAGCTGCATCAAGAACTCCACCCCACCCCACCGCCTCACAGCGACAATCCCCGTGCCTACCTCGATACCTGGCAGGTTGTGATTGTGGAGGCTGCCGACGAAGTGATTCCGGGCGCCATTGTCCCCACAGCCTACTGGTACACCGACTTTATGCCCAAGCTCTTGGCCGCTTGCAGTGTGGCCACGGCGACCGATCTAGAAGCCAACCTCAAGCCTGACGCCGCCGCCCTCGATGCCTGGTATGCCGCAACCTTGCCCGAATTTACACCCTACGCCCTCGATATTGCCGAGCACTTTCCGAGTTGCAGCCCCGCCGAAAAGTTGATGCTCAAGCAAGCCTGGCGACTGACCCGCCACTACCTTAATGGCGTGCAAAAGCGGCGCGAACGCCTTGAATTTGGCCGCGAATCAGGCTACCTGAGTCAATATGTTGCCTTTATTGATGTATTTGTGGGGCGCAACGATATCGAAGCAGCCCAAATGCGGCTGAGTTTTCCCTATTACATTGGGCCAGCCGTGTGGCGTTTTTTCCACACCCTGGCAGAAATTACTTGCAGCGCCAGCGATGCTACGGTGATTGTTAGCCTCTTCAAGGACTTCTTTAAGCTCTTTGCAACCATGTATCCCTGTCCCTATTGCCGCTATCATCTCAACGCCTACGTCGTCCAAAACCGTGAGGTGGATATGTACCCCATTGAGTACATTATTCTCGGTGGCGATCCCAATCACCGCGATTTTCAGATGTCAATTGATGACAAGCTGGCCTGCGTCACGGATGGCATTAGCCTGCGCCTCTTTTTCTGGAAACTGCACAACACGGTGTCGTCTTCGATCGCGAGAAGTGAAGCTTGGTATCACCCAGAGCGACAAGCCTTCTACACCACCCGCTACTGGCCGAGTCTCGATGCTGAACTGGCCCGCTCACGCATCTTGGGTCACCTCGAAATTCCTTTAGCGCGAATCGAACGCCTGTACGGCCTCCTAAAACCCGAAGCCCGCCTCGCGACCCTGCGCGATGAGCTGCAATTGATGATTGCCGAAGGAAATGACACCGAAATCGGCTCTATTTGTGAAGCGGCCCGCGCTGTGATTGCCGAACTAGAAGCCGCTTTACTCGGGGGGGATTTTCTCCAAACCACCTACAGCTTTGACCCCAACTTGGATGAGAGTGCGCCCCACTTTACACCCGATGAAGAAGCCTTTAGTCGCAGCGGTATTTTTGTCGAAGCGGTGTAGCGTGTCGCTCTGGGGAGGAATGTACCGTAGCAGACCTTTAGTCAATACATTGTTTGTTGAAATTGTTTGCTGAATAACACAAAAGCCAGAACTGCTGTCGCAGTCTGGCCTCAATCAACATCACTTAGTGCTCGCACCCTAGGACAACATGCCGCTGCGCAGCATATTGAGATACACAGCATCCTTGAGCA
>CAZAGN010000004.1:0-15981 GCA_964484905.1 uncultured bacterium | reverse complement strand
GCGCAGCATATTGAGATACACAGCATCCTTGAGCAGCATCTGATGATGCAACTGAACTAGGAACTCCCGCGCCTGGTCTAGATCCATCTGGGACACAACCGTTTCAAAGTGACGCTGGCGAAATTGCTGCTCGAGTGACAGACCTTCGGTTTCCTTCATAGTCACTACGCCTCCAAACATTAACAGTAACTTTCTGCAAGGCGATGCAAGTACAGGCCACAGGCAACCCGCAGCTCTGTTTCCTTAGTGTAACACAATGTAAAGTAGTGTAAAGAGCTCACTCATAATTACCGCTTTCATGGTATTGAAGAGAAGAATACTTGCACCTTACACGCAATCCCTAAGGTTGGGTGTAACAGGCACTACCAAACGTTGAGGACACTACCTGTCGGTGTATCGAGCTCAGGTATCTGTGGACGTCAAGGACATATCTAGGCAATGTCAAGCTTGGTTTGCTGAGACGCTGCTGCTTTGGGCAGCGGCCAAGCCACCGCAAGCAATAGCCAAAAGAAGAGATTAAAGCGGCCATCGAGGTAAAACACATCCAGCCCGCCTGCTAGCAAATACGCCAAAAGCGCCCAAGGCCAGCCTTGCCAGCGCCCCAGTAACCAACCCCAAAGCCCCATAAAGGCGGCCATCACCAGAACGCCACCCTCGGCAGCGAGCTGCAACCCAATATTATGGGCATGGCCGAGATATTCCAGCACGGGCTCTAGGGGGCGCGCCCCATACAGTTGATAAAACTGATTCCAGCCCCAGCCCCTCAGGGGTCGATCGCGAACCAGATCCAACGCAAACAGCCAGCCATCCCAGCGCCGAATCGCCGCCGTATAGGCCGTTGTGCCCGGTAGCCAAATCCCATTGAGCCGCTCGGCAATCCGCTCGGGCAGCAGCAGCATCGCCCAGGGCCAGCCCGCGACCCCGCCGCCGACCAGCAGCACGCACAGCAACCAGAGCCCCAGCAGCCACCACCAGCGCCGATGGCTCGCGATCGCGCCTAGCAGCACCAGCCCCACCAACCAGATATTGCGCGACTCTGTCCAAAGAATGAGGGGCACATGCAAACCACAAAGCAGCCAACCCCAGCGAAACACCGATGTTGCCAGACAAAGACATAGCAGCAAATACAGCGCTAAGGCATTCGGATTAAGTAAGACCGCCGTGGGCCGAAGCTCGGGCGGCGCAAAGGCAATCGAATCAAAAATTAGAATATGCGGGATCAATTGCCACTGACCAAACCAGCCCAGGGGCACCTGGAGATAGCCAAACACGGCTAGGGGAACACTGCCGATCACTAAGGATCGCCCTAACGCTTGGGCTGCGCCTGGTTCAGCCCGTCCTAACTGAAACCACAGGAGGGGCACCAACAGCCACGGCCAATAATTCACACTACCTTGCCAGCTCTCGACGGTGCCGTGACTGAGGGTGATTGCTAGCACTAGCCCCATGAGCCCCAGCAGCCAGCGGCTATGGGGCACTGCGTACCAACCCCGCTGCCGAACTGAGAGCAGAGCACCTGCCAGCAAGCTCAGGGCTGATACCAACAAACTAAAGGGTAGAGCAAGCCCTACCCCCCAAACCCAATACCGCTGCTGAGACATCAGTGTGCGTAGTCAGATTACTAGCTATCTAGCTCAGCTTTGAGGGCTTCGAGCTCTGCATTCATCTCAACACTGCCCTGAGGCAGCGCCTGCGGTTCGGGCCCACCACCCGAAATCGAGCGGCGAAGGGCGGCTAGCTCATCATCAACATTAGAGCCACCGGCTTCAAGGGCCGCGAACTGACTGTCAAGGCTGTCGGTTGCCAATTCAGCAATCGCTTCAGCCTTGCTTTCCATCGTCACAACCTTCTCTTCCATGCGCTCGAAAGCGCTAAAGGCGGAGCTGGTATCGGTACGACCAATCACTTGGTTAATTTGCTCGGTGGCCTTGGCCGAACGGGCACGGGCGATCAGCATATCCTTGCGGGTCTTGGCTTCGGAGATTTTACTCTCCAGCTTCATCATGTTTGACTTCAGGGCATCTACTTGGGCTGTTTGCTGATCCAGCTGCTGCTTCATGCCCTGGGCTGAGTCGGTAAAGCTTTTTTTGCGGACTAAAGCTTCCCGTGCTAGACCCTCATTGTTGTTTCGCAGCGCGAGCTCGGCTTTACGCTGCCACTCGTTGGCGTTGCTCAGGGATTGTTCATACTGGCGCTCCATACGCTTCTGGCTCGCGATCGCTGTTGCGACAGCCTGACGAAGCTGAATCAAATCCTCCTGCATGTCATCAATCGTCTGATTGAGGATCTTTTCCGGATCTTCCGCCGCACTCACCACAGAATTGAGGTTGGCACGTACGATGCGCCCTACGCGATCAAACAAACCCATACGAGGCTTCTCCCTACGTCTGCTCCAATACTACACCTGTGCCTTGTAAGACAACCAGATTATCTGGGTGGAGCGGAGCGTGCTAGGGTTAACTATTAGCATTTCTTCACGCTATCCATGGTTGTCAGTCATCGTCCGCCCGCAACAAGTGCCCGCGCCAGCATTACCCGCGAGGAAGCGTTGGTGTTGTACCGAGACTTACAACTAGGGCGGCAATTTGAAGACAAGTGCGCCGAGATGTACTACAAAGGCAAGATGTTTGGCTTTGTGCATCTATACACTGGCCAAGAAGCCGTAACCACGGGTGTTATCAAAGCCCTTGTGCCCACCGATTATGTTGCCGGAACCTATCGCGAACACGTACACGCCCTCAGTGCAGGTGTGTCAGCCCGCTCGATTATGGCCGAACTGTTTGGCAAGGCTACGGGTTGCAGCAAAGGTCGCGGTGGCTCTATGCACCTTTTTGATGCCACCCACAACTTTTTAGGCGGCTATGCCTTTGTTGCTGAAGGCATTCCGGTGGCTACGGGCACTGCGTTTGCGGCCAAGTATCGCTGGACCTATCCTGATCTCTTCCCCGAGACCGCCACCCGCGCCATGGATGTCACCACCTGCTTTTTTGGTGATGGTGCTTGCAACAACGGTCAATTTTTTGAATGTCTGAATATGGCGGCCCTGTGGAAGCTACCCGTGATTTATGTTGTTGAGAACAACAACTGGGCCATTGGCATGCAGCACGAACGAGCCACCTCTGATGTCGAAATCTACAAAAAAGCGCAAGCCTTTGGCATGCACGGCGAGCGGGTCGATGGCATGGATGTACTCGCTGTGCGCAAGGCCGCTCAAGATGCGATCGCGAGAGCACGCGCTGGCGAAGGGCCAACCCTACTTGAGTGCATGACCTACCGTTTCCGGGGCCATTCCTTGGCTGACCCGGATGAGTTACGCGATCCAGCCGAAAAAGAGTTCTGGCGCCAGCGGGATCCCATTCCCCAGTTCGAGCACTTTGTGCTTGAACAAGGCTTGATGACCGAAGCAGAATGCAAAGCGATTTCAGATGACATCAAAGCTGAGGTTGAAGATGCCGTCGAGTTTGGTCTCACCAGCCCCGAGCCAACCGTTGATGAGCTTTATCGTTATATCTATGCCGAAGACGAATAGCCAAAGATACTCTCAGTCCAGCTAGAGTAGGCAACAGTTGCCCAGCGGTAATGCTGTCATCGAGGGGTGTAGGCTATGGCCATCCTGCCAATCTACGAGTATCCCGACCCCATTTTGCGGCAGACAGCGGCTGAGGTGGTGGCTTTTGATGCCAGCTTTCAAGCCCATATTGATGACCTTATCGATACCCTCAGCGCCCATGATCATGCCGTTGGTCTAGCAGCAACTCAGGTCGGTATTCCTTGGCGTATTTTTTTGATGCGGCTGCCAGACGAGCCCATTCAAATCTTTGTCAATCCCATCATCGAGCAAGCCTCGCGCTGGAAGGTTGGTCGCGAAGGTTGCCTCAGCTTTCCGCAGTATCTGGCGAATGTTAAACGGGCGAAGAAGCTTGTCCTCAGCGCTCGCGATCGCGATGGGCAACCCACCAGTCACACTTTTGAAGGTTTTCCAGCCGTCATTGTGCAGCACGAACTCGATCACCTTGACGGCACCCTATTCATCGACCGCATCCGCAGCATCAGCCAAGATCTCCAGCTCCGCCAACCGGCAACCCCCTAAGCTTGAGATTCCGGCCAGGTACAGAACCTGTATACAGCCTGATTGAGTTACCTAACTTGAAGCCATTTAATTTACACACTAGAATTGAGCAGACAAACAACGCCAATGATAGCTCTATGCCTAAGATTTATCAGCTTAAATCGGGCAAAATATATGACTTAGTATCTTCCATTTCAAAGCCCTCAGAGCGGCATCGCAGCTCTCAAATTACTGTGTCTAGAGCTAGCCTTCAGAAGCTTAAAGCCAATCCCATAAAAGTTTTAGTGCATGGTAACGGCAAACCTGTTGCCGTATCTGATCGCAATGAGACTCTATTTTATTGTGTTCCGGCTGACGTATACGAGCACATGATTGAGTTACTCGATGATATCGAACTCCTTAAGCTGGTGAAAGCTCGGCAGTCAGAGGAGTCAATCAGGGTATCACTTGATGAGCTATGAGCTAGCTTTCAAACCATCAGCCCTCAAAGAATGGCATAAACTTGGGGAAACTCTCAAAGAGCAGTTTAAGAAGAAGCTAGCTGAGCGCCTCAAAAACCCCCACATACCCAGTGCTGCACTCTCAGGCGCTGCCAACGTCTACAAAATTAAGCTGAGGAAAGCGGGCTATCGCCTTGTTTATCAGGTTGATGATAGTACGGTGACCCTGACAGTTATTGCCGTGGGTAGGCGAGATGATAGTAAAGTTTATGAGCTTGCACTAGCGCGGCTACGGAACCAGATTTAGTCGCGCCGCTGCGAGGCTCCATCAACCGGCAACACCTTAATCAGGCGTTAGGTTCTTGGAAAAGCAAAACTCACCAGACAACCACAAGTCACCGCCCCCCTCAAAAAGCATTCACAACGGGGCGCAACTCTTAAGATTTACATTCAATCCTGGGCAAAGCCGAACTGAAGCCGCCATCGTAGAAAGTAGGGATTCAGGATAGTGCAGATGGCACAAAAACAGCAATTTCGTAGTTTTGCCGACATGATCGCCAACAGTCAGACACCGATTTTGGTAGATTTCTACGCTGACTGGTGCGGCCCTTGCCGAATGATGGCCGAGATCCTCAACGAAGTGAAGGGCTTAGCCGGTGATAACCTCACAATCGTGAAAATTGATACCGAGCGCTATCAACAAATCGCCAGCGAGTGGCAGATCTACAGCCTGCCGACACTTATTTTGTTTAATGGTGGCAAACCCCTCGACCGGGTTGAAGGTGTCATGGCAGCACAACCACTGTGGGAGCGGCTCCGAGGTCATTTAGTCGCCTAGGTACCGCTTTGCCTCAGCAGTTTTCAGTAGCTTGGTGTGTTGGTCAGGGTTGATCCACACACAATATGCGAGCCTATCGGCACATAATATCGGCAGATAGTTCGCGTTGCTCTCAGCTACGACTCGGCAGTGGAAGCCACATACAACTCTTTGAGTTGTTTGGCTGTCACTAGCGAAGGTGCTTCTGTGAGTTGGCAACGGGCTTGCTGTGTTTTCGGGAAGGCGATGACATCGCGAATCGAATCAGCACCCGCCATCAGCATCACAAGGCGATCAAGGCCATAGGCAATGCCCCCGTGGGGCGGCGGCCCATACTCAAAGGCTTCGAGTAAGAAGCCAAATTTCTCTTGGGCTTCTTCAGTACTGAGGCCAATCGTGGCAAACACCTGCTCCTGAACATCACGCTGATAAATCCGCAGGCTGCCGCCGCCCACTTCAATCCCATTCCAAACCAAATCGTAGGCTTGAGCCCGCGCCGTTGTCAGATCAGCGACATCATCAGGGTGGGGTGCTGTAAAGGGATGGTGCAATGCCTCGTAGCGTTTTTCGTCTGGGTTCCACTCAAACATCGGGAAATCAGTTACCCAGAGCAAGTTGAGCTGATCGGGGGCAATCAGGTTCAGCTCTTTACCCAGATGTAAACGTAGACGGCTAAGTGATTCATTAATAATCGCTGTCGGGCCTGCACCAAACAAGATTAAATGACCCGCCTCAGCACCCGTTGCGGCGATCAGGTGCTGCTGCTGCTCAGGCGTGAGGCTATCTTTGAGCGCACCAATCGTATCGAGTGACAAGGCACCGTCATCACCCGCGCGTACCCGAATAAAGGCTAAGCCTTTGGCACCGTACTGCGTCACCAGGTTAAACAGATCACCACCGGGCTTGATGCGTGTATTTGAAATCAGGCTATCACCACCCGGCACGGGCAGGGCCTTAATAACACCGCCCGTTTGCAAAGCACCCGCAAAAACCTTAAAGGTACTGGCAGCGAAAATCTCTGAGCAATCGACTAACTCCAGGCCAAAGCGAGTATCAGGGCGATCACAGCCGTAGCGGCTCATCGACTCGGCATAGGTCAGGCGGGGGAAGGGACACACCAGGTCGGTACCCTTCACCGCTTTAAAGATATGACAGACCAAGCGCTCGTTTAGATCAAGAAGCGCTTCTTGATCTAAAAAGCTCATTTCCATATCGAGCTGGGTAAACTCGGGCTGGCGATCTGCACGCAAGTCTTCATCGCGGAAGCAACGGGCAATTTGATAGTAGCGATCGCAACCCGACACCATAAGTAGCTGCTTAAAAAGCTGGGGCGACTGGGGCAGAGCGAACCATTCGCCCGGGTTAACACGACTGGGTACGAGGTAATCGCGTGCCCCTTCGGGCGTCGATTTTGTCAGAATCGGTGTTTCGACTTCGATGAACTGCTCTTGATCTTCGAGGAAGCGACGCATGGCCTTAACGACGCTGTGACGCAGTTGCAGATTCTGCTGCATTACCGGGCGGCGCAAATCGAGATAGCGATACTTGAGGCGCAGATCCTCGCGGCTGAGAGGGGCATCCTCTTGCATGGAGACGGCAAAGGGAAGTTGCTTATGGACGCGGTTGAGAATCGTCAGCTCCGTGCCATAAATCTCAATTTCACCCGTTGCCAGTTTGGTATTCAGCGATTCTGCGGGCCGAGCCTGCACCACACCGGTGACAGCAACCACGTACTCACTGCGGAGATCACCCGCGAGGTCGTAGCTAACCGGGGTTTTTTGGGGGTCGAAAACCAGTTGGACAATGCCCGTACGATCGCGAAGATCAAGAAAAATCACCCCGCCATGATCGCGACGGCGGTCAATCCAGCCCATCACTGTGGCGGTAGTCCCCACATGGGTTGCATTTAAGTGGGCACAATAATGACTGCGAGACGGCACCCTGAACCCCTCTAAACCCATTCGGTCATCGTAACATTGCCCTGTCACGCTCTCGGGCATGGGTTCACACCGCCCACGATATGCCATCCTTAAAAAATAAGTGAAGAGAACACGGCATTGCGCGTTGGAATTATCGGCACTGGATATGCAGCTCGTGCCCGCGCTGAAGCCCTTCGTGATGATGGCCGCGCCAAGCTGATTGCGGTTGCCGGGCATTCACCCAGTCGAGCCGGTCAATTTGGCGGTGATTTTGGCGTATCGGTGATGCAAGATTGGCCGATGCTGCTCCACGCCACGCCCCTCGATTTGATTTTTATTTGCAATGTTAATCGCGATCACGGCACGATCGCGAAGGCTGCCCTCGAAGCCGGTAAGCATGTTGTGGTCGAGTATCCACTGGCCTTGAGTCTCCGAGAATCGGAAGACCTCATTGCCCTTGCCGCCAAACAAAAGAAACTTTTGCACATCGAGCATATCGAGCTGCTGAGTGGCATTCATCAGGTATTGGTGCGGGAGTTACCGGCACTGGGCAAAGTCTTTGCCGTTGATTACACCACCCTCACCGCCGGCCAACCCTCACCGGATCGCTGGACGTTCCGGCCCAATTTATTTGGCTTTCCGCTCGTGGGTGCGGTCTCGCGGATTCATCGCCTGATTAATCTGTTTGGTAACGTCACCCATGTCAGCTGCAGCCTCCGCTATGACGGCAGCGAAATGCCTGATCGCTTCCGCAGTTGCCTTTGCACCGCCCAACTTACCTTTGCTGATGGCTTGGTTGCTACCCTCAGCTATGGCAAAGGTGAATCGATTTGGCGATCGCGACGGGTCATTGAAATTCATGGCCACGGCGGCGCGTTGATTGTTGATGGCGATCAGGCGGTGCTGATCCGGCCTGATGGTGCCCACAGTTTAGAAGTGGGATCACGACGTGGCCTGTTTTACCAAGATACGCATATGGTGCTCGACCACCTCATGGAAGGTACACCGCTGTATGTAACCCCCGAGGCCAGTTTGGCGGCACACAAGGTTGCCTTTGCTGCCGAACAAGCCGCCCTCACACAACAGGTTGTCGCCCTTTAAATAGAATCCAAATAGAGGTAGTAGTCACCCCAGAAACTGTATCTGTAGCGTCTGGTCTTGACGATGAGTACACCATTAGCATTGCAGCCTGGTCTACCGGGCTTGATTACTGGAAGCAAAGTTTATGATGGATATCATCGCTTATTAATAGGGCTGTCTGGCGCAGGTCACGACACAGCTAACGCGGGTGGTTGTGTTTTGCGGTTACGGATTCACTCCGGGGGCTTTGTTGACTTCTCAGCGTTTGCGGCTCCGTCACCGTCGCAGCACCTCCGGCTGCGCATCTCAGCAGATGGACTTGCTACAATGAGAAACGTAGACAGGAGCTGATTGTGATTGCACTCTTGCGTCCACCGACTCAGCGTTCCTGGCTTACCCTCAGCTTCGCCTCAACACTCTACATTCGCCCCATCGTCGATATGTTGGTGGCAGAGGTGCCCTATGCCTGGCAGGCAGAAATTCGCTTGGGTCTGCAAGAAGCTTTGATTAATGCTGTCCACCACGGTAACGAGCTCGACCCAGCCAAACAAGTATTTGTCCGCTATGCCGTTCATGCGCCTATGTATGAATGGGTTATTCGTGATCAGGGCTTCGGCTTTGTCCATTCACCCCATGCTGAGGGGCATCCCTGTTTGCAGGCTGAATGTGGTCGTGGCATGTTTATTTTGGGGCAGGTGTTTGACTACATTGCCTGGAATAAGCCTGGCAATGAGCTGCACCTTTGTAAAGCAATTGGTCAAAGTGTACCGAAGATTATCTAGCTGATTGCGACGAGCCTCGCCTACTCAAGCATCTAGTCACACTGAAGAAGCGCAAATAAGCTGAAAGTAGTCCCGATCAGCCTTGAGTCATAGTTTTGCGGCACAGCTCATTCGCTGCCAACCCATCAGCTCGCGTCACTCTGGGGAGTCTAAGGCTTTGACTCTTCGATACTGCTGTTTTTGTAAGGCCTGCAGTCCGTGATGTGTAATTTTGCCAAGACCAGCGGCTGAGCCTGCCTGTCTAAACCCATAGCCCTAGCGGTCTAGCCAACCGCCGCGTGAGCCACTGTAGCGGGTTTGCTCGTTGGCGTAGGCACCCCACAAGTCAGCGCCGCGATCATCAACGTCCGTAAAGTCAGTACCGCGCAGGTCACTATCAAAGAGATTAGCCCGCCGCAGATTCGCCTCAGCAGCGCTGGCATCGCGCCAAATGGTATGGGTGGCGGTGGTGGGTCGAATAAAAATAGTGTCCAGGTGGGCACCATCAAGATTGGCGTTAGTCAAATCAGCCCGGTGCAAATGGGTACGCCGCAAGTCTGCCCGGACGAGCGTGGCATTGCGCAGGTCGGCACCGTAAAAGTTGGCACCCATAGCGTTACTCAGGCTGAGGCTGGCTCCATTGAGGCTGCCCAGGATAAAGCGGGTGCCTGATAGAGTTGCCATAAAAAGATTTGCCCCGCTTAAATCAGCCCGCTCGAGGTTGGCATTGGCCAGATTTGCCTCGCTTAAATCGGCCCCGCGCAAGTCTGCACCGGCCAGATCGGCATGGCTGAGATCAATACCGCGTAAATCACAGCCAACACAGGCATTGGTCTGCTGCAGTTGAGCGGCATCATCGGTGTTGTAGGCCAGGGCTGGCATGACGATCGCGACGGCGCCAAACATTCCAACAAGGGCTGACTTGAGCATGGTGGTTCTCTGCGGGCTATGCAGTCAGCATAGAGACTGACTTTCGGCTGGCAAGTCATCCCAATTGACGCGTATTAGGGTCATCGGTAACCGTTGCTAACTACTGCTAGTGGTATCAACTGGATAATGCTGGGGGATCAGCCACTAAGGGTTGAGTGCCTTTGCTGGCTTGCGGGTATCTCTGAGTGCGGCAAACTACACAAAATGTAATATTGGCTCTTGCGGCCTAATCTAAATAGTAGGCGTAGCCCCTATGCGCAGCTCGGTGTATGGGCGCAGCGGCGGTTGAGCGCCCCCTGATCGCGAACGCGACCCCGTGCTGGCCTCTCAATACCGCCCCCAGGAATTGCCCCAAGGTGCTGTAGTGCGCGCAATCGAGGGCGATAACCGCTAGACAGAGTACGGCCTGGATGTGGTACCCCTGAGAAATACAGCACTCTCTGGCCGCTATGTCCGTTCTTGTGATTGTCGAATCGCCTACCAAAGCCCGGACGATCCGGAATTTTTTACCGTCGGGTTATCAGGTAGAAGCCTCGATGGGTCACATTCGCGATCTGCCCCAGTCCGCTACCGAAATTCCGGCAGAACTGAAAAAACTGGAATGGAGCCGCCTTGGTGTCAACGTTGAGGCCAATTTTGAGCCGCTCTATATCGTTCCCAAGGACAAACAAAAAATTGTCAAAGAGTTGCGCCAAGCCCTCAAAAATGCCGATGAGCTGATTCTGGCAACAGACGAAGACCGCGAAGGTGAAAGTATTAGTTGGCACCTTCTCGAGGTCTTGCAGCCCAAGGTGCCAACACGGCGGATGGTCTTTCATGAAATCACCCGTGAGGCGATTCAGCGCGCCCTCGCTGAGCGGCGTGATATTGACTACGGCCTTGTCCACGCCCAAGAAACGCGGCGCATTTTAGATCGTCTGGTGGGCTACACCCTCTCGCCCCTGCTCTGGAAAAAAATTGCCCCCAAGCTCTCTGCCGGACGGGTGCAGTCGGTCGCCGTCAAGCTCTTGGTCGAGCGAGAACGAGCGCGCCGCGCCTTCAAAAAAGCTAGCTACTGGGATCTCAAGGCCGAGCTAAACCATGCCAAAGCCGTCTTTCCGGCTGAACTCGTCACCCTAGCCGGTCAACGTCTGGCCAGTGGGCGTGATTTTGACAGTACCACCGGCGATTTGATTGTCGGACGTGAGGTGGTTCGCCTCGATGAAACGGCGGCCACCGCCCTTCGCGATCGTCTGGAGGGTAAACCCTGGCAGGTCACCAACGTCGAAGAGCGCGCCTTTACCCGCAAGCCCGCTGCCCCCTTTACCACTTCGACGCTGCAACAAGAAGCCAACCGCAAATTGCGCTTCTCGGCTCAGGTAACCATGCGCCTCGCCCAGCGCCTCTACGAAGAGGGCTACATCACCTACATGCGAACCGACTCGGTTCATCTCTCCGAGCAAGCAATCACAGCCGCTCGGGCTTGTGTGCAAACCAAATACGGCAAAGAATACCTCAGCCCCGAACCCCGCCAGTACAAAACCAAAAGCAAAGGTGCCCAAGAAGCCCACGAAGCGATTCGTCCCTCGGGCGAAGTCTTCCGTCTGCCAGTCGAAACAGGACTAGCGGGTGATTTGCTGGCGCTATACGAGTTGATTTGGAAACGGACGATCGCGAGCCAGATGGCCGAAGCCCGCCTCAGCAGCACCATCGTCACCCTCCAAGTCGAAGATGCCGAGTTCCGCGCCAGCGGCAAACGCATTGATTTTCCGGGCTTTATCCGTGCCTACGTCGAAGGCTCCGACGATCCTGATGCGGCCCTCGATGACAAAGAAGTCAACCTGCCGCTCCTCCGCCAAGGCGACCAGCCGCGTTGCCAAACCCTCAGCACCGCCGGCCACGAAACCCAGCCGCCCGACCGCTACAGTGAAGCCGCCCTCGTCAAAGCCCTCGAAAGCGAAGGCATTGGCCGTCCCAGCACCTACGCCTCGATTATTGGCACCATCAAAGACCGGGGCTATGCCCAGCAGCTCGGCAATGCCCTAGTGCCGACCTACACTGCCTTTGCGGTAACAGGCTTGCTGCAAGAGCACTTTCCGCGCCTCGTGGATACCCATTTCACCGCCAGTATGGAAACAACCCTCGATCACATTGCCGACGGTGATGCCGACTGGTTGCCCTACCTACAAGAATTTTTCTTAGGCGATCAGGGACTTGATCATCTGGTGAAGGTTGGTGCTGAGCAGATCGAACCGGCAAAAGCCTGCTCCATTCACCTGGAAGGGCTGGATGCCGAAATTCGCATCGGTAAATACGGCCCCTATGTTCATCTGGCTCAAGACGAAAAAGATATTTCCGTATCCCTGCCGCCGGATGTCCCGCCTGCTGAACTTAATCCTGCACACATCGAGCAACTGATTCACGCCAAGCTCCACGGCCCCGAGCAGATTGCGACCTTCCCCGATACCGACGAGCCGATCTATGCCCTTGTTGGCCCCTACGGCCCCTATGTGCAACTCGGGCAAGGCAGCGACGAACGTAAACCCAAGCGGGTCTCACTACCCAAAGGGCTAGCCCTTGCGGATGTCACCGCCGACATCGCCATTAGTCTGCTACGCCTACCCCGCCATCTCGGTGAACATCCCGAAACTGGCAAAGTGATCAAAGCCGGTCTGGGTCGCTTTGGCCCCTATGTGGTCTGTGACGGTGATTATCGCTCGCTAAAAGTGGGTGATAACGTCTTGACCGTTGATTTTGACCGGGCGATGGAGCTGCTTAGTCAGCCCAAGCAAACACGCGGCACGGCAACCCCCCTTAAGGTGTTGGGCGAACATCCTGCCGATAAAGAACCCGTAGCGATCTACTCCGGTCGTTATGGCCCCTACGTCAAACATGGCGATGTCAATGCCACCCTGCCCAAAGACAGCGTGGTTGAAATCGTGACCCTCGAAGAGGCTTTAGCCCTACTTGAAAGTCGGGGCAAGGCTGCCAAAACCAAGAAAAAAACGACAACCAAAGCAACTGCTGCCAAAACTACACAAACGACGACCCGTAAACGCACGGCCAAGGAGGCTAGCGACGACACTACCGCTGGCACCACGAGCACAACAAACGGTACCCGCAAGGGGACACGTGCCAAAACCAGTACTAGCCGTAAAACGAGTACAGGTCGTAAAACCACCAGTCGCCGTGCCACACCCGATGAGTAAGGTAAATACTTGGCAGGGCTCAAACTACATGGCTTTAGATGTCCGCGAGTACACTAAAGAACAGTAATACCGCACATAATGCCACACCGTGATGCTGACCCAGTCTGATGTCCTTGTTCATCCGGCGAACCTAAGCCATCTCAATGAGTTGGCCTATGTTTTGACGATGGCCTTTCATCCGCCCGTCGGGGCGCAGGGACTGGTCTGGCCGATCCTGAAATTTGGCATTCAAGAAGATCTGCGTCGTCGCCTCGCTCAGACAGCCTCTCCGTACTGCTGCCTGGGTGCTTGGTCAAAGGCGGGTCTTGTGGGTACCCTCGAAATTGGCCTGCGCCAGACCAGTGCCCACGACGCCAGTCAAACACCCTACATTGCGAACCTAGCCGTCCTGAATGAATGGCGGCAGCAGGGTGTTGGGCGGCAACTCGTCACCATGGCGGAAGCTGTTGCCAGCAGTTGGAACTATCAAGCGGTGTATCTGCACGTATTAGCCGGTAACACAGCCGCACGGCGACTTTACCAAAGCCTCAATTACCGGGTTCAGCAGGTGCAGCCTGTGCCTTGGTGGGCAATTGGATCTGAGCAGCAGCTGTTACTGACGAAAATGTTGAAGACAGACTAGATTGCTTGTAGCTTTCAATCACGGATTGTTGGCATCCTGGCTACTCTCTGTTGAATCGTCACCAGCTGCTTTTGCCTTTTCTGGTCAATGAAGCTTTTTGGCCATGGAACATCCTTAACTCTTGCTGCCGTCATGGCCTACCAGGAAGCATCTTGTATTGATTGTCGTACTTTAAACTGTTTTTACCAAGGTGACATCGCCGTGCCTAACGACAAACACAGTCCACGCCAGACGGCATACGCAAGGAGGTAATCCAGAATTTCCCTAAGCGCCCATCCCCGAATATTGCTTGAGA
The DNA here is from genome assembly GCA_964484905.1 of uncultured bacterium. Taxonomy (GTDB): domain Bacteria; phylum Cyanobacteriota; class Cyanobacteriia; order Thermostichales; family PCC-7336; genus CAZAGN01. Next base: position 1,860 of record CAZAGN010000004.1, on the reverse strand, counting down.
CCACGTCGCCACAGCAGCCGATTAATCAGCCAAAAGAGGCCGCCCCAGGCAGCCATCACACCGACAACCTGAATCCCATTTACGGGCTGTCCCATCAAAATTGCGGCGGGCACATCAATAAAATAGGGAAAAGGTGTCCAGAGCAAAGCGGTTTGGAGCCACTCTGGAAAGACAGCCAGCGGCGCAATATAACCCGAGAGAAACGTAAACAGCAAAAACCAAATTTGGTCGATAGCGCTGGCTCGTTCTGACCAAAAGGCAACCATCGCAAAGGTGTACTGCACGATAAAGCGCAGGGCAAAAGCCGCCGCACAAATAGCGACAAAGCCCAGACAGCGCCCCAGCCCCGGCCACCAGATCGCCTCGGGCATAACGACAAAAAACACCATCGCGATCGGGGCAATAAAGGGCAAGCGTGCGAGACGTTCGCCGACGTGCTCGGCAACATGCCGCCAGCCCGGATCGACAGGTTGCAACAGCCAGTTGGACAGTTGCCCCTGCACAATTTCGCGCTCAAACTCCCAAACCACCCAAACCACACTAAATTGCCGTGCCAAAAACGCCGCAAAAAAATAGCGGGCAAACTCTACGGGCGTCAGGACAAAATCGCCACTGGCGGCTGCCTCAAGCCAGATGCCCAACATAATCAGGGGCAAGGAGCCCGATAGCACCCAAAAGAACAGCTCGGCGCGGTACTCCAGCATGTGCGCGTAGTAAACACCGAGAAATTGACCCATTCGCCGTAGCATGACGGTTAGTTACTCCTGCGTAGACAATGCTTCGGGTTCAAGACCTCAGCGTTCATTATCCTAATGGCCATCTCGCCTTGCAGGGGGTAAATTTTGCCCTGGCGGCGGGTGAGCGGGTGGGTGTGGTGGGGGTCAATGGTGCCGGTAAAACGACCTGCTTTTTGAGTATTTGTGGTGTCGTACCCGCCAGTGGTGGCACAATTCTGCTCAATGGTTGCCCCGTCAAGCCGCGCCAGTTCCGGCCTGAGGTGGGCTTGATTATGCAAAACCCCGATGATCAGTTATTCGCCGCTACGGTTGCCGAGGACATCGCCTTTGGCCCTACCAATATGGGCTGTACCGATATCCCTCAACGGGTCGAGCGCGCACTGAATGCGGTGGGGTTAGCGGCGGTGGCGGATCGATCACCGCACCAGCTTTCGGGCGGGCAAAAACGGATGATCGCGATCGCGACTGTACTGGCCATGCAGCCGCAGTTATTGCTCTGTGACGAGCCGAGTGCGAACCTCGATTCGCGATCGCGACGTCGCCTCATCAACTGCCTGCACGATCTGCCCCAAGCGATGCTGATTGCCGCCCACGATCTGGAGTTCATCTTGGCGCTGTGCGAGCGGGTGTTGCTCTTTGAAGCCGGCCAACTGGTGGCCGATGGCGCCGCGCGGCAGATCCTGGCTGATCCGGTGCTGATGGCTGCCCATGGCCTTGAAGTCCCCTATTCCCTCGCCTAGGCTAATACTGCTAGCACACACTAAAGATGGGGCTCGATGATCGCCTTACTAAGTGGAGAACTGATCAGCGCCGATGCCCGCAACAGCATCATCCTCAACGTGGCTGGCGTTGGCTACCGCATCCTGATTAGTCAGCGTTGGCGCAAAGAGCTGCCCCCCATTGGCGACATCCTGACTGCCCATACCCACTTGGCAGTTCGTGATACCGAAATGGTGCTCTACGGCTTTGCAACAGCCGCCGAGCGTGATCTGTTTGTTGAGCTGACACGGGTATCGGGTGTTGGGCCAGCCATGGCCCTAGCGCTACTCAGTACCCTAGCCCTGCCCGAGCTTGTTCAGGCGATTGTTACGGGCAATACCCGCGCCCTCAGTCTGACGCCCGG
>CAZAGN010000003.1:56864-64896 GCA_964484905.1 uncultured bacterium | reverse complement strand
CCTCAAAGCGATCGCCTGTAAAGACATATTCAATTCTGCCCCAATGAAAGCTGCCGTCCATTTCGCGATCGCAGCGTCGATTCGAGCCTGCTTCAATCCAAACACCTGTCAAAACATTGCCGGCTAAAGTACCCTGAATTCGACCACTATCTTGGGTGTAGGTGGCACGTACCTCTGGTGATGTTTGGGAAAAGGTCATCTCACCTTCTGACGTTTGCCAAACCCCGGCAATGGAGACCTCATTGCCTACCTGCGCTATTGATTTGGCCTGAGCTAACCCCAGCGCGGTCAACATACCAACACCTGTAAGACCGAGCGAGCGAAGGACTGCTACGAACATGGTGTACCAAACTTTAAAGACCCCCATGATTGTCAGGGCTGAGGCTGGAAAACACAGTGATCTACATCAAGATTTTATGAAGACATCATGCTTTGGTGTGGGCTGTGCGCTAGACCTGTGGCGGCATAGGCCAATTACCGTACACTAGCGAGCATGAAACGCCGTCTGCAACAGTGGCTGGAATCAAAGGGGTGGGCACCGTCCTATGGCGGTGGCATTCTGATGGGTCTGGCAATCTTTTTCTTTTTGGCGGGGACGAATACGCTGGCGGGCTGGTTGTTTGTCATGTGTGGTGTGACGCTGGCGCTGCTGCTGTTTGGCCTGTCGGGCAAGCCTTGGCAAACGCTGACGGCGCAGATTAGCGATCCAGAGCCGGTTGCTGTGGGTGAAGCCTTGGTGCTGGCGCTGCATTTAACAACTGCAAAACCGGCGCGGATGCTGTAAATTGTCTGGACAGCGCGAGATTTGACGGTGCGCTATGCCCTTGATGCTCTAATGGACGCGCAGACGGTGTTGTTGCAGGCTTTGCCGCAAACGCGGGGTGTTTATCGGTGGCAAACGGTAACGCTGCGCAGTGCTGCACCTTTGGGGATTTGGTGGCGGCGGCAAGCGCTGAGTTGTGCCCAGGCGGTGATTGTGTATCCGTAGGTGTTGCCGCTTCAGCAGTGTCCGTTGTTGACGGCGGCGGGGCCAGCCCTTCGCGATCGCGACCTGGATCGAAGACCTGCACCAACCCGCCAAGCTCTACCACAGTAATGAAGCGGCCCTAGGCCAACTAAGCGGCGAACTCCAGCGCCCAGATCATTTGTAGTGCCATGAACGCCTTTGCGTTAAACGAAATCCGGGTACTTTGTCAGCATTATCAGCAAATCAAGAGCGACCTTGAACGTGCCCTTCAGAAAAACTCCCTCGATGTCCAAGATTTTGAGGCGGCGCAGGCAGATATTGGTCGGATTCGCAAAAATATCGGCCAACTTAACGACACGACAAAATTAGTCGCGCTCTCCGCACCAGCAGTACGACTGTAGTAGCTGCCGATAGCCGCAGCAGTCCGACTTCAGCCTTGGGGCACTCGTCCCCAAATCCCTCTAGCTCACCCCGCCGTTCATCCAGTGGGGGCTCCTCGCGACGATCATCGGGTGGGGGGCGCTCCCGCCGCCGTTGATTGATTGTTACGCAGTGGACGCTTGCACGCTGGGCTGTTGCGCAGGTGTAGCTGGACAGTCATCGCTCAATGCTGGGACAGTATTTGCGTAACTAGCTCAACCGACAATCCTAAACGCTGGGCAATCTCAGTCGCCGCTAGCCCAAGTTCTGCCAAGATTGGCACTGCCTCTAACTTGCCACGCTGTTCACCGATCTGAATGCCTTCTTGGAGAGCTTCTTGGCGCCACGCTTGGTAGATAGATGACTCACGCATATTTAGCTCTCCCACAATGCTGCTGACTAGCTCTTTGCTCAATGCTACTCCTGCTAAGACAGCGGTTGCTGCTGTAATATCAGCGCGCACGCGTTCGTCGGCAATCTGCTCAATGAGCCCTGCCACCTGCCGCAGTCGTACCTCAGCTTGACGCGGGTCACTCAAAACAACAAAGGGTAGTAGCCCCGTGAGTTGAGCAAGTTGCGCCGGGTTTTGCTCCCAGACGCGCACTACCTCAAACTCATGTACTAGGGCGCCCCGTGCATAGCGAGTGATGTGTACCAGCGGCGAGCGGGTTTGTTTGAGATAGATGACGATCTGCCGAATCTGAATTGCTGGATTGGCGTAGCGGCGCTGCAAGCGCAGGGCATAGTCAGCCATGCGCAGCGGAATGTCAGCGGTTGGTGTGGTTTGAAATTCGAGATGCAGAATTAGTGTCGGTGATTTGAGGACAACGGAATCAGCCCGGATGGGCTCAGCTGGTAATTCTGAGGCCTGAATCTCTGTGAATGGATATACCTGTCCCAGCAGCCACAGTGAGAAGTCATCTTGGAACTGTTGGTAAAGGTATTTGCACAGATTGTCGTACGACATAGGGCGAGCAGTGCGCGTAGGGCAAGCTCACCTTGTTATGACCGATGCCAAAGAGGTGTTCACGCTACACTAGCGAGCATGAAACGTCGTCTGCAACAGTGGCTGGAATCAAAGGGGTGGGCACCGTCCTATGGCGGTGGCATTCTGATGGGTCTGGCAATCTTTTTCTTTTTGGCGGGGACGAATACGCTGGCGGGCTGGTTGTTTGTCATGTGTGGTGTGACGCTGGCGCTGCTGCTGTTTGGCCTGTCGGGCAAGCCTTGGCAAACGCTGACGGCGCAGATTAGCGATCCAGAGCCGGTTGCTGTGGGTGAAGCCTTGGTGCTGGCGCTGCATTTAACAACTGCAAAACCGGCGCGGATGCTGTAAATTGTCTGGACAGCGCGAGATTTGACGGTGCGCTATGCCCTTGATGCTCTAATGGACGCGCAGACGGTGTTGTTGCAGGCTTTGCCGCAAACGCGGGGTGTTTATCGGTGGCAAACGGTAACGCTGCGCAGTGCTGCACCTTTGGGGATTTGGTGGCGGCGGCAAGCGCTGAGTTGTGCCCAGGCGGTGATTGTGTATCCGTAGGTGTTGCCGCTTCAGCAGTGTCCGTTGTTGACGGCGGCGGGGCCAGCCCTTCGCGATCGCGAGCAGAGCAGTGTCGCCCTAGATGCTTTGCAGGGCTACACACGAGCGCTGCGGCCATACCGCCGGGGTGATCCGATGCGGCTGATTCATTGGCGCAGTAGTGCCCGCTTTGGTGAGCTGCGCACCCGCGAGCTGGAGTCGGTCGGTAGTGGCACGCCCTACCTGATCGCGATCGATCATCGTCCGGGCTGGGTTGCAGCAGATTTTGAGGCGGCGTTGGTCGTGGCTTCGTCGCTGTATGCCTGGGGTAAGCGACAGGGTATGGAACTGGCCCTGTGGACGCGTGACGGACTGATCACGGGTGAGCGACAAATTCTCAGCACCCTGGCTGAGGTGCAACCCACTGCCACTCAGGTCGATTTACCACCAACGGCGTGCTTGTGGCTGACGTGTGACCCGGAGAGCAGCGGTAACGGTCAGGTTTGGCTGGGCTGGGGTGAGGGTCGCTGGCAGGGTTTGGGGCGGCAGATTAACCCAGAGCAAGACTTGGCCTGGCAACTGCAAAATCTGGTACCCATCGATTACCGCTAGTGCATCTTCCTCACGAACTCACACAATTCAGAACTCGCAATTAAGAATTAGACTGTGTACATGCTTGCCCTTGTGATGTATGCCTACCGTTAGCCTGCAGCGTCAGAAAACCTACGAATTGGAATCGCTCCGCCTCGCGATCGCGAAAAGCCTCGAACCCTGGGGCGGCATCAGTCACTGGGTCAAACCCGGCATGCGCGTGTTGCTGAAGCCTAACTTGCTGACGGGTTCGCGGCCACAGGCCGAATGTACGACCCGCCCCGAGATTGTTCAGGTGGTGGCCGAACTGGTATGCGCCGCTGGCGGTGAACCCTTTATCGGCGACAGCCCTGCTTTTGGCAGTGCTAAAGGGGTAGCGGCTCAAAATGGTTTGCTAGCGGTCTGTCAGGACTTAGACCTGCCGCTGGTTGAGTTTCATGGCGAGCGCTACACAGCACCCGACACATCCCGTGAATTTGCCCACCTGCGCCTGAGTCGGGAAGCCCTTGGTGCTGATGTTGTGATTAACCTGCCCAAGGTGAAATCACATATGCAACTGACCCTGACCTTGGCGGTCAAGAATCTGTTTGGTTGTGTGCCCGGCAAACTCAAAGCCTGGTGGCACATGGAAGCTGGCAAAGATCCCGAGCGCTTTGCGACGATGTTGGTCGAAACGGCTCAGGCGATCAACCCCCAGCTCACGATTGTTGATGGCATTATTGGCCACGAAGGTAATGGCCCCAGTGGGGGAACGCCTCGGCCTTTGGGGGTACTGCTGGCCACCGATGATGTCTTCGCGGCGGACTGGGTCTTGGCTCAGCTTTTGAGTATTGATTCGGCCTTAATTCCGGTGCATCGGGTTGCCACAGCCAAGGGGCTCATGCCAACTACCTGGACAGATGTCGATGTGTGGGGTGAGCATTGGCGCGGTTTAGTCGTACGCGATTGGCAGCTACCCAGCCAAATGATGCCGATTGATTTTGGCGCGCCCCGCCTGTTGCGTTCGACCCTTAAGCACCTCCTGACGCTGTGGTCGGAGGCTAAACTCCTTAGTGCGCAGCGAAGCTAGCTCGGGGTCGGCAAAGACTGGGCAGCCTGTACCTTCACCTAAGGATCTGCCGCCCTAAGCAGATCTCATAGAGATAGTTTTCTTATGGTTTTTGTCTCATGGGTTGGTCACGTTTTCTCTAGTTGACAACGTCCGCTCCGGCAGGCAATTCTGAGGAGCGCGTGCCCACACTGAGCTAGCCACCAATCATGGCCCCAGTGACCTTGGCAGCATTGGCGTTGTGGCTGCCCAAAGGGCTTAAAGCCTGAACCTTAGAACCTGAACCTAGTAGAAACGTGTTTGGAGCATTGTTTGGTCGGCGGTGTCGTCGGAGTTGGCAAGGAGGGTTTGGGCATGTACCTGGCCAAGGCGGCTGATCGTTTCGAGGGTGGCTTTAACCTCGGGGCCAAAACCAATGGTGTCGCCGGGATAGAGGGTACAGGTTGTGACGGCGCGCCCGTTGACATACAGGCCATTACGACCTTTGGCTAGATTCAGTTGATAGCGATAGCGCCCTCGATAATCCCCTTCGCGCACTAGGGTTGCGTGCTCACGGGAAACAAAGCGATCAAAAATGCGCAGGGTCGCTTCAGGTGCCCGCCCAACACTGTAGTGTGCTTCAGTGAGCAGCACTGCTCGTTGACCGTGGGCATCTTCCAAAACCAGAAGCAGGCTATCGGGATGAAGTTCAGCCAATGTGCCGGTCGCCTGAAGGTTCACGTTAATTTTATCAAGTGCATTCGGGTTGCTGGCAGAAATCTAGGTGTTTGAAAGCCTGAAGTTAAGTTGAGAAACGCCTCGTCTAGGTAATTTTGCCTGAATAATGGGAAGCCAGGAAGCGTTACTTGCGTAGGAGGAGGGTAATGTCGCCAAAAAATTCTAGTTGTTGATGATGAGCCGACTAGTTTTGATGTCATTGAAGGCATTCTGTATCACGAAGCCTACGCCTTGCACTATGCCTCCTCCGGTGCTGAAGCCCTGCGCCGTCTTGATAGCCTGAAGCCTGATTTAGTGCTGCTCGATATGATGATGCCCCGCATGGATGGGGCGGCAGTCTGCCAGCAACTGCGCGAGAACCCCCACTGGCGGCAAATTCCGGTGATTATGGTGACGGCGCTGAGTCGAAAAGAAGATCTCTATCGCTGTCTAGAAGCCGGTGCGGATGATTTTATTGGCAAGCCGGTTAATGCCCTCGAATTGCGGGCGCGGGTGCGGGCAATGTTACGCATCAAAAGCCAATATGACGAACTGACAGCCGCCCGAGAGCAGGTTGAGCAATTGTCGCGATCGCGAGAGGAGATGGCGCACACGATTGTGCATGATTTGCGTCACCCCGTGACGACGATGCTCTTTGCCTGTGAGTTGTTGCTGCAAGCCGGTCTTGAGGCACCCCTCAACCAGCGGGTGCAGGTGATGAAAACTGAGGCCCAGCGGTTGGGCGACATGCTGAATGCATTGCTGCTGACAGCTAAAATGAAGGCAAATCACTTGACACTGCGCCCCGAAGCGGTTGATCTGAGCGAGCTGATTCGTGACACCTTACGGCCCTGGCAAGATGCCGCCAGCCAAAAGCAGGTGCAGTTGCCGCAAGCAGGCAATCTCGAACCTCCGATGCTCAACCTAGATAGCAGCCTACTCCGGCGGGTGCTCGATAATTTGATTACAAATGCGCTGAAGTATGCGCCTGAGCAGTCGCAGATTACAGTTAGTGTGCAAACCGAAGCTGAAGCCGTTGTTGTCAGTGTCGCCGATCAGGGGCAGGGCGTTGATCCGCAGTGGCGCGAGACGATTTTTAACCGCTTTGAAACCGGCAGCGCCACGGGCAAGGATCATATTGGCATTGGGCTGGCCTTTTGTCGGCAGGCTGTCCAGGCACACGGGGGTAGCCTGAGCGTCACGGCAAATCAGCCCCACGGTGCGGTGTTTAGTCTGCGTTTACCTTTGGCGGGTCAGCCTCAGCCTGTCTGACGACTACAGTGAGTCCAAGAAATAATGAAACACCCTCATTTCGCCAAGTAATGTTCTCCTGAAAACGAAAAAGCATGAGGCGTTCTCGAAAAATTATTCTATTAATCGATGGCTTGATGATTAACGACTATCCGACTACTTTCGCCTGCTTGATACATGGTTGACATTTTCGGTAGTAGCTTCAGTGTTTCTACGCCAGGTTTATGGCTACGGCAGCTTTAGCAAAAGAGTGTCATCAGGGCAAAGCGCGCCAATCGCCGAGGGGAATAAAGGCGGCCCAGTAGAAGGGGTGGGCAGTTTCGGGATTGCGGGCAAGCTGTTGCTGCGCCTGTTGCAGGGCAGCGCTGCGGCCTTGACCTTCAACTAATAATGCTTGATAGAACTGCTCCATGAGGGTTGTGGTTGCCCAATCATCAACCGACCAGAGGCTGACGATGCTGCTAGCGGCCCCCGCTAAATGCAACGAGCGCCGCAGGCCATAGATCCCTTCACCGGCGACGCTATCACCGAGGCCGCTATCACAGGCCGATAAAACCACCAACTGGCTGCCCCCCAGATCAAGGGTGGTCATTTCGAGGGCGCTAACGAGGCTTTCCTGTTGGCTGGTACTGGCAAGGGCGAGCCCCGCACTCAGCATGGGTGTACGGCTGGGTTCAAACAAACCGTGGGTGGCTAGGTGCAAAATGCGGGGGCTATTGAGGCCAAAGAGGGCTTCACGGCTGGCGGCTGTTTCGGTAAAGACTTGGGGTGTATTAAGTAAAGGCTGGATGCGTTCAGCTTCGGCGGCGGTGCCGGGCAGGGGGGCAAGGGTGGCATAGGTGGGGTTCGCAAAGATTACATCACTGTTGCCGTTTGTGGCGTTGAGATTTAGCAAACGGAGATCACGACCGCTGGTGAGGTAGCTCAATTGATAGCGATCCAGCATCAAGCCAGCGCCAGTTTCGAGGGCGGCAAACGACAGTAGGTTGAGGCGATCATCAGGTGCAATTAGCAGATGGGTCGCGACCCTAGGCAGAGGTAGAGGGGCTACAACCAGGGTATAAACCGCTTGACTGCGGCGCTGCAATTCAATCAGGGGCACCGTGCGATCTTCGAAGGCGGCGGCAAGGTCGGTGAGGGCGGCATCAATCACCGCAGCGCTGCCCAAATCTACGCCCCTTGGCACCCCGTTTGGCCCCAAGACATAGGCGGCATAGCGAGGTTCGGGTGTCTGGTAGCGAACATATTCAAGGAGAACAGCATTCGCGGGGATGCGGGCCTGAATCGCTGGTAGGGAAACGGGGGCGGTGGCCTCACTCTCTGTTTGGCTGAGGCTCTGCTCAAGGGCTTCGATCTCAGTCTGGAGCGCCTCGATCGCGGCGGCGGGAGCAGCGTCACGGTACAGGGTCGCCAGCTCACGATAGGCCTGTTGGCGGGTTTCAAGCTGGGCTGGGTCTGTGGGTCGCGATCGTTGTTGGCTTAGGGTATCGAGGATGCGACCTTTGCGCCGCAAAAGGGTGGTTAGGGCAAGTTCAGCCGC
>CAZAGN010000003.1:21001-56764 GCA_964484905.1 uncultured bacterium | reverse complement strand
TATCGAGGATGCGACCTTTGCGCCGCAAAAGGGTGGTTAGGGCAAGTTCAGCCGCCGCTGGGACATCGGGCAGATGCTGCAAATGCAATGACACAGCTAAATCGAGGCCACCGTCAATAGTGCTGAGGTAGGCGCGTTGTTCGGCTTCGGTTTGGCTGGGCAGGGTTCGCTGCAAGAACAGTTCTTCAAGGTCGAGGGCTTGGCTGAGATAAGTGAGGCTGGTGTTGAAATCAGAACGCTGCCGCTCAAGGGTGGCAAGGTTGTGATAAATGGTCGCTTGATCGGGATGGTTGGGGGACACGATCGCGAGCGCTTCGCGCAAGAGCGGCTCGGCCTGCTCCGGTTGATCGAGCCGCAAATACAGATCGGCGCGGTTATTGAGACTGACCACGTGCAGGGGATGGCCAGCATCGAGTTGGTTTTGAATAATCTCGTCGGCAGCCTCGAACAAGGCTAACGCCTCAGAATACTGAGCGGCCTCGCGGTAGGCAGCCGCAAGACTAGCCAGACTGGTCGCAACATCTGGATGATCGTCGCCCAGCACGGTTTGGCGGGCTTCGAGAGTAAGTGTCAGTTCGTTGATTGCTGCTGCCGTATCTCCCTGCTCGAGGAGGACGCCCGCCAAATTATGCCGCGTGGTGAGCGTTTCGGGGTGGGTGGTACCCAGGCTTGCTTCACTGAGGCGGAGACTGTCACGATAAAGGCGCGCTGCGCGCTCACGTTGGCCCAAGTCTGTCGCTAGGGCGGCTTGGTTGTTGAGGAGGGTTGAGCGGTAAGGATGTTGGGCATCGAGGTGGGTGGTCGCGATCGCGATCGCCGTGTTGTAGAGCGTTTCGGCCTCGCGGTAGCGGCCGACTTCGCGGTAGAGCGTCGCTAGATTATTGAGGGCGGTGAGGATTTCGGGGTGATCTTCACCAAAACTGGCGCGCCGGATCGCCAAAGAGCGCAGCAGGTGGGTTTCGGCTTCGTAATAGCGGCCACTGATGCGGTAAAACACACCGAGGTTGTTTAGATCGGTGGCGACTTCGGGGTGATCAGGGCCCAGCACCATCTCACTGATCGCCAGGGCATCGAGATAAAGCGGCTCGGCTTCGCGGTAGCGACCCAAGGCCCGGTAGAGGGCTGCCAGATTCGCACTGTTTGTCGCGCGCTCAAGGCTGTCTGCTTGGGTTAAGTCGCGGGCGTCGAGCAGATAAGGTTCAGCCTCGGCGTAGCGGCCTTGCTTGAGGTAGAGCAGTCCCAGGTTGTTAAAGCCTGTGAGGGGTGATTCACCGAGGGCTTGGCGGATCGCCAGTGCTTGTCCATAGAGAGCTTCGGCGGCTGCGTAATCCCCCTCGCTTTCGTAGACAACCCCGAGGTTATTGAGGCTTGTCGCCCGCTCGCTGTCCCAGCCTGGGGTGGCCTCATAGATCGCGATCGCCCGAACAAACAGCGGCTCGGCGGCCTCATAGCGCCCCAGTTGCCGATACAAGCCTGCCAAATTCGTCAGGCTCATGGCGGTTTCGGGATGACGCTCACCCCATTCGGCTTCGGTAACAGCAACAGCTTCTTCGAGGGCTGCGAGGGCATCATCATAGCGGCCTACTGTTTGGTAGAGCAGGCCGAGATTATTCAAAGAAGTGGCGCGGTCAATATCTTGACGGACGAGGGCTTCGCCGATCGCGATCGCCGCGTCGTACTCACCAGCTTCATACAACCGCACCAACTCTGCCGGATCAGGGGGCTGCGCTTGGCAGGCAGCCACAAGCAACGCTGCTAGCCAAACTCCCCGCCAAGGTTTATTCACTGACCGATTGAGGTAAGTCTGCCGCCGCTTTGCGCAGGAGCACCGGCCCAATCAGTGAGGTCAGCAGCACCAGAATGACGCTCGCTGTCAGCATCTTGATATCGATCAGGCCAACATTTAAGCCCACAAAGGCGGCCGCCGTAGTTGCACCCACCTGCGGAATGGAGAGCGACCACATCGTCATCATCTGTGGCTGGCTGTAGGTGTAGATTTTTTGAATGCCAATCGCCGAAAGCCACTTGGTAATCACCAAAACTACCGTGAGGGCTAAACCAATCCAGAGTGCTGCTGGGTCTTCGGCCAGATCACGCAACTGCAATTCCACACCCAAGAACACGAAGAAGCTGGGGATAAAGACTGTGTTGGCAATAAACAAAACCCGCTCTTGGGCAATCCGTACCTGTTTACCAAAGACAAAGTCGCGACCCAGCTTGATATAGCCTTCAATGGCGGCATTGGTTGCCAAACCGGCCAAGAATGCGCCGACAATCGGCTCGATACCAATCGCACGGGCCAGTTCCGCCGAAAACAGCAGCGATGAAAACAGAACCAAAAAGCCCACATCTGCCGAGCGAATGCCTTTCTTGCGGAAGAAAAACTTGAGAGCCTCGCGCAAGCCAATCAAGATTACGGCAAAGAAAATACCAGACTTGACCAGCAAAAAGGCAATGCTGCCGATGTCAACACCCTGACCCTGTTCGAGGGCGCGTCCCAAATCGACCGCAAAGGTCAGCACCAGCAAAGACACGACATCGGTGACGATAGTACCGCCAATGGTCACCACCACCGACTCGTCACCCATCTTGCTTTGGCGCGCAAGGGTGGGTAAATCAACGAGGGTGTGTGAGCCGACAAATGAGCCAATCAAAATTGAGGCAGCGAGGCCATAGCCGTAGTAAAAGCCGAGGGCTGTACCAGCCGCGAAAGGAATAATAAAGCTAATCATGCCGAAGACCAGGGAGCGGTTCTTGACCTTCATAAACTGCTCTAGCTCAACCTCCAGGCCGGCCATAAACATCAGCAAAATTAGACCGACATCGGAGAATACGCGCAAAAAGTTACTGCGGGTGCCGGTATCGTCAAAGATATTGATAACTTCGGGGCCGACAAGATAGCCGATCGCGATCAGCCCAATCAATCCGGGTATTTTGAGGTACTTCTCGAAAAGACTGGGAACCACGACAAATGTAATCAGCAGTAGTGGCAATTGAAAAGCCGGACTAGTGGGATCAAAGCCAGCTTCTACAGCTGCAAATAAAGGTGTCAGTGTAATCATAGTCAGCCTATGCACGGCGGATACGCCTTATTGTGACGGCAGATGCGCAAAAACGGTGAGAGCGCCGACAATAGGTCTAGAAAAGTTTGAGTGGGTGCTGATGAGCGATAACGACTCACCGGATTGGCAGCCCCGGAGCCGTAAGTCCAAACCAAGCCCCGCGACTACCCGACCCGAAGGACTTACGGTTTCGGCTCTGCTAGAGCTACCGGCTGAGGTGCGCCAACTGGTGCGCTGGATGACCCGGAAGGGTAAGGTCAGTCTGCCAGAAATTCTTGAGCACTACAAAAACGACGAAGAGGGAGCCCGCGCTCACTTAGACATCCTCAAAACTCAGGGTGTGCTGCAAGAGATTCGTGAGCAAGGCGTCCTCAGTTATCGCCTGTTGATGGGGGGCAAATCGAACCGACCTAGCGTCAGCGAAAAAACCTGGAAAAGTCTGGATAATCGCCGCTTACAGACCATCAAACGGCGGCTTTACGAAATTTTTGAAGAGACGGTGCCTAACGAGCGCGGTACATTTTGGTTCCATGCGATCAACAAAGTGCTGATTGTGGTCAGTGTGTTGGTGGCGATGGCAGGTACGGTCGATAGCCTCAATGAGCGCTATTTGCCCTGGTTTGTCGTCATTCGCCAAGCAACGGCGCTGATTTTCACCCTGGAATACGTTCTCCGGCTCTGGGCTTGTACGTTCCCGCAACAGTACCGACACCCCGTTTGGGGGCGGCTGCGCTTTGCCCTGACACCTTTGGTGGTGCTCGATCTGCTCGCGATCGCGACGTTGAACGTTGCCGCTTGGGGAAGCTACATCGAAGGCCAAGAGCTTGAGATTTTGGTGATTGTGCGCATGGCCCGCTATACCGGGGCGCTCAAGACCCTGTTTGCGGTGTTTAATCTGCGGCGCAAGGAGTTAACGGCCACCTTTATTTTGCTGCTGACATTGCTTTTGTTTTCGTCAACTATTTTGTACCTTGTCGAGTACCGCGCCCAGCCCGAGGTGTTTTCGAGTATTCCCGCAGCGATGTGGTGGGGCATCATTACCCTGACCACTATTGGCTATGGCGATATGGTGCCGATGACGCCCTTGGGGCGCTTTTTGGGGGGCTGTGTGGGTCTGCTTGGCTTTGGCCTCTTTGCCTTGCCTGCCGGGATTATTGCCTCGGGTTTTGCCGAAGAACTGCAAAAGCGCAACACCAACTATCTGGCGATCGAGATTGGCAAGCGTTTGAGCCAGAGTAAAACCGAAACCTGCCCCCACTGTGGCAAACCCCTAAAGTGAAGGCGTGAGCTGTGCTGGTCGAGACCGCTTAATCAGCCTAGTGTAAGGAGCAAGGCAACGTGATGCTGTTGACCTCAGGTATACATCAGGCATACATCGCCGCAATTAGTTCGGTGTACTTGGCAGCCACCTGGTTGCGCTTAATCTTATAGGTTTGGGTGAGCAGACCATTCTCCATTGTGAAGGGTTCATCAATAAACCGCAGGGCACTCAGACGCTCATCGGCACGATAGCCAGGGCGGGCTTGGGCAAGGGTTTGCAAATCGCTGAGTACAGCCTTTTGCACGGTCTCTAGGCCGCAGGCATAGCTAACCACGGCGGGAGTTTGGGCCCAGACTTCGGGGTCGTCGCTACCACTGAGGGCTTGGGCTTGGCTCGCGATCGCGACCCGGAACTCCGCCAAAATCACGGGCACATTCGGATAGACCAAAGCGGCTAACGCCTTTTGATCCTGCCCGACCACCACCATCTGATCGACGTAGGCACTGCGGGTGCAGGCATCTTCAATCGGTTGCGGCTCAATATTCTCGCCATTGGTCAGCACAATCGTATCTTTGGCACGCCCCGTCAGCACCAGATAGCCCTTGGGCGTCAGCCAACCCAGATCACCGGTGTTAAACCAGCCCTCGGGTGAAAGCACTTTTGCCGTTGCTTCGGGATTGTTGTAGTAGCCCAGCATGACCTGGGGCCCCCGCGCCATCACAATGCCTTGGGTGTTGCGGGCCGTCGCGATCGTTGTGCCTCGGGCCAAGGGCTCAAAGGTTTCGCTATGCACAATCTCAATATCCGTATCTGGAATTGGCGGGCCAGCGGTGCCGCGCACATTATCGCCGGGGCGACGTGCTGTCAGCACAGGTGCGGTTTCGGTCAGGCCATAGCCATTGAGGATTTCGAGACCGATAATTTCATAAAAAATATCGAGGTGTTTAGCCAACGAGCCGCCACCACTAATCGATTGCTTGAAGGCGGGGCCAATCGCTTCACGCACCTTGCGATACACCAGGCGATCCCCCAGGGTATGGAGGGGCGCATAGATCAGCAGGGCAATCTGGTGGCCTAATTTTTTGAAGCCCGTGGGTGGGTCGCGATCGATGTCTTGGCCTCTCAGCCAGCGCTTAACGAGAATATAGCGTTCACTTTGAGCGAGCAAGAAATTAATCAGCTTTTGCTGACCCGCCGACTTTTCCCGGAATTGCCGCAAAATTCCCTCGTAGAGGGTTTCAAAAATGCGGGGCACCGCGACCAGGTAGTGGGGCGCTTTTTTCTTCAGATCTTCTTTGATGTAGCGACGACTGGTGTAGATTAGGGTGCAACCACGCCCTAACAGAAAATACTCGCCTGTGCGCTCGTAGGTGTGCCAAGTGGGCAAAATGCTGAGGCAGCGATCACCGGGCTGAGGTTGAATCACAACCTGAAGGCTATTCACTTGGTGCAACAAATTGGTATGGGAAAGCATCACCCCTTTGGGCTGGCCGGTGGTGCCGGAGGTATAAATGATGGTTGCCAGTTCTGAGCCTGCGATCGGTGATGGCAGCCAGCTTGAACCTGCGCCCCGCTCCAGTAATTCTGTGAAGGTGATTGCCCCCACAACCGACTCATCACTTAAAAGAATGACACTGTCGTAGCCCTTGACCTCCAGGTGCTTGAGGACGGCAGCATTTTGGGCAATCAACACTTGACTACCGCTGTGGCTGAGGATGTAGCTGACTTCAGTGGCAGGCGCGTCGGCACTGCGGGGTACACTCACCGCTCCAGCCAGTAAGATGCCCTGGTCACAAATCAGCCAGCGGGGGCTATTCTCGGAAATGACAGCGACCCGATCACCCGCTTTGACGCCCAGCGCATTTAGGCCCTTGGCAAAAGCCAGAATCACCGCCGCGAGTTCGGCATAGCCATACTTCGTCTCTGGCTTACTGTGCGGATCCCAAAGTGCCAGTTGATCGCCGTAGCGCTGCTGGTTGACCTGCCACAACTCTGCAAAACTGCCGATTGCCATTGCTCAGTCCTTACCCGGTATAGCCTTAATTATTAGGGTAGGCTTCGCGTTTGCAAATAGGACAGCTCAAAATTGTTATGGTCAACAGCAAATACTTGGCAGGATACGCTAGTCAATCCCTGTCAATCGGTCACCAGGGGTTGTCCCTCTCCCACCCCTTTACTGCAAGCCAACAGAGCGGGCTGTGTCGAGGACGAGTGAGCTTGGCTTAGCGTTACACGTTTCGATCATTACTTCAGTCAGGCCACCGATATAGTCAGGATCAAAGGTGGTATCACCCGAAAAGCCAGACAAATAGCCGTCAATCCAGAACATGATACTGACAAAGATTTCTAAGTCTTATTCGCTTTCCGACATCACCAGATCAAGGATTTCATCGCAGGTCACGGTTTGCATATCAACGGCTTGCGACCAAGCGGGTACGGCAATACCCACCACCGCGAGGCTAGCGAGACCGAGGCAGGTTTGCAGCAGTGATTTCATGAATTGACCTACGAAAGGGTATCGCTTTTTGTACCATCTTCGGGCAGAGATAGCGGTGATTTGGCTGGTGCCGGGTCTTGAGTTTTTTGGGCATAGCCACGCGGCGTCACCAGGCGGCCAAACTTGAGGGTGGTTGAGCAGTTGCCGATGAGCACCAGCGTCAGCATGTCGACCTGCTCGGGCTGAACCTCAGCAAGGGTCAAAACCTGGATCGATTCGTCGGGGCGGTAGACCGATTTCGCGATCGCGACAGGAGTGGTACCCGGTCGATGCTGCCGCAGAATCGCCAGCGCCGTCTCAAAACCTTGCAGCCGTGTGCGCGAGCGGGGGTTATACAAAGCAATCACAAAATCGGCGGCGGCGGCAGCCTGCAAACGGGTTTCAATCACGGGCCAGGGCGTGAGCAAATCTGAAAGAGAGATGGCACAAAAATCGTGCATGAGGGGCGCACCCACACGGGCGGCGGCGGCTTGGAGCGCCGTGATCCCCGGATAGACATCGACAGCGAGGGGCTCATTCAAGCGTTCGAGCACTAAACCCGCCATGCCATAAATGCCACAGTCACCACTCGAGACCATCGCTACCCGCAAGCCCGTTTGAGCGAGGGCAATCGCTGCCTCGGCCCGCTGCACCTCTTGGGTAATTTGACTGGCAAGCCAAACCTGACCCGGTCGCGCGAGGGGTTGCAAAAGATCGAGATACAGCTGATAGCCCAGCACCACATCGGCTTGACTGAGGGCGTGACGGGCCGCCGGAGTGAACTGGGCCAGATCGCCAGGGCCAGAGCCAATGAGCGCCAGATGGCCGGGGCGCGGGTTGTAGCTATGAGCACTTCTCGTGATCGCGATCGTGCAGGCTCCCTGACCGGCAAATTTATGAATCTGCTTATTTACCAGCAGCGCCGTCGTTTGGGCCGCTTCCAGCGCCGCCGCTTCCGCCACCGAGGGGGTACCCACTTCAGCGGCAACGATCGCCGAGGGATTGGGGGGCTGATGTTGTGCCAGGGTTGCCGCATCAAAGCAACATAGGGGCCAGCCATAACGCTCAGCCAACTCAAGAAAGGCAGGTTCATCCTGCTTCAGATCAAGGCTGGCGATCCCCGCAATCGCCTCAAAAGCCAAACCATGCACCTGCATCACCTCGCGGAGGGCGGCTTCAATCAATTCAGCAGGTGTATGGCGCTCGCAGCCCAAACCAAGCCAAAGCGTACGCGGATGCCAAGCCGCAACCGGCATTGTGAGAGCAGGCGGGGGGGTATCGCCAATCCACAGCACAGCCTGGGGTCGAGAGCCGAGGATCGCCCCCAGAGAAGTCAGTTCTTGGTAGCAGGTGTTGGGATCAAGCCCTTGCCACCACAGCCGACTGCCTTCGGTTTGAATCACCGTCACCGTCTCAGCCGCCGCAACGGCTGTCCAATCCCCCTCGCCTCTCATCCAGCCATAGGGCACACCGATCTGATCGACGGCGATCTGCTGCCGCGCCGCACTCGCGCCGGTTAACACGGGCTGAGCATCAAGCAGGGCCGCAATCTCTTGGGCAAGGGCATCACCACCGGCATGATGTGCGCCAACCACCGGGATCACGAAGCGGCCTGCTTCATCCACCACCACCACCGCCGGGTCATGATGTTTGCTTTCTAAGCGTTTGGCCAAAGAGCGGACAACAATGCCCATGGCCGCGATCGCGATAATCTGATCACACTCGGCCCACGCCGTCGCGATCGCGACCCCAATTCCCGTCTCAAAGGTGACATCCGCCGCTAAGCCTGGTGCCGCCCAAATCTCTGCATCCAAGGCCGGCGCCAGACGTGCCGCCACCTGCGCACCCGCCGCCGTCAAACAGACAATTCGCCGCCGCATCTGCCTAGCCGCCAAACGAGGCCAGCGTCGATAGGGTAGTCGTCGCCCAACTGAGCGCCAAGATCCCCGCCACCGCCGTTAAGGGCAGCAACCAGACCAAACGCCACCAAGGCAGATCCATCGCGATCGCGACCACCCAAATCTGCCAGACACTAAACCAAATCAAAACCACCGCACTCAGCAGCGCCCCGATCGCCCCGCCAAACATCTGCGCCGGGGCCGTAAATACCCAGGGCAAACTGCCAAAGGCCAACAGCACCAAAATCATCGCCAGATCCGGATCGCGCCCCAAACAAAACGCGACAAGCCGCAAAATCGAGGCGACAATCATCCAGCCGACCATTCCCGTCGTGACCGCAAACAGCAGCGTACCGACATTCACATCACTGCGTCGTCCGGCATCAATGCACTGAATAATCACAATCACCACAGCCGCTTGCCAGAGGGGCGGTTGCTGGCGCAACTGCAAAAACGTGCGCTGCGGCAAAAACCAAGCGCCATACAGATGATCAAACAAGCTCAACATAAAGGCGATGCCAACGACAGAGTTAACCATACTGCGCGAGTCTGAATGCCCAGAGTGAACACCCAAACGCACTCTATCAATTGTGCCCTGATTCGCGATCGCCTGTCGTCTTCGCCAGCCATACCCAACACCCAGATCCGGCAGCCCAGATCGACACACCCCAATCAGGGCTGGCTATAACCCTGGGTCTGTTTTAAGTTCCTTAAAGTTTTTCAACGCCTGCCCAAGGGATTCTGAGGCGTGGCGTACACTGAACGCAGCGATAACAAACGCATAGACGCCCTTTTTGTGTCTTGATAACAGGAGTCATTAACTTATGTCGCATGCCGTAAAAATTTACGATACCTGTATCGGTTGCACTCAATGTGTGCGGGCCTGCCCCACCGATGTGCTCGAGATGGTGCCCTGGGATGGCAACAAGGCTGGCACCATTGCCGCCTCACCCCGTACCGAAGACTGTGTTGGTTGCAAGCGCTGTGAAACCGCCTGCCCCACCGACTTCCTCAGCATCCGCGTCTACTTGGGTGCCGAAACCAGCCGCAGCATGGGCCTCGCCTACTAAACACACTGGCGGCTTCTACGTGTTCTCGCCTGTGTTCCCAGAGAAGGCGTCCTTAGCAAAATCATTTCACAGAAATCCGGCCGCTCAGGCCGGTTTTTTGTTGGTTTTCTTGTTAGCTTTGCCTTGGCTGAAGCATTTGCTGAGCCCCATCTTTGAGATGGTTTGGATACGGTGAATCAAAAATTCTCATAGTCCTTACCGTTCATGTCTCATGCCCGCACCACCCCAGACAACGATTGCGCCATCACCGCACTAAGATGAGACGTGAAGGCGATACATACGAAAAACGTGGCATATAAACTCGGACTTTTAGGCTTGGGTACGGTCGGTGCGGGTGTCGCCGAGATTGTGACCACACCGACAGGCCGCCATCCTTTATTGGCTGAGGTCGAGTTGGCCCGTGTGGGTGTGCGGGATCTCAGCAAGGTGCGGGCTCTGGATGCCAGTCTACTGACGACAGATCTTGAAAGTATTGTTACCGACCCGACTATTGATATGGTCATCGAGCTGATTGGTGGCCTGGAACCAGCTCGTAGCCTGATTTTGACGGCGATCGCGAACCAGAAGCACGTGATTACAGCCAACAAAGCCGTCATTGCCCGTTATGGCACCGAGATTTTGGCCGCCGCCGCCCGTTATGGTGTCCATGTTTTGTTTGAAGCGGCGGTCTGTGGTGGCATTCCAGTCATTTTGCCCCTCAAGCAATGTCTGGGTGCGAACCGCATCCAGAGTGTAATGGGCATTATCAATGGCACGACCAACTTCATCCTGACGCAGATGACCGAAGCGGGGATGCGTTTTGCCGATGCGCTGTTGTTGGCCCAAGAAAAGGGCTATGCCGAGGCCGATCCGAGTGCTGATGTTGATGGCGGTGATGCCGCCGATAAGATTGCGATTTTGGCCAGCCTTGCCTTTGGCAGTTGGGTAGACCGCAGCCAGATTGCCTGTGAGGGCATCCGCGCCATTACCGATGTTGATATGCACTATGCCCACGAATGGGGCTTTGTGATTAAGCTGCTCGCGATCGCGACTTTGGTCAATCAGCAGCTCGATATTCGGGTTCAGCCGATGCTCTTACCTAAGGCGCATCCCCTCGCGGGCGTCAACTCTGTCGATAACGCCGTCTGGCTGGCCGCTGATCCCCTCGGCGAAGTGATGTTCTCCGGCCCCGGTGCCGGACGTGGCCCCACGGCGAGTGCGGTCGTTGCCGATATTTTGAATGGTGTCGCGGTGCTCAAAACCGGCGTCCTCCAACCCCTATTGGCGCAGGGCTTTCCGAACCACCTGGCGTACTTACCAGCGGGTGAAGCCTCCCTCCGCTTTTTCACCCGTCTCCATGTCTCGGATCGGCCTGGCGTCATTGGCGCTCTGGGGCAGGCGTTTGGTGATCACGGCGTCAGTTTGGAATGGGTCGGGCAAAAAGGCTTTCAGGGCAATGCCGCCGAAGTCGTCATGCTGACTCACACCGTTCCCGAAGCCGCCTTCCGAGCCGCCATGGCCGAGATTGCGCAACTGCCCCATGTGATGCGGGTCGAGTCGGTGTTGCGGGTGTTGCCTGATGCCTGAGCCAGCGATGTTGATCAGTATTTTGACGAGTGATGATCTGCCAGAAGCCGATCGCGATCGCTTTGCGGCAGGGGTCGATCTCTTTAACCAGCAAGCCTTCTACCAATGCCACGACAGTCTCGAAGATCTCTGGCACGATGCCCTGCAACCCCAGCGCCAGTTTTACCAAGGCGTGCTGCAACTGGCAGTCGGCTACTATCACCTCAGCAATCGCAACGGTAAAGGCGCCGCCATCCTTTTGGGTGAAGGTCTGGCCAAGCTCGAATACTTTTTACCCGCCTACGGCGGTATTGATGTCGCCGTGCTTGTTGCCTTAGGTGAGCAGCATCTGACCCAAGTCCAAAGCTGCCTGCCCGACCGTCTTGATCGCTTCCTTTGGCAGGAAACCCCCGTAATTCGGATGATCGCGACCTAAAATAAGACTATTGCACTGCTGGGCTTGTCCGATGCCGTCCTCCCTTGCCGTCCGTGAACTGCCATTGTTCCCCCTGCCGGGAGTGGTTCTCTTTCCGGGGCGACCCTTGCCCCTGCATATTTTTGAGCCCCGCTACCGGATGATGATCAACACGATCATGGAAACGGATCGCTGCTTTGGCGTGCTGCTTTACGACCAAGACACTGATCAGCCTGTGCGCGTCGGCAGTTGTGCCGAAGTTTTGCAGTCGCAGCGTTTACCTGATGATCGCCTCAATGTGTTGACTGTGGGTTTGCGGCGCTTCCGCGTCCTCGAATACGTGCGGGAAACACCCTACCGTGTCGGCCTTGTCGAATGGCTTGAAGACGAACCCCTGGTTGATGACCATGCCGACTTGGTGAGTGACATTACGACCCTTCTGCGAGATGTCGTGCATCTCTCGAATAAACTTACCGATCGCGAGCTGGAATTACCTGACGATCTGCCCACCGACCCCCTCGAACTGTCCTACTGGATTGCCGGCCATTTTCAGGGCGCAATCTCCGAGCAACAAGGTTTGCTGGAGCTGCAAGATACCCTCGAGCGTCTGCACCAAGAGGGGCACATCCTCGAGACGACCCGCAAGCACCTCGCTGCCCGCACTGTGCTCAAAGATACCTTCGCTGATTAACGCTTTAGGTTCTAATACTCTTGTTTTGCAGCGACGCGCTTCATTCATCCCCAGGACTTTGACCCATGCGTATTGGCGTACCCAAAGAGATTAAGAACCTTGAGTTTCGCGTGGGGTTGACCCCGGCGGCGGTACAAACTCTCACCGAAGCCGGACACCAGGTTTGGGTCGAAACTCAGGCTGGCGAGGGTGCTGGCTTTAGTGATTCTGACTATGCCAGTGCGGGGGCAATGATCGCGACCACCCCAGCCGAAGTCTATGCCCAAGAAATGGTTGTCAAGGTCAAAGAACCCCTCGCCAGTGAATACCCGCTAATTCATCCCGAGCTGCTGCTCTTTACCTACTTGCATCTGGCGGCCGATCGCGACCTCACTCAAGCTCTAATGGCCAGCGGTGCCACCTGTATCGCCTACGAAACCGTCACCCAGGGCAACAGCCTGCCCCTCCTCATGCCCATGAGTGCAATTGCCGGACGGCTGGCGGTGCAGTTTGGGGCGCACTATCTGACGCGGCAACAGGGTGGGCGCGGTGTTTTGCTCGGCGGTGTGCCCGGCGTCCGTCCCGGTCGGATCGTGATCCTCGGCGGTGGCGTCGTCGGTACCGAAGCCGCCAAAATGGCGATTGGTCTTGGCGCACGGGTGCAGATTTTTGACATCAGCGTCAGCCGCCTCCAAGAGCTCGAAGCCCTCTTTGGCTCACGGGTCGAGTTGCTCTACAGCAGCAGTCGCGATATTGCCGCCACCGTACCCGAAGCTGATTTGTTGATTGGCGCGGTCTTGTTGGCCGGTAAGCGCGCCCCGACATTGGTCTCAAAAGAGCTGGTGGCAGAGATGCGATCGCGATCAGTGATTGTCGATGTCGCCGTTGATCAAGGCGGTTGTATCGAAACCATCCACGCCACAACCCACAGCGATCCGGTCTACCTCACAGCTGGGGTTCTGCATTACGGCGTTGCCAATATGCCCGGTGCCGTTCCCTGGACCGCAACCCAAGCCCTAGTCAATGCGACCCTGCCCTACGTACTCAAGCTCGCCAACTTCGGCGCTGAAAAAGCCTTTATGCTTGACGCTGGCTTTGGCCAAGGGCTAAATGTCCAGGGCGGCAAACTCCTGCACCCCGCTGTCCAGAGTGCGTTCCCTGATTTGGTGGCCTAGTTTACGCAGCTTGATTTACTAAGACCACCTAAGCAAGCTCCAAGTTAAAGGCACTGTGAGCTGTTTGTAAGGCATTGATTGCATCCGCATCGCTGACCACACAGCTCACCTTAATCTCCGAGGTCGAAATCATCTCGATATTGACGCCCGCACTCGCCAAAGCGCGGAAGAGGGCGGCGGCGGTACCGGGGTGCGCTTCCATATCGGCCCCGACAATACTGACCTTGGCGATTTGCTCATCGACGATCACCTCGCCACAGCCCAACTCAACGGCTACTTGTCGTAGTACTGTTGCCGCCGTACTCACTTGACCCAAGGCCGTTGTAAAGGCAATATCGTTGGTTGCTTCACCCTGGGCATTGGTGAGGTGACGCTGACTTTGGATGATCGTGTCGATCGCGACATTAGCCGCTGCCAAACGCCGGAAGATCTTCGCCGCATAGCCCGGACGATCGGGCACCTGCAGTACCGCCAGGCGCGCCTGCTTGCGATCTAGGGCGACACCGCGCACGGGCACACTTTGCAAACTTGGTTCGGATTTGTGGCTTTCAAGGGCGCGGGGCACCACCTGAAAATACTGGCTCAGTTGCAGGGCAGCATCGCTGGCATAGGCCAGATCAATCAAACAACTGACCTTAATCTCCGACATCGAGATCATCTGAATATTGATCCCAGCCGCCGCCAGAACCTCAAACATCTCCGCCGCCACACTCGGGCGACCAATCATCCCCGCCCCGGCAATACTCACCTTGGCGACATGGGCATCTACCACCACTTCCTGACAGCCCAAGGCACGGCCCACCTGCTCAGCCACCGCTGCCGCTGCCTGGGCTTGGGCCCGCTCGACGGTAAAGGCAATATCGTTGCTGGGGCTGCCATCGGCGGTATGAATTGACTGCAAAATCAGATCGACATTGATGCCCGCCGTCGCGATCGCCTCAAACAACTGCGCCGCAATTCCCGGTTGATCCGGTACATGCAGCAGCACCACCTTGGCCTGCTCTCGATTCACCGTCACCGCATCAATCGCCTGGGTCATCTCCAGGCCCGCGAGAGCCGTTCGACCGCTACGTCGCCGACTGCCACTCGAGAGTACCAACGTCCCCAGATCCTCTGTCCAACTCGAGCGCACCTGCAACTTGAGGCCAAAATTTCGCGCTAACTCCACCGCCCGCGGATGCAACACCTGCGCCCCCAAGCTGGCCAGCTCCAGCATTTCCTCGCTCGTGATGGCCGGAATCAAGCGCGCTTCGGGCACCAAACGCGGATCGGTCGTAAAAACCCCCGGCACATCCGTAAAAATATCGCAGCGCTCGGCCTGCAACGCCACGGCCAAAGCCACCGCTGTCGTATCGGAGCCACCCCGCCCAAGGGTCGTAATATCCAAATCAACAGGGCTAGCAATACCCTGAAACCCCGCCACAATCACAACATGACCCTGACCCAAGTAGCGCTGAATCCGGTCGCTACTAATTTCGATAATGCGAGCCGCCCCATGCTCCCGCTCGGTCAAAATGCCAGCCTGCGCCCCCGTCAGTGAAATCGCCGCACAGCCCACCTGCTGCAACGCCATCGCCAACAGGGCAATACTGACTTGTTCACCCGTTGCCAAAAGCCGATCCAGCTCCCGCCGATAGGCCAACTCATCAACGGGCTGGGGCTGAATAATTGCCTGCGCCAAATCGACCAGACGATCTGTCTCATGGCCCATGGCCGAAACCACGACCACAACATCATGCCCCTGGGCACGCGTGGCCGCCACCCGTTGTGCCACTGCCTGGATCCGCTCGATGTTGCCCACCGAGGTACCACCAAATTTCTGCACCAATAGGGCCATGAGTTTTCTCAGCAGTGATAGTGTGTCAAACGCTCAAGCGAGTGCCGGCAAGCAAGACTTTGCGTAAGGTTTTGGGTCTTTCACACTAGGCGTCTTCAGCCACCACCTCGACCACTGCATCCGAGGCAACCAAGTCATCATCGGAAGCCTCGACGGCGTCAACTTCTAGGGCACCCAGCATCCCTTCTGGCTCCTCAACTGGATTACCATCCGCATCAACCCAAATAATCGTGTTGTTATCACGCAGCCAAACAAACGCTTTCGACTTTAAGACTTCTTCGCGCATGAACTGAACTACGCGCTGCGGGTCGGGCTTGTCCTCGTAAGGATAGGTGGCGTAGAAATCACGTACTTTCATTTCTAGCTCGGTCTGTCCGACGCCGATCTGTTCGGCCTTGATGATTTCCGCCAGCGTTAACGTGCGGGTCAGGTTTTCCATCGCTTCGGGGCGGGCGCGTTCTTTAAGGCCCGCGATCACCTCTTCGTTTTGCAAAATGCCCCGCACATCGAGCCCCTCTCCCGAAAGGCTTTGCAGCGTTTCGGCAATCGAGGTGCGAATTTCCCGCTCAATCAGGGTTTCGGGCAGCTCGACCTCGATGTTGGCAACAATGGCATCAATCAGCGCCAAGTTCAGCGCCTCAAAGGATTCGTTGCGGGCTTGGTCGATATAACGCTTGCTCAAACTTGCTTCGAGTTCGGCGAGGGTCTCAAACTCACTGATGTCTTTGGCAAAGGCATCATCCAGGGCTGGCAGCTCTTTTTCTTTGAGTTCTTTGAGGGTGATCGTAAAGATGGCTTCCTTACCTGCCGCTTCTTCGTTCGGGTAGTCTTCGGGGAAGGTTGCTGAAACTTCGCGGGTTTCACCAATGCTCATACCAACAATGCCGCTGATAAAGCCAGGAATAAACTTAGACTCATCCAGATCAAGCTGGAAGTCGGTACCACTAGCGCCCTCAATGGCAGCACCATCTTCAGCGCGCTTGCCCTCAAAATCCAGAATCGCCACATCTGCTAACTGAGCGGCCCGATTTTCGACGGGGATCAGGGTCGAGCGTTGGTTGCGGTAGCGCTCCAAGGTTTGGCTGACCTGATCGGGGTCTGCATCCTTGCGGGTGACTTTAACTTCAAGCTCTTTGTATTGGCCGAGCTTGACGTCGGGCTGTACTTCAATCTCGCCGCCAAAGCTGAACTCAGTCGTCGGATCAAAGCGCTCAAACAGGCTATCGATACCGTCATCAAAGCTAAACTCGCCCAGGGTTTGCAGCTCAGATTCTTTGATGACATCTTGAATGGTGGTGTTGATCAGTTCTTCGAGCACAAAGGCACGGACACGCTCTTTGCCGAGGTAGCCCATAACAATATGGCGGGGCGCTTTGCCCTTACGGAAGCCTTGAATCTGGGTGGTTTTGACGAGTTGCCGCAGCGTCTTTTCGTAGGTTTTCTGCACCTGGTCAGCGGGAAGGGTAATCGAAAAGCCCATCTTGCTGCCGGGGCGCTTCTCCTGAGTGACCTGCATGGGATACCACAACGAATCAAGTGCAGTTGAAGATCGTAGCACATGGCGCCCGAGCTACGACCACCTCGTAATGAGTGCTTGGGTTGGCGCGATCGCGATTGCAACGGTATTGGTTTGAATTACGATAGCTCGAACTTCACTGATTTTGAGCACTGGCCTGGACTACCTTGGTCTACGGGACTGTTACTGTTGGTTTCTCTCAGGCTCTAGCTAACTTCTAGCCTGATTGCTTGCCTGACTCGATCCCTAAGTTAATTCTGGATGTGATGACAACAACAGCAACTACAAATACCGACATAATATCGTTCACAGCCGTTGCCACAAGCCGGGCCAATGTTGTTTTAGCCAGTGTGCCTGCTGCTCAAGGCGCTCTATGTCGACCACCGGCAAACCCCAGATTGCGATCTGGGTTTCGACAAGCAACGTTACCAGCGTCCACCAGAGACATAGCCCCAGGCCCATAGCTGAGATAGGGTTGTAGCGCAGCGAATAATACAGACCACGCCAGGTAAAAAACTCTAGCAAGCGCCCAGTCGCATCTCGCATTGCCCAGAGGCTGAGGCCGCCGACCCCAAACCAGAGGGTGATGAGAGCGCCCCAGCGCAGGCGTTGATAAAAGCGCCACAGTTTTTCGGCATGAGGGGACATAGGGCGTGGGGAATAACCGGTTATTCTTCACCATAAGGTGCTGGCACAATTGACCGTATTGGCTGTTAGCAAATGTTGCAAATGCAACGCAGATCTTGGCTTGACGGGGCAAGCAGCACCCTTTCGCGATCGCCTACTATAAAGAACGTGTACTAAAGCACAATGTACGCCAGTACGCTTTAGACAATGCGCCTCAGAGTAGTTGCTAAGCATGACCCTGAGCCTATCTACTAGCTGACCTACTTGATTTACTCACCGCTCTGAGCTGACCCACTTATTTATCGTGTGATCACTGGAATCCTGCTGCAATGACATCATCTGATCCGGCCCAAACCCTCACCGCCCAAACCCCTGTCACCCTCTACGACACAACCCTACGTGATGGTGCCCAGCAAGAAGGGTTGTCCCTTTCGGTTGAAGATAAGATTCGCATTGCCCATCACCTTGACCAGCTCGGGATTCCGTTGATTGAAGGGGGCTGGCCCGGTGCAAACCCCAAAGATGTTCAGTTCTTTTGGCAACTGAAAGAAACGCCCCTTGAGCAAGCGGAGCTGGTTGCCTTCTGTTCAACCCGTCGGCCTAGGCGGGCTGCGGCGGATGAACCCCTCTTTGCACCAATTCTGGCAGCGGGTACGCGCTACGTTACCACCTTTGGCAAGTCTTGGGATTTGCATGTGACCG
This sequence comes from uncultured bacterium, assembly GCA_964484905.1. Classification (GTDB taxonomy): domain Bacteria; phylum Cyanobacteriota; class Cyanobacteriia; order Thermostichales; family PCC-7336; genus CAZAGN01. The sequence goes on along the minus strand of CAZAGN010000003.1, from coordinate 38,510 downwards.
AGGGTATTGGTACGACCCTGGCCGAAAATTTGGCGATGATTGCCGATAGCATTGCCTACTTTCGGGCGCAGCAACGCCATGTAATCTACGATGCCGAGCACTGGTTTGATGCCTACCAACGTAACCCCGAGTATGCCCTCGAAACCCTAGCTGCTGCCGCTAAGGCCGGGGCTGAGTGGATTGTTCTTTGCGATACGAATGGTGGTACGTTGCCCCACGATGTGGCTCGAATTACGGCAGCCGTTATGGCAGAGGCCCATAACCTGAACCAGGTGCCGATTGGGATTCATACTCACAATGATTCGGATACTGCCGTGGCGAATGCCCTGGCAGCGGTGCAAGCAGGCGCACGCATGGTGCAAGGGACAATGAATGGCTATGGCGAGCGCTGTGGTAATGCCAACCTGTGCAGTGTCATCCCCAACCTTCAACTCAAGCTGGGCTATCACTGCCTGAGTGAGCATCAGCTCCAGCGCCTTACGGATACGGCGCGGGCGGTCAGCGAAGTGATCAATCTGGCACCCCCCGAACATGCGCCCTTTGTCGGTTTGTCAGCTTTTGCCCATAAGGGCGGTGTCCATGTCAGTGCCGTCCAAAAAAACCCGCTCACCTACGAACACATCGAGCCCGAGCAGGTGGGTAATCGCCGTCGCATTGTTGTGTCTGATCAAGCAGGGCTGAGCAATATTCTGGCGAAGGTCGCGACCTTTGGCATTCAGCTGGATAAAAAAGACCCGATTGCCCGCGAAATCCTCAGCCAACTCAAAGATTTGGAGCACTGGGGCTATCAGTTTGAAGCGGCTGAGGCGAGCTTTGAGCTGTTTGTACGCGGTTGCCTGAATCAGCGGCCCCAACGTTTTGAGTTACTGAATTTTAATGTGCATTGCCTAACCGATCAGCCTAGTCATGTCGGTGCTTGGCAGCCTCAGGAGACGGGGAGTGTGGCCGTTAATGCGATCGCGACCTTGAAAGTAGCGGTCGGTGAGGCAATTCGGCTGACGGTGGCCGAGGGTAATGGGCCTGTGGCTGCTTTAGATCGGGCGTTACGCAATGCCCTTGTGGAGTTTTATCCGGCGGTGGAGCAGTTCCAACTAGCCGATTACAAGGTGCGGATTTTGGATGGGGCGTCGGGTACGGGTGCCCGCACGCGGGTGTTGATTGAGTTTGCCAGCAGTCAAGGCACTACGGTGCATCGCTGGACAACGGTCGGTGTCTCCGCCAATATCATCGAGGCGTCTTACCAAGCCCTCGCCGATGGTCTGGAGTATGGTTTGCTCAAAGCCCTGCCGCAGCCTATGCTTGCGGGCTAGGTTGGGTTAAGGCTGGGTTAATCTCTGTAATCCTGCTGTATCTGAGGGTGGGGTCGTCCGCTATCGTTTGAGTGGATGTGTTAATAAAGCCTACGACTCTTGTCACAATGTGTCTCGATTGCGCTGGGTAACATCTAAGCCACCCTCGTCGTGTATCTATGACGGACGAACGTAAGTCCAGCACCCTTGAGTTGTTGCAGACCTATCAGCAGCAACCCTCGCCACGCTTGCGGAATCGCTTGGTGGAGCTGAACCTTGGTTTAGTGCGTAAAGAGGCGCACCATTGGCGGCAGCAAACCCAAGAAAATTTTGACGACTTACTCCAAGTAGGCTGCATTGGCCTTATTCAGGCAATCGAGCGTTTTGACCTGAGCCGGGGCATTGCCTTCAGTACCTTTGCGATTCCCTACATTCGTGGCGAAATTCAGCACTACCTACGCGACCGCTCCAGCACCCTTCGTATTCCTCGCCGCTGGGTCGAGCTGGTGCAGCGCAGCAAAAAAGTGGGCGCCCAACTGCGCCAAGACCTGGGCCGACTCCCCACCGACCAAGAAATGTGTGCAGCCCTCGAGATTAGTAGTTCTGAGTGGCAAGAATTGCTGATGGCGCGGCAAAACCAGGCAACCCTCAGCCTTGATGCACCCGTCAAAGAAGAGGCCAGTACCTTGGGTGATTTATTGCCCGATGCTCGCTATCAGTCATTTCAGTTGGCCCAAGAAGATCAACTTCGTTTGCGGCAGGCGATGGCCAAGCTGGAAGATCGTACCCGCGAAATTCTTGAGTTTGTGTTTCTCTACGATCTGACGCAAAAAGAAACCGCCGAACGCCTCAATATCAGCGCGGTGACGGTTTCTCGCAAGCTCAAAAAGGGCCTACAGCAGCTCTATGTGCTCCTGAATCGGGAGATTTTTTGATGCCACGAAGGACTCAATGGCATCGAGATCTCGCTATCCCAAAGCCCGCTGGCGGATCGTATCGAGGCTGTCTTCGCTGAGCAGCGTACCGTTTTCATAAACGAGCTCAAGGGCTGAGTCTGGCACAGAATCGTGATTGTCGGGGGTGACGGTGCTGTACTCGCCATTAATCCGGATCAGATCCAGACGTCCGGCTTTGCTGCGTTTGCTGGCGTCAGTGGCTGGGTCTTTCGCGATCGCGAACCGTTGGCCCTCAATCATCACCTCGCTGCACTTGTAGGCAAAGCGTTGTGTATCGCGGTTGACCTGCTGCAAGAGCGCTCCACCCATCCCAAAGGCGACATTACTGGCGCTAAAGCCAAGGCGGGTGATCGTATCGAGAATCGTGACAAGGCTGTCGGGGTTGATGCCATCGCCCTGAATCACGCGCACATGGTTGAGTACCTTGTAACCCCTGCTGTTGGTAGTGCTGCCAAAGCGACCCTCCAGCAGTTGCAAGACGCGGCTGACAACCACAGGCGGGTTGCCGGAATCAGGCCGGATCACGACGGTCGCACCGGAATCAATCACCGTTTGCCGCAGCTCGCCGCCCCAAAGATGCTCGATGGCTTGCCAAATATCGTAGGAATCGGAAACCACGGCGACAAGGCTACCGGGCTTGGCAAACTGAGTCAGCATGTTGCGGTAGGCATCCAGTTCGCGATCGCGACCCCAGGCCGTAATCGTGGAGTGCTCGGCCGCTGGAATGGAGAAGCCCGCCATCGGGTGGTTGTAATAGTGATTGGCATAGCGAACCCCCTGAGCCGTGTCAGTACCCAAAAAGTTGACGAGATGGGCCATGCCACCAATCCCGGCAGACTCTTGGCTGGAGACACCCCGCGCGCCAAAATCATGCAGCTTAAAGCCAATTTCTGCCGCCGCATCATCAGCCGTTTTGCTGAGATAGTCGAAGATCAGACCGCGCAGATACCAGCTTTGGGTTGCCACCGTCGTTGGATACCAGACCCGCAGCAGTTGGGTTTCCAGCCATGTGACCAGCCAAAAAACCTTGGGGTCAGTGGATTCGACCGTCATCAAGACATTGCGCACCGGCACCAGTGACCCCTCGGGCACCGCCCGAATGCGTAGGGGCAGGCGGCCTTCGAGGTTCGTGGCAATGTAGTCCCAACCGTCTTTATTGAAGGGTTCGCCGTGGGCTTGCCAAAAGGCAGCTGCTTCGGCCACCATCGCCGGTGTTACGCGCTGGCTGAGGTAACGCTTGAGAATATATTGCAAGCCAAAGAATAGGGTGGCGGGATAACGACCGCCTCGGCTTTCGAGATAGGCAAACAGACCCTGGGTGCCGGGAGGATATTGCAGCCAGTGGCTTGCTTTATAGGAATCCGTATCAAGAATCAGATTTTCGGCGAGGGGTTCATAGCGTGTCATGAGATATATCCTTTGTTGCGCTCCGCAACGGTAGAAAAGGTGGCTTCGGTCTATCCAAAGCCAGAGAGAACGGGACTAAACGCGGCTGACAAAGTGCTGCACAATCTGGAAATGATCCTCAAAGAACTGGTCTTCGTGGGCATACAAATCCGAGAGAGGCATCCACCAAGCCTTGGCCGCATCATCATTGCCCCGGACGGGCGGCAGCTTACCGGCCTTGAGCTGAATAAAGGCGGCGTGGGTGATGGTGCGACCCCGCAGCGAACGCTCAGGATTATCAAATACATGCGTATCGACAATTGAGCCCCGCAATACAGGTGTGGGCACCTTCAGCCCAGTCTCTTCGCGCAGCTCCCGCAACATGCCATCAAGGATGGTTTCATCCTGCTGCAAAAAGCCACCCGGCAGCGCAATCAGCCCTTGGCCAGGTTTAGCCTTGCGCCGGACCACCAGCACATGCCCCGACTGGACAACCACTGCATCAGTAGTGACAAATGTTGGCGGGTAGGGTGCGACCACCCACGCTTTTTTGTACGCCTGGATGAAGGTGTATTCGTCGCAGAGGGTGGTGTAGGCGGGGGTCTCGCGGAACTGGCGCAGAAACGCCAAGCTGCCCGCCGGGAGGGTGTGGGCGTAGGTCGATTCGGGGAGTTGGCTGAGATAGGCCGTCCGAATATCCGTGGAGTTGAGACCCTTGAAGTTCTCCATCGCGATCGCGCCCCACTGGGGAAACAAATCGAGATAGTAGGAGGTGCTGTCTTTGTGATAGCCAATCAGGGCAATGCGGGCCTCATCACCGGCGACCGCATAGACCTTCTGCTGCACATCGGTCAGCCAAAGGTTATCGCTATACAGCCGATCGCGAACGTAGAGAAACTCAGTTCGAGCCGATGCCTCAGGCATCAGGCAGGCACGGATCATCGCCTCACGCTCAGCCGCACTCCACGGGTTGCGCGTGTTGGCCGCCGTCATGTGGCTGCCCAAGATGATCAAGAGCTTCTCCGCCTGCTCTAGGGCCGCATAGACTGTCTCTAAGTGACCGAGATGAAAGGGCTGAAATCGCCCGACATAGATGCAGTATTCGTAACGCATCACAGACTCCCTGTGAATTAAACGCACTCTCTCCGAGGCGTACATAAATAGTGATCTAGATAGTAGGCTTTGTCGGTGATTTCGATCACATTACCTGCTCTAATTCGGATCGGCTAAAATCACACCCGCCGGTCTTGGTTCAAACCATAAACTCAGGCACTTCACTCTGAGCCGCCTCACAACTACGGGCATCAAAGTACAAATCTTCGAGGCTAATCTCTGCTAGCACCCCAGCAAAGCGTTGACTGAGGCGATCACTGAGGGTCTGAATCACCTGATCGCTAATGCCAGTCTGGCTATCACCGCCCACCATGCGAATTTCTTCGCCCAAAGCCGTCAGGATTGCCGCCAAACTGATGGCAGTGAGGGGTTGTGCCAGTTGATAGCCACCCTGCACCCCCCGCACCGAGCGCACAATTCCGGCTTGCCGCAGTGCCCCCAGCACCTTCTCCAAAAAAGGCGCAGGAATCCCTTGGCGCTCGGCAATCGTCTTGACCGATAAGGGCTGCTGGTGGCCATGGAGGCTCAGCTCCAGCAGCGCCTTGATGCCGTACTGGGCGCGGGTTGTCCAGCGATAACTCACGCCGTAACGGTCGCCGTCACCGCCACTGTTGTCAGCTCGGTGTTATCTTCTGACGGCGGAATCACCTGCCAGAACTGGGGCAACATCACCGACCAATTAGCCAGCACATGAGCCGCTTTGGGGCTACCCGTCAGGGCATGATGCTGCTCGATGAGTTGCTTCAGTTGGGCTTCCGCCGCTGGGGTTTGCAGCCGCTGAATGCGGACGATCTCGCCGTTAATTTTGGCCGGAACGTTGCCCAGTTCATCGAGGATGTAGGCTAAGCCGCCCGTCATCCCCGCACCGAGGTTACGACCAATCGAGCCTAAGACAACGACAACGCCACCGGTCATATACTCGCAGCAATGATCGCCCGCACCCTCGATCACAGCCGTACCGAGGGAGTTGCGTACCGCAAAGCGCTCACCGGCGCGGCCATTGGCAAAGAGAACACCACCGGTCGCCCCGTAGAGGCAGGTATTCCCGATGATCACGTTGTCTTCGGGGGCACGCGGTGAGTCGGCGGGCGGCTTAATAATCAGGGTGCCGCCGTGCATGCTCTTGCCGATATAGTCGTTGGCTTCACCAATCAGGGTCAGGGTCATGCCTGGCAGATTGAAGGCACCAAAACTCTGACCGGCAGAACCTCGGAAGCTGAGGTTGATCTGGCCACCCTTAGCGGCAAAGAGGGTGTTGCCATACTGCTTCGCGATCGCCCCCGCAACCCGGCCGCCAACGGTACGGTCGGTGCTGACAATTGGGAACTCGAGATCGACCTGACCACAGCTAGCCATCGCTGCTTGCAGGGCTGGGGTCGCCAAAATCTGGTCATCGAGGACGGGGCCGTTGCTATGTACAGCTTCGTGCTGCAACCAACTGCGGTCGGTACGGCTGTCGGGCAGCTCAATCAGGCAGCTGAGATCTAAAGCCTGGGTTTTGCTGAGGCTGACATCACTGCGGGACGTGAGCAGATCGCCCCGACCGACGACCTCGGCCAAGGAGTGATAGCCCAAACGAGCGAGAATTTGCCGTACTTCTTCGGCAATAAAGACAAAGAAATTGACGACGTGTTCGGGGGTGCCGGGGAAGCGCTTGCGCAGGGCTTCTTTTTGGCTGGTGACACCGACGGGGCAGTTGTTGGTGTGGCAGACACGTGCCATGATGCAGCCTTCGGCAATCATCGCCACCGTACCAAAGCCGTATTCTTCGGCACCGAGCATCGCGGCCATGACGACTTCCCAGCCAGTACGGATACCGCCATCGACCCGCAAGATGGATCGATCACGAAGGCCGTTATCCAGCAGCGAGCGATGCACCTCAGTCAGACCCAGCTCCCAGGGTACGCCTGCATGCTTGATCGAGCTGAGGGGTGAGGCACCGGTACCGCCATCGTGACCCGACACCTGAATCACATCAGCATTAGCCTTGGCCACACCGGCTGCAATCGTACCAATGCCAATTTCGGCAACCAACTTCACCGAGACTTTGGCCTGAGGATTGATTTGGTGCAGATCAAAAATCAACTGCGCCAGATCTTCAATCGAGTAGATGTCGTGGTGGGGCGGTGGTGAAATCAGGGTGACTCCGGGCTTGGAGCGGCGCAGTTTGGCAATGTAGGCGCTGACCTTGTGACCCGGTAGCTGCCCGCCTTCGCCGGGCTTAGCCCCCTGGGCGACTTTAATTTCAATTTGCTTGGCGTTGAGGAGGTACTCGGGGGTGACACCAAAGCGACCGGACGCTACTTGTTTAATCGCTGAGCTGGCTGTATCACCGACCTGCAAGCCCTTGAGGTAGGGAAAATCGACGGTCGAACCATCGGCATCGATTGCCGTGATGCTGAGAAAGCGCTTCGGATCTTCGCCGCCCTCGCCGGAGTTGGACTTGCCGCCAATGCGGTTCATCGCGATCGCGAGGGTTTCATGCGCTTCGGGGCTCAGGGCACCCAGCGACATCCCGCCGGTGGCAAAGCGGGCGAAAATGGCGCTCGCAGACTCGACAGATTCGACGGCAATCGGCTCGCGATCGCTCTTAAAGGTCAGCAGATCACGCAGGGTTGTCGGCGGCCGACTGGTGATGTAGTCGTTGTAGTGCTGGAAGTGGTCGTAGCTGTTGTTGGTTACAGCCTGGTGCAAGCGCTTCGCCATCTCAGGACTGTTGATGTGAAACTCGCCCTTGGGCCGTGATTGCACAAAGCCATAGTTTTCGAGCTTGCCACCTTTGAGTTCGGGGAAAGCGCGTTGGTGGAAATCAGCGACCTCGTTGGCAATATCAACCAAGGTCAGGCCACCCACCCGCGAGACCGTGCCGATAAAGGCGAGATCAATCACCGCTTCGCTGAGGCCAATCGCCTCAAAAATCTGCGCCCCGTGATAGCTGCTCAGGAGTGAGATCCCCATCTTCGAGAGAATCTTCAGCAAACCCGCTTCGACAGCCGCTTTGTACTTCAGTTGCACTTCAGCCAGCGTCTTTTGCACCAGCTTGCCCGATTCCATTTGGGTTTGGGTTTTCGGCTTGTGCCACCACTGGCGCACGGTCTCGAAGGCCAAGTAGGGGCAGATCGCGCTAGCGCCATAGCCAATCAAACAGGCAAAATGGTGGGTGCTCCAGCATTGGGCTGTTTCGACCACCAATGAGGTCTTCAGGCGCAGGCCAGTTTTGATCAGGTGGTGGTGGATGGCGCCCACAGCCAAGAGCGGCGGAATGAAGGCAGATTCAGCCGCCAAACCCCGGTCGGAGAGCACGAGGATCTCAGCGCCCGAACGTACCGCCGCCACCGCCCGATCACAGAGACTCGCGATCGCGATCGACAAACCTTCCGGCCCTTGGGCCAGGGGAAACAGCAAGGGCAAGGTTTCAACTTGGAAGCCCGTTTGCGTCAAGCCTGCCAGTTCAGCCTCATTCAAAACCGGGCTCTTGAGGTGCAGCAGACGCGCCGCTGTGGGCTCAGGGTTCAGCAGATTTCCCTTTGGCCCCAAATAGACATCTAGCGACATCACCAAGCTTTCGCGGAGGGGGTCAATCGCTGGGTTTGTTACCTGGGCAAAGCGCTGTTTGAAATAGTCATACAGGGGGTGTGGCTGACCCGAAAGCACCGCCAAGGGGGCATCATCGCCCATGCAAAAGACTGGCTCTTTGCCTGTTTCAGCCATCGCTTCGACAACCATCTCGACATCCTCTTGCGAGAAGCCAAAAGCCGTTTGCGCTTGTACCAGCTCAGCATCCGCCAAATGGGTACTGGCATCAAAGGGCGCGGGAATTAATTCCAGGCGATGCTGCTGCAACCAGGCCCCGTAGGTCTGACTTGTGGCCACCGCCTGCTTAATATCCCAGTTGCGCAGAAGCACCCCTGAGGCCAAATCGACAGCAATCATCTCGCCGGGGGCAAGGCGACCTTTTTCGATAATTTCGGCATCATCAATCGGCACAACACCCGCTTCCGAGCCGACCATAATCAAGCCATCCGCTGTAATTGCATAGCGGGCAGGACGCAGACCATTGCGATCTAAGGCTGCGCCCACCACTTTGCCATCGCAGAAGGAGACCATCGCTGGGCCATCCCAGGGTTCTTGGAGGCCACCGTAGAAATCATAAAAATCGGTAATTTCGGGCCGATCGTCCAAATCGGGCTGGTTGCGGTAGGCTTCGGGAATCAAGACCATGAGCGCCTTCAGAGGCGAATAGCCCGAACGTACGAGCAGCTCGAGGACATTATCTAAGCCCGCCGAGTCACTCGCTTCGAGGTTGACAATGGGGCGCAAAACATCCAAATCAGCCACATTAAAGTTCGGGTGGCTGAGGGAGCTTTCGCGGGCCGACATCCAATTGACATTACCCAGATAGGTATTAATTTCACCGTTGTGACCGAGGTAGCGCATCGGTTGCGCCAGCGGCCAGCGGGGATAGGTGTTGGTGCTAAAGCGACGGTGATAGACCGCATAGGCAGCACTAAAGCGGGGGTTTTGCAAATCGAGGTAGAACTGGCTGAGAACCGCCGAGCGCACCATGCCCTTATAGACAATCGTGCGGGTTGAGAATGAGGCCGCGTAGAAAGCACTCTCGCCATAGCGATCGCGAAGCAGTTTGCCCATGCTGCGCCGCAGAAGGTAGAGATCGTGATCAAGGGTGGCGGCAGCGCCGGTATGCTCGAGAATCAGTTGGACAATGACCGGCTGATTCGCGCGCGCCAACTCGCCCAGGCTGTCTGGGTTGATCGGTACCTCACGCCAACCCACCAAACGGAACACCGTCGCATGGAGGTGGTTAGTAATGGCGGTTTGAACCGCTGTTGCTGTGGCAGGCTCAAGGAACAACATCCCCACCGCTGTCCGCTCGCGATCAGGTAAACTCAGACCCAAGCCAGCCGCCCAATCGCTCAAAATGTCCCAGGGAATTGCTGTGAGGATACCGGCACCATCGCCACTGTCGTTATCACTGCCGCAACCACCCCGATGCTCCATGCAATCCAACGCCGTCAGCGTCTGCTGCAACAAACGGAAACTGGCGCGGCCTTGCTGATCAGCAATGAAACCAACGCCACAGGCATCGCGTTCTTCAGTAAGCCAACGGTGATGATGCATAGGAAGGCAAGCAATAAAAGTTTAGGTAAAAACTACCCTAACAAATTTGCTCTAACTCGTAGCAGGCATCATGAACATAATGTGTCCTACCTCAGCCCCTGAGTTTGCCAGAGACCTATCCCCACAACCTCAAAGAGCCTAAATTAGGTTGGTTTGTTCGATTCGGATTGTAGGTATTTGGTTTCGATCCGCTTGCTCTCGCACTACCACAAGCGCTGACGTTTTCTCTCGTGTCAGATCGCTTAACGAAGCCTCTCACATGGAACTCTTGACTGAAAACCTCTTAACTGAAAACTCTTGACTGAGTTGAGCGCTGTCAATCACCTATGTGCAGTATCCACATGGTGTCTGGAGTGTGGCTGGTGTAGTCCTCTGGCCTTGCGCTGAGTCTGAGTACATCTTGCGCCAGCCAAAATTCTCATATCCGCCAAAAAATGTAAATTAATCTTTCACAGCAAGGTCAAGCTGCCTGAAAAACTACCGCCGCCGACAAGCCAAACGTTCAGATCCCGAAAAAGTTCCGTAGTCTCAAGCTCTATCGCCCCATATCCACTACGCTAAGGAGCGTGTTCCAGAGGAAACCCGGTGGATACGGCAATTGACTTCATTACCGCCCGTGAAATTCTTGACTCGCGGGGTCGCCCAACAATTGAAGCACTTGTAGTGCTGGCCAACGGAGCGCGTGGCTTAGCCCAGGTGCCCAGTGGTGCCTCGACTGGCAGCTTTGAAGCCCACGAACTGCGGGATGAAGATGCCAGCCGCTATGCCGGTAAAGGGGTCTTGATTGCGGTCGAAAATGTCAAGTCAATTATTGCCCCCGAGCTACTCGATCTGGATGCTCTCAACCAGTCTGAGATCGATGCCATCATGCGAGACCTGGATGGCACCGCCAACAAATCAAAATTGGGTGCGAATGCGATTTTGGCGGTTTCCTTGGCCGTCGCCAAGGCCGGTGCCGATGCCCTTGGGGTACCGCTTTACCGTTATTTGGGTGGCCCCCTCGCCACCGTGCTGCCAGTGCCCCTGATGAATGTGCTGAACGGGGGTGCTCACGCCGACAATAACGTCGATATTCAAGAATTTATGTTAGTGCCCCACGGCCTGCCGACCTTTGCCGAAGCCTTGCGTTGTGGTGCTGAGATTTTTGCCGTGCTGAAGTCGGTTCTGGCAAAGCAAGGGCTGGCGACCAGTGTTGGCGATGAGGGTGGTTTTGCCCCCAATTTGGCCTCGAATGCGGCGGCGTTGGATCTGCTGCTAGAAGCTATCAGTGCCGCAGGCTATACCCCTGGCGAGCAGGTATCGCTGGCGTTGGATGTGGCGGCGACAGAGCTATTTCAGGATGGGCAGTATCGCTTTGAGGGCAAGGATCTCAGTGCCCAAGACATGGTCAACTACTACGGTGAGTTGGCGGGGCGCTACCCGATTGTTTCGATTGAAGATGGCCTGTCGGAAGATGATTGGTCGGGTTGGCAACGGCTGAACGAAACCCTAGGCGATCAGATTCAGTTGGTTGGTGATGATTTGTTTGTCACGAATCCGATTCGCTTGCAGCGCGGTATTGAGGAGAATTCGGCGAATTCAATTTTGATTAAACTCAATCAAATTGGCACACTGACCGAAACCCTCGAAACGATTGCACTGGCGACCCGCAGCGGCTATCGCTCGGTGATTAGCCACCGTTCGGGCGAAACCGAAGATGTGACGATTGCCGATTTGGCGGTGGCCACACGGGCAGGGCAAATCAAGACAGGCTCGTTGTGCCGGAGTGAGCGGGTAGCGAAATATAACCAACTACTGCGCATTGAGGCAGAGCTGGATTCGATGGCAGTTTATGCCGGGATGGTCGGCCTAGGCCCCTGTTAGGTGCGTTGGGACGCTAATGAATTTCCGTGCCGCCACGAAAAGGTGCGTGAATCCGCTAGTCTGTCTAGTGAGCGGGTAAGGTACGGCGATGTATACAGCAGTCCCTCAAGAGCAACAAGAGATTGAGCGTCTGCGCGATCTCCTACCCGCAACCCTGCGGCCTGTCTTGCGAATCACGGTGGTGAGCTACGGGGCGGCTGCCCTGATTCGGCTGAAGCCCAAGCCCATTTGGCAGCCCAACGGCATTATTGAGTTGGACTATTCTCGTTGGCGGACGGTACCCCAAGGCCAGCGAGATTTGCTGTTTTTGCGCGAGGCGGGTTGGTTTGAGAGTCGTACTTGGTTGCAACCCGGACTGTATCAACTGATTGCGGCAGGTGGGGCGATCGCGACGGTGGCCGAAATTGCCCTCCAAAATCCGTTCTCGGTTGTCCTTGCCGGTGGTGTCACAGGCTTGGCGGTGCGGCAGGTCTGGCAAAACCTGAACAGTGACGAAGCCCAGTACGATGCCGATGAGTTTGCCCTCCGACGCGCCGAATATCGCGGCTATGAACGTCGGGCAGCGGCTCGGTTTTTGTATGAAGCGCTCGAGCAAACACTCCAGGTAGATAAGACCCAAGTCGTTAATGTTGTGCGCTTGCAACGCCTATTCGCGATCGCGAAGACCTAAACCTGTTGTCTTGCTGTGATTCAAAGGGCTTCAATCAGCCCGACCCATGCCAGGGTTTGGTTGTCTGCCAGCCGCAGCACCGCCATACCGCCAGAGGTCACGCTCACATCGGCAACGGCGGCAATATTCACGAAGTGCGTTACGAGTACGGTCACACCGGGCTGAGCTGCCTGCGCTTGCATAAAGGCGGTCAAAGCGGTGGTCTGAGCTTCGGCTTGGTTCCTATCGCGAAAGAAGGAGTTCAGTGGCGCCAACACCTCAACGGGCCCCAGATCGAGCAGCGTTGCTGTATCGAGACAGCGACACCAAGCACTGGAAAACACCTGCGCAACCATCACCCCTTCAGCCCGAAACGCCGCCCCTGTGCGCTCGGCCTGGGCACGTCCCTCGGCGGCGAGATTGCGTTGCGTGCTGCAGTCACTGAGATCAAATGCGGCTGGATCGCCCGTACCCGGTGCGAGGGCATGGCGCATCAAGACAAAATAGGGCTGATCGGGTGTGCGCAAACGCTGCCAAATATCAGGATTGGCCCAAGCGGCTGGGACGATCGCGATACTGAGCCCAAGGCTTGCAATCGCCGCAACAGTCATACGCCTCGCAACCCATCGTGTCCATCTGCCGTGCCTACCTACTGCTGGCTGCTGCTAATGCTGGCAGGTGCAGCTTTGAGGCGGCGAATTTCACTACAAAAATCAGCCTGGGCATAGCTGCCAAAGCGCTCGATGAGGCTGGTACGCAAGCGTAGATTATCGCTTGCAAACCAAATTCGTTCTTCTGAGCGGCCTGTATCGATGATCTGAACCAGCATCAACACACCCTCAACGAGGCTGTAGTTAATAGGCTTGGGATCAGCGGGGTTCCAAAGTTGACCCTGCTCAGGACTGGCCTCAATGGCAATAAGAGTCTGCTCACCCTGCTGATCGCCGCTCCAGCGCACAGTCGCACCCCCCACGCTTGGGGACAGGTTTAAGCCCTTGGCCGTCGCGATCGCATCGGCGGCGGCAGGTTCGAGCCACTCAAGGCTGAGGTTAACCTTTACACTTTCAAAGCGGCTAAACACAAGATGGTGCTGGGTACGCTGGGATAGCCATTCCCCCGCGCTGTGCTGCAAAAAGTTCGCGATCGTTTTCATAAGAAATTTGACTTAAGTACTCGTTGGGTCACTGGTCTGGATAGCTGGCTTTTGGCTCTACTTTGCCAATAGCAGTAGATTCATATCCATTTTTCATAGCGTAATACTTAAGTGTTCCTGAGCAAATATCTAGACCTTGTTTACCTAGCCAGCTGTGGTAGTCCATGTGAATGTGTCCTTTGAGGACGACTAGATTAGACTCCTCAGCAGCAAGACTGGGATTTTCCGACTGGCCTTCGATGTGATGTACATGCTTTTCCTCACCGTCATAGAAAGGCAGGCCGCTAAGTTGGCAGATCGCGTAACGCTTCTTCAGTCTCCGCACCAAGGCTGTCTGCTTAACACTTTGGTGAACAGCAGCGACATTTGAATGCATGAGTATCTGAGGATGCCTTGCAATAATGTAAGCAAGCACAGCGGCACTATCGTAATAAGCTTTAGCCCTGCGAGGATTAGCCATACTTAGTTTTTGTAAAACTGCGTAAAGACCAATCGGGTTAATACCTCTGTATTCATCGGTGTGAACAATATAATTTTTGATGAGCTCTATGTAATTACTCAAGATGGCTCGAGCGCTTTTACGGCTGTTGGTCAACAAAACACCGTGTAGCTCGTCTATGGGTACTAGTGGTTGGCCAGCTGGCGTGATAATCAACTTGTCATAGAGAGCATTGAACTTAGATATTTGATACTGGGTTAATGTTGTATGCAGCGAGAGGCTGTTATCATCCTGAAGCCGTAGAGGTTTCATTATTACTTACCCAGTCCTTCGTTGAGTTCAACAAGCGTTAGTAATTGGTCAAGCAGTGTCTTGAGATTACGCATCTGCTCTTCAGTGCCACCTTTGTCAGGGTGATACGTCTGTGCGTGCTGCTTGTAAAAAGAACGGGCAGCCGATTCACGGCGTGTTGCATCAGGAGGAACCTGAAAATCACTGAAGCGTGATCGATCAAAATTGTTGTCAAATAACCAAAAGCCAAAGCTGTCGAAATCATTACCAGCACTGAAGGTCATCTTCAAGCGCGCACATTCAGCTTCAAGAAAATCCTTGATAGCAGTTACCGCCACTAACTGAGCTTTGAGGTCGTCGTAACTAGGCATATTCAGCTTTTCGGCAAGAGCTGCCCAGCTACGTGCCTTGATGTTGTGAGCGGTCTTAGCGGCCTGGAGAGTGGGAAACTTCTCCTTAAGAGAGGCAACTGTATATATTGGCATTACGCAATCAAGCTTGTACTTAGACTAGCTTAATACTGATGATTAGTATTTTGACATTAGATTTGGCTATGCCGCCATGGCCCGTACAATGTCTCCTCGAGTTATGATACCGACCAATTGACCGGCTGCATCCGTCACCAGCAGGCGCTGACAATTCTTTTGGGCCAGCTTTTGGGCCGCCACCGGCAAAGATTCATCAACCGTGACCGCAACAAACGCACTGCTCATCACCTCGGCGACCGTTTCACCAAAGGCCCGATGCAACTCTTGGGTATAGTCCTTTGGATTTTCGAGATAAATAATCAAATCAAGGAACATCACAAACGGACGCGGGGCCACCCCCGACTGGCGTTCCATCAGTTCTTGCTCCGACAAAACCCCAACTAATTTGCCAGAATCATCAACAACTGGCAATCCACCAATACGGCGATCAGCCAAGATTTGCACCGCTGTTTGGATCGCTGTGGCGGGTGTTACCGTCACCGGATTAGGGGTCATCACATCTGCAACCTGCATGTTGGGCCTCGATTCGGAAGTCGTAATCTGGATTCGTCTTAATTGTAGGCAGCGTCGGGGTCTGAATCTCAAGCCGCAACAGAGTGTGATGTAGATGTAGCCTAGACTACGATTTCACGATGATTTTAAGATCTGGCAAACTTGAATCTGGGCAAGGACTTGGGGCGATCCTACGTAAGTGATTCCCCAGCTCGCGATCGCGAACTGATGTCAGTTTTTACACGATTATGGGGCAGACTTAGAGTGGTTTTGTTGGCTGCTGCCCGTAGGAATTTGTGCCTACACGTAAAAGCTCCGTGTAAAAACCTGTGGTATTGTGTGTTGAGCCTGTTGAATAAGTATGAACATTTCCGTGTGACCTGTAGTTAATGTGTTAATTCGGTGGATTATGCTTCAAAAAACTTGCTTGACGATTGCAGCGCTCAGTTTGGTTACTCTGCCAGCAATGGCAAACGACATCACTGAACGGGTTGCTGCCACCGCCGAAGCGGGTTGGGACAGTATCAGTGCCGCTAGCCTCAATGCTGATACGCTCCCTGTCCTCAAAGTGGGTACCCTCAGCTCTGAAGGTGAACCCGCCGCCCCAGCCTCCCTCTTTGCCCACAACTTTGATGGTAAGGATGCCGCGACGATCTATTTTCGTGAGCTCCCCATCGTCACCTTAATCAGCACGGCTGAGCATCCTAATCCCCTTGCCCGCGCTGCGTCCCTAACGGCTGAACTGAATGTTTTGGGGCGTCAGAGTGCCAGCGAGCCCGACATTACCCTCGAACTTCGAGCTGACAGCTACACCATCATGGTCAACGATGCACCTCTCCTTGCCCTCGATGGTGGCGTCTTGCATGAAAGCAGTGCAGGCAATACAGCTTTGTTGGCCGTCAACCGTCTGCGCCGCCTCGTTGCCGCCGCTCCACCCCTCGAAACTTTACCAGGTGGTCGCCCCACTCAGCAGCTTGCCGTTGCTAGCCGCGATTTTACGGGCTGGGAGCAGTCTGGCCTAGCTTCTTGGTACGGCGCTGAATTTGCCGGTAGCCCCCAGGCTAATGGCATCCCGTTTGACCCGAATCGGCTGACAGCAGCCCACCCCAGCTTGCCCTTTGGTACCGAAGTCGCGGTAACTAACGTCAGCACGGGTGAATCGGTTGTGGTCGAAATTACGGATCGCGGCCCTCACATCGGCAACCGCATCATCGATTTGTCGGCCGCCGCTGCCCGTGCCATTGGCGTCTGGAGCTTGGGGGTGGCGCCAGTGCGTGTACAGGTCGTGCGTTAATGACGGTCTCGGTCACACAATTCTCTGACCCCC
Organism: uncultured bacterium; assembly: GCA_964484905.1. GTDB lineage: Bacteria > Cyanobacteriota > Cyanobacteriia > Thermostichales > PCC-7336 > CAZAGN01. The sequence goes on along the minus strand of CAZAGN010000003.1, from coordinate 21,925 downwards.
TACACACTGCTACAGGTGCCGAGCGTGCTAGCGTCCCCCTAGAGTCGTTGAAGACGCTGTGGTTTAACACCGGCACCCTGTGCAATCTGGCCTGCCAGCACTGCTACATCGAGTCATCACCGACCAATGATCAGCTAGCCTTTTTGACCGAGACCGATGTTCAGCCCTACTTGCGTGAAATTCGCGATCGCGACCTGCCCACCGAACTGATTGGCCTAACCGGTGGCGAGCCTTTTCTAAACCCGCACATCGTCGCAATTCTACGTTGTATTTTGGCAGAGGGCTTTACGGTTTTGGTGCTGACCAATGCCTACGGGGCAATCAAAAAGCATCGTGAAGCACTCCTAGACCTCAAGCGTCAGTATGGTGATCAGCTGCGCCTGCGGGTCTCGCTCGATGCACCGAATGCGGCGGGTCATGAGCAAGAGCGGGGTGAGCACACCTTTGCGCCGACCGTGGCGATGCTGCGCTGGCTGGTCGAAGCGGAGTTTCCGGTCTCGATTGCGGGCCGTTCTCGTGCTGGCACACGGTTTGCTGAGGCTTTGGCTGGCTATCAAGCCCTCTGTGAAGCGGAAGCGATCCCGCTGATCCTGGGCAGTCATAACCTCGTCGTTTTTCCCGAGATGGGTGAACGTCGTGAAGTGCCTGAAATTACGACCGCCTGCTGGTCAATTTTGGGTAAGTCGCCCAGCAGTGTCATGTGCGCCCACGAACGGATGATCGTTAAGCGACGCGGTGCCGATCAACCCGTGGTGCTACCCTGTACCCTGTTGGCCTACGACCGGCAGTTTGAGCTGGGTCATACCCTCAAAGATGCCGAGCAGGCTGTTTATCTCAACCATCCCTTTTGCAGTCAGTTTTGCGTGTTAGGCGGATCGAGCTGCTCGAGCGTTCGCTAGGATATTTACCCCAGCGATCCTCACT
>CAZAGN010000003.1:19585-20901 GCA_964484905.1 uncultured bacterium | reverse complement strand
GGCGGATCGAGCTGCTCGAGCGTTCGCTAGGATATTTACCCCAGCGATCCTCACTCAGGTACTTGATAAAGGCGATAGCCCCCCAGATCAACAACAAGTGGCAAAGAACTCAACTCAGGCGTTGGCGTAAACTGCTGCTCGGCAGGGGTGACGGCCACATAGCGAATCTCGTCGGCTAAATCGCTCATGTCGCCATAAAAACGACTGATTGCTTGCTCGCGCTCCCAGTAATTAATGCCATAGGCCCACAACCAACCCGGATAGCCCATGTACAGGGGCCGCCCAGACAGCACCGACACCGGGTGATCGTGGGTTGGGGCCGTCAGAATGATCGCATCGGCGGGTGTGGCTGCCGCCACTGCCTCAGCAAAGGCAATACCCGCTGCCGGAACAAGGGTAATGGGTTGTCGGCTCGCGATCGCGACCGAGGCAATATCCAGCCAACCAGCTCCTAAACTCAGCGCCACCAAAGGCGCTACCAACCACAGCCGCCGCCAACGCCAAGCCGCTGTGAGTAAAGACGCTACCGACCAGGCCCACAGCAAATAGGTGTAGGTAAACAGCTTCATATTGTCCCAGTGCCAGGGCTGAAAGCTGATGAAATTGCAAGTGATGAACAGCAACCAAGCGGCAAGCCAATAACCAGACAAATGGCGGTAGGCCAACAGCGCCAGTACCAGCATCACACCCAGATTGCGTCCCCAAAACACCAGAAATGATAGGGGTGTGGTCGCCTGCGTGTGATCCGGCAGCCAACCCGGAATCCAACGCACAAAGCTACCGGCATCGCTGGGGTTAAAGACCAAACCAAACAAGAGACCAAACCCCAGGACAACCGCTGGCAAAAAGAAACTGAGCTGTTCGCGGAGAAGTTGCCTGAGAGGTGCGGCCTCAGTTTTGAGTGACCCCAGATAACGGCCAAGATACTGACCCAGATAACGATCTAGGTAATGTCGAATCTCACGGCATTGCAGTAAATCAACCGCCGCAACCACAGCCGTGATAAAGCCAATCGCAATGTAGGAATGAGTATGTACCAGCGGCAACACGCCCAAGCAACTGCCAGCCGCCCAGCGCTGCCCCAACGATCGCGATCGCCAGAGATACAGTACCAGCAACGCCAAAGGGATCCCAGCCAAGAAAGCCCGCTGCGGCAAAAACTCCGCCGAAACAAAATTCATAAACCAAATCCGGCTGTTGGGCCAGTTCGTCCAAGGCTCCAGATCGGTATAGAGACGGGGCGCAAAAGGGCCAGCTTGCCAAAACCAGCGCCCCTGGGACAGATCCGTAAAGAACTCGGCAATACCGCCGCCACC
>CAZAGN010000003.1:2666-19485 GCA_964484905.1 uncultured bacterium | reverse complement strand
AAAACCAGCGCCCCTGGGACAGATCCGTAAAGAACTCGGCAATACCGCCGCCACCCGCACCCAAGAACAAATAGACGGCCAAAGCAGCAGCGCCGCGATTAAGCCCCAGTTGCCGCCCAGTCATGAAGAGCAGGGCGGGTAGCAGCGCCAAGAGAATCAGCGTTGGCCAAACCAGCGACGCCGCCACATCCAGACCCAAGCGCTGTAGCAGACTCGACAGATAGGCAGAAATATAGGGATAGCGGAACTCAGTCCCAGCAAAGATCGGATTGCTGAGGTTGAACTGTGTTTGCGCCGCAAAAAAGCTACTGCTGCGGGCATGAACCGCCCAATCGGCCCAAACGATGCGCCAACCGGCGACCAGATTACCGGCTTCATTGACAAACAGCAGCCGTGGCCCCACCCAAGCCGTGAACCCCCACCAGGGCAAGCAGGTCAGCAGCAGTGCCCAGCGATCCGGCGGGTGTTGTCTCAGATCAGTCAGTGCTTTGAGCGGTTCAGGATATCTGATAACAACAGCCCCGCTGCCCACAACTGCCAGGCCAACCCCTAACCCCAAGGCCAGCCTATGACTCCCTGTCCAAAGAGCCAGCAAAAATGTCAGCGTCGGCAGCAGAATCAAACCCAAGGGCCACGACCACAGCAGCCGATCCCAGGCTGGTAGCCGGCGCAATGCCGACCACCCCACTAACCCGCACAGCAGCAGATAGAGCAGCGCTAGCATCGCTTGATCCCAATAGGGCAGCGCTTATTCATCGATTTGCCAGGGATCTTTGGTGGCATTGCTATCAAAAATGCGCGGTGGCCGCAGCACCAAAATCACCCGTCCCACCACACGATCAGTCGTTTCGGGTGACCAAACAACATTCAACTGCTCAGCCCGAACCACAACGCTATAGCCCTCACCATCCCAGTGACTGACCTCGCGATCGGCCACCACCAAAACATCCCCTGTCAGCTCGCCTGGCAGTGTTTCGCCCAGGGCACCAAAGGCAACTGGATCTTTCGCCGCCAGCACCGCCTTCCAGCCCGGAATCGCGAGGAACGCCCCCATCCCGTTGTAGGGCACAATCCCAAAGGGTTCGAGGGGCTCTAGCACAGGTGTTGCCTGCCAATCGGCTACCGTCAGGGGCAGTTTGCCAACCACCGGAATCAGGCAGGGTAGTTCATCTTCCGATTCAAGGCGGTAGGTCGGCAAAAAGGGAGCAGCGGCTTCTTTGGCCACACTAAAGTCCGTCAGGAGCGCTTCGAGGTCTTGGCGTGCCGCTTCGCTATGGACAAATTTGAGCCCTTTGGCGATCAGTCGCGATCGGACTTGTAAATCGGCTTGTTGTTTGGCTAGTCGCCACGCTTGATAGGCCACCGCATCACCGGGATGTTCGGTGTAGGGCTTGGTTTTAAGAAAGCTGTAGTCTTTGACAGCTTTGGCGACATCATGGGCGGCTTCACTATCAAGCTGCATCGTCATCAGCAAAGAGGCCACCGCCTCGCGATCGCGATTGGGCAGAATGCGCAACGCATAGAGGCTATCACTGCCGCGCTCCGAGAAATACGTCTGCACAGCTGGATCCGTAATCGCCTGATAAACCTGCACCGCGACAATAATTTGATTCTGATGAATCGGTTCAAACCCCGTCGCCTCAAAGATCGCCTGGGGCGAGTGGCCCCCTTTCTGGAGCTCCTGACAGGCTTGGCCCCAGGCAACCCAGTTGCCCTCCTTACGCCGCAAGCTCAGTAATAACGCTTCGGCATCTAACGCTTCGGCATCCATGGTGCTCAACTCTCGGCGGTGTCCGGCCTCTATCCTAGGGCATCTGGGCCATCTGTGGATTCCAGATCACCACCACCGCAAAGTCATCCAAAAAGCCATCGGCTTGGTTCTTTTGACGCAGATCCCAGGCATCTTGAGTCGAAACGACCAAGTCATAGCCCCGTGTCCGCACGGCTGTGACAGTATGGGGCCGATTGCCAATACGGTTGGTCAAGGTTAAGGCTTGCGATTCAGCGGTCACATAGAGCGCCGTACCATTCACCGACACCATGTGCGTATTAAGGTTTTGGTTAGCCGTCGGTGTGGTGTAAATCTGATTACCGTCCGGGTCAAAGAGGCGCATCGACATACTCGGCACAAAATCAAGATGCCGCGCATCGACAATCAGCCCAGTCACTTGGGGCTGTTGCTGCTGGGTGCCCAGGCCAAAGTCACCGCCACCAGCGCCCGCGCCGTTACCATTACCAAAACCGCCGCCCGTGCCACTGCCGGTACCAACGCCATCGCCACTGCCCGTACCTGAACTGCCAACACCCTCGTTACTGCCACCATTACCGGGGCGACCCAGATCGGTCGTGCCACCGGGTTCACCGGTTTCCCGCTGTTGACGAATATCCAATTGAAAGACAGGTGGGCTTTCGGCATCACTTGCCTGGGTTGTTGCTGGGTCGCGCCGCAAACCACCCACAGGCGCTGTTTCAACCGTTTGAGCAATCACGGGTAGGCTGAGCCCGAGTGTTACGAGCGTTCCGACAATCCAGCGCACAGCGACTCTCCCAAGCAATACTTGCGTTAATCTCGTTATAGACATTTCTGAACCGCTAGGGTAGGCGGTTTTGTGCAAAGCTGATAGCACAAGTTTGCGCTAACTTTTACACACATACCCTTTATCTTAGCGGCTATGCCCCGTCTCGTGGTAATTGAAGACCAAGCAGCCGTGCGGCTCTGCCTCCGATCGCGATTAGAGAGCGAGGGGTTTGTCGTCTTGGCTGACTGTGATACCGCCGCCGCTGGTTGGGCGGCTATTGAAGCCGAGCTCCCCGACTGTGTGATTGCCAATATTGGCTTGCCTGATAGTGATGGTATTGCCCTGACGCGGCAGATCAAAGAGCATTACCCCCAGGTTGCTGTCATTATTCTGACCAACCACGACCAAGACGCAATGGTTCTTGCTGCCCTCGCCGCCGGTGCTGATGCTTACTGCTGTAAAGATGCTGACCTCGAGCCGGTAGTCATGGCCGTACAGCGTGTTTGCGAAGGACAGGGCTGGATTGATCCGACGATCGCGAAGGTGGTGCTTAAAGAACTGCGCCAGCGCCCGAGCTTTGAGGATGCTGATACCGAATTACCCGTCAGTCCTCTGACAGAGCGCGAGCTTGAAGTCCTGACCAAAATTGTTGCCGGAGCCAACAACACCCAAATTGCTGAGGATCTCCAAATCGCGATCGGCACCGTCAAAACCCATGTGCGCAGCATTCTGGCAAAGCTGTGCGTTGATGATCGTACCCAGGCCGCCGTCCGTGCCCTCAGGGCTGGGCTGGTGCGCTGATGGAACGTGGCCTTGTCGGTAGCCTCACCCTTTTAGTTTTCTTCGGTCTCGGGCTAGCGGGCTGGCGGGCCTACCAAGCTGTGCAGCATTACCAGGCTTGGGCCCAAGCATTTCAACCGGCCAAGTACGATCCGCTTTTGGTGCTGGGGTACCGCCAACCCACCCAGGAACTGGTGTGGGGCAAACCCACTTGGCGAGGTATCACAGCTGAGCAGTCACTCGATTTCGCCCATGTCGAAGCGATTGTTCTACAAGTAGATGCGCAGCAGTGGTGGGTCATGCCTGAACAAGAGCCTCGTGGGCGGCATCTTGCCCTTGTGCTGCTGCCTCAACACATTGAACTACCATTCACAGACTTGCAGCTTGCTGTGCGCTGGTGGCGCTTCCTGGCCGCAGAGGTGGGTCAAGAGTTGTTCTCTAACACGAATCAGAGCATCTAGGCATTTGCGCCTACACTCCGCCACAACCGAGCCAGGCAAATAAAAAAGCCTCCACCGTACAGTGAAGGCCACTTTGAAAGTACAGACCGCAATCAACAAATTACAGATTGATGAGCGCGTGTACTACTTGCGATCACTCAGGACTTAACCACGATGATCGAGTAGGATAATCAGCTAGGCCACGCCACCCGCAATAGCCGGAATGATACTGACCTCATCGCCATCACTCAACGCGGTTTGACTCCCTTCCAGAAAGCGAATGTCTTCGCTGTTGACGTAGAAGTTAACGAAGCGACGCAGTTCGCCTGTTTCGTCACACAGCCGCGCCTTGATACCAGGGCAACTGGTTTCCAATGAATCCAGCAGCTCTTGAATGGTGCCGCCACTGCACTCGATCACAGCTTTGTCGCCGGTCAGCTTTTGCAGAGGGGTCGGGATCAGAACTTTAACAGCCATAGCGGTGCTCAGAAAATCAGATGACAGTAAAAACGACAGTGAGTTACAGACGAACACAGGGCTTGTGCGATGCAGACCCGTACTTAAACGGCTGTCTCTTGCCAATCAAGGCGCTCAAGGGTTTGGGCACGCTCAAGAGCCTGCTCGAAGCTATCCAAGCGGGGCGAGATCAAGAAGGGCTGACCCACATGGTCTTGGATCGCTTCTTGGGTTTTCAGGCCATTACCGGTGATGTAGGTAACGGTGACTTCATCGGGATCGATTTTGCCTGCTTCAGCTAGTTTCTTGAGCACAGCGATGGTTGTCCCACCGGCCGTTTCTGTAAAGATGCCTTCGGTTTCCGCCAAAAGCTTGATGCCTTCAATAATCTCAGCATCGTTAGCAATCTCGATATTGCCATTGGTCTTGCGGGCAATGTCCAGTGCATAAATGCCATCGGCAGGATTACCGATCGCGATGGATTTGGCAATCGTGTTTGGTTTGACAGGGGTGACAAAGTCACGGCCTTCACGGAATGCTTGGGCAATGGGTGAGCAACCTTCAGCTTGGGCACCACTGCACCGGAAAGACTTGTCTTCGACCAGGCCGGTTTTAATCAGCTCGTTAAAACCTTTATAGATCTTGCCGTAAAGCGATCCCGAGGCCAGTGGGGCAATAAAGTGATCGGGTATCTTCCAACCAAGTTGCTCGGCCACTTCAAAGGCCAGCGTTTTGGAGCCTTCGGAGTAGTAGGGGCGCAAGTTGATGTTCACAAAGCCCCAACCGTAGGTGTTGGCCACTTCAGAGCAAAGGCGGTTGACTTGGTCGTAGTTGCCTTCGACAGCCATCACTGTGGGGTTATAAATCAACGAACCCAATACTTTGCCGGCTTCCAAATCAGACGGAATAAAGATGTAGCATTCCAAACCAGCATGGGCTGCAATTGCAGCCGTGGAATTAGCCAGATTGCCGGTACTTGCGCAAGAAACCGTAGTGAAGCCAAGCTCTTTGGCGCGGGTGAGGGCAACCGAAACAACCCGATCCTTGAAACTCAAGGTGGGCATATTGACGGCATCATTTTTGATGTAGAGATTTTTGAGACCCAGGCGGCGACCCAAACGATCAGCGCGGATGAGGGGGGTCATGCCAGTGCCGAGGTCAATTGGGGTATCGGTATTGACCGGCAAAAAGTCGCGGTAGCGCCAGATGGAAAGAGGACCAGCAGCAATTTTGGCGCGGCTGACGTTGCGCTTGATGTGCTCGTAGTCGTAAGCCACCTCAAGGGGGCCAAAGCACAGTTCGCACACGTGCATTGCTTTCGCTTCGTAGATGGCACCGCATTCGCGGCACCGTAGGTGATTAATCTGACTAGCAACGGATGTTTGTAATGTTGCGGTCATGCTGATTCCCTATCCACTAAGGCTTACTGTAGCACTCTCAAAATACACCTGTCAAATATATCAGACTCTTTTAGTCTGAATTGCTTAAACCCCTGTTCTGCTTAGCTTTGAGAGTGTTCATAGCATCTAGGCTGCTCTGACTGGTTAAAGCGATTTCAGTCTGTAGATAGAGATTTTGGTAGCACTATATCGAGATTGGGTGTCCCCATGGTGCTGTTCATAACTTCTGAAGCCATGAACCATCGCTAATCTCTCGTAAATACATCAAGAAAGGGGTGATTTTATTTGGGTTTGCGTGTAGCATAATGGCAGGCAATTCTCGCAGAGTACGATTGATGCGCGTTTTAGCGGTGCGGCACGACGAACCCAAAATCCTTAAGATGCGTCAGCGCTATGCCGAACGCCACGAGAACTTAGGTGCCTTTGCCCAGGTGATGCGACAGCAGCAGATCCCGTTTGATTATTTGGCAACCGCTGCTGGTGAACGCCTCCAGCGCCCGCTGAGTGATTACAGCCATGTGGTGGTCTTGGGCGGCTGCATGGGTGCCTACGAAACCGAGAAGCACCCCTTCTTAAATTACGACCGTCAGTTAATCGCAACCGCTCTTGATCACAACATCCCGCTGGTTGGCGTTTGTTTGGGGGCTCAACTGCTGGCCCAGGTCTTAGGTAGCCGTGTCTACCCGGGTACGGCAGGCAGCGAAGTGGGCTGGCATCAGGTTGAACTGACCGCTGCCGCCGCCGCTGAAGACCCGCTATTTGCTGGTTTGCCAACCCAAATGCCTGCGTTTCAGTGGCATGACGATACCTTTGATTTGCCAAAAGGGGCAACACGCCTTGCCACAGGTGATCGCTACCTCAATCAAGCCTATCGCTATGGTCGCAATGCCTGGGGCATTCAGTTTCACCTTGAGGTTGATGGTTGCGTCATTCATAACTGGCTGCACGAGGTCTCGCAACAGTGCCATTACGATCATCACCAGCTTAGTAATATCGCTGAAGCCACAGTCAGTAAAGTCCGCCACTACAATCAGTTCAGCCATCACTTTATGACGCAATTTTTGGGTGTCGCAGTACAGAAGCAATGCTCAGCAGCGGCCTAGGAGCTGTCATCACTACAATTCTTCATTACTTCCTTGGCTCTACCCACTGCTCTACTGGCCAACTCCAACAGCAAACACAATGCCGATCGCGACTTATCCCTCACCCAAAGCTTGGATCAGCGCAAACTCAGCCGCCGTCACCGGTTGAATCGAAAGACGGCTCCCCTTTTGCACAACAAGCATTGTCTGTAGCTCTGGATGCTGGCGAATTTGATCAAGACTGACAAACCGCTGAAAATGCGCGACGTACGCCACATCCACCAAGAACCATACGGGCTTGGTAGGGGTCGATCGCGAGTCGAAATGCTCATGATCAGGCTGCCACGCCGTCGCATCAGGGTAGGCCGCGCTCGCAATCCGAGCGAGTCCGGCTATACCCGGCGGTTTGGCATTGGAATGGTAGAAGAGAACGGAATCACCCACTTGCATCTGATCGCGCATAAAGTTCCGCGCTTGATAATTCCGCACCCCATCCCAGGGAGTTGTGCCGTCACGTTTCAGGTCGTCGAGGCTGTATGCACTCGGCTCACTTTTCATCAGCCAATAGACCATAAAGTTCTTGCCATATCCCGCTTTTACCTATGGTATAGTTGGATTCCGCCGAAAAGCGTGCGGATGCGGAACTGGCGGAATGGTAGACGCGCTAGATTCAGGTTCTAGTGGTAGCAATACCTTCCGGGTTCAAGTCCCGGGTTCCGCATCAAGACTTTCCTAAAGCCGCATACTGAGTCTTGACGACAGCACGTTAAGCTGGTGACAGTATCGCCGTTTGCGCATCCATGGCTGCTGTCCGCCTTCAACGCCTTACCCTCAGACTGGCCGGATTCGTCACAGGTTTAGCGTTGGTGTCGACATTTTGGGGGGCCTGGTTCCGCCCACGTCAGCCCATGTCTCTGTATTGGCTCAGCGAAACAGGCGGTAACACCCTCAGCTATGTTGTCCAAGAGCGGCACGTCCAGGCCAGTAACGACACCGAAGCGATCGCGAGCGCCCTCGAACTTCTGATCAACCCCAATCAAGCCGACCTTATTTCCGCCGTGCCACCGACGACCCAAGTTCTGGGTGTCCGCACCGAAGGTAATGATGTCTTTTTAGATTTCTCTGCCGACTTTGCCTCGGGCGGTGGTTCTACGAGCGTGCTAGGGCGAATTGTCCAGGTCCTTTACACCGCAACCAGTCAAAACCCCGAAGCTCGGGTTTGGATCAGCATCAATGGCGAAGCCCTTGAAGTTTTGAGTGGCGAAGGCTTAATGATTGACCAACCGCTTACCCGTGAATCCTTTCAGGCCGCCTTGCAGCAGCCCTAGTCCTTCTACCGCCCCCTAGCGGTCAAAAGCTGCCTTCTGGCACAAACTTGCGCCGAGCCTGTCTCAGGTACTATTCGCAAAGACCACTCATCCGGGTGGCCAATTCAAGATCCTTCTCGGTAATGCCGCCGGCATCATGGGTAACCAGATCGACAACGACCTTGTTATACACATTGAACCACTCAGGATGATGTCCCATCGACTCGGCGATAAAAGCAGCCTGAGTCATCCAACCAAAGGCGGTAATAAAATCAGGGAAACGAAACTCTCGCCGTAGCTTCTGATTCGCAATCTCCCAGCCGGGCAGGTCAATCAGACGGCGTTCTAGTTCAGTGTGGCTGAGGGTTTTCATCGCGGTTCAGTCCAAACGCAGCTTGAGAGTCTCTTTCATTGTAAAAGCAGTCCAGCGGCACCTAAAGAAGTGTTAGGTATCTTAGAGGACGTTTTGTACTTGCACCCCCATGGCGCTGCCGCTTTTGCAACAACCCGAGGTTTTAGAAGCACGCCTGCGCGAAATTCCGGCAGAGCCCGGTGTTTACTTGATGCGTGACCAGACCGATAACATTCTCTACGTTGGTAAATCAAAACGGCTGCGATCGCGAGTGCGCTCCTACTTTCGCTTCAGCAGCGACCTCTCGCCCCGCATTCAACGAATGGTGATCCAGGTTCACGACATCGAGTTCATCGTTACCGACACCGAAGCCGAAGCCCTCGCCCTCGAAGACAACCTGATCAAATCGCACCAACCGCCCTACAACGTGCTGCTCAAGGACGACAAAAAATACCCCTATGTCTGCATCACCTGGTCGCACGACTATCCACAGCTCTTCATCACCCGCCAGCGACCCCTCCTCCGCGATCACCGACGCAGCAAAACAATCGATCCTGACGGCACAACCGCCGCGCCAAAGGATCGTTACTACGGCCCCTACACCGATGTCAGCCTGTTGCGCTATACCCTTGGCCTCGTCAAACGAATTTTTCCGCTGCGGCAACGCTGGAAACCCCTCTACAAAGACCGCACCTGCCTCAATTACGACATTGGCCGCTGCCCTGGTGTTTGCCAAGGTTTGATCAGCCCCGAGGACTACCGTCAAATCCTCAGCCAAGTTGCGATGATTTTTCAAGGACAGGCCGATACACTCATTGAAAGCCTCAGCGAAAAAATGCAGACCGCTGCCCTAGACGAAAACTTTGAAGCCGCCGCCCGCTACCGCGACCAAGTCAAAGGCCTGAGTCAACTGGGCGCGTCCCAAAAGGTATCCCTACCCAACTCGACCGCCTCCCGTGATGCCATTGCCCTGGCGATGAACGAGCAGCGGGCCTGTGTGCAGCTGTTTCAGGTGCGTGCCGGCAAACTGGTCGGACGCTTAGGCTTTGTCGCCGAAAATCATGGCAATGATCCCGCCCAAGTGCTGCAAACGGTGCTGGAGTCCCATTATCAAAACTGCGATCCCGTCGAGATCCCACCCGAGATTGTGGTGCAGCATCCTTTGCTTGAAGCCGAATTTGTCGAAAGCTGGCTCAGTGAGCGCAAGGGTCGTAAGGTTAGCCTAATTGTGCCCCAACGCCAAATGAAGGCCGAATTGCTGGAGATGGTTGAGCGCAACGCCGAGTATGAACTGGAGCGCACCCAGCGCAGTGCCGATCGCGACCTCGCGGCGCTTCAACGGCTGGCCGATGTGCTGGATCTACCCGCGCCGCCCCACCGCCTCGAAGCCTACGATATTTCTCACATTCAAGGTTCCGATGCCGTTGGCAGCCAGGTTGTTTTTGTCAATGGTCTACCGGCCAAGCAACACTACCGTCGCTACAAAATCCGCAACCCTGATGTCCGCCCCGGTCACTCCGATGACTTTGCCAGCCATGCTGAGGTGGCCCGCCGCCGCTTTAGTAAGCTCAGCCCAGAGGATCTGCCTGACTTGGTATTGATCGATGGCGGTAAAGGCCAACTCTCTGCCGTCTGTGCCGTGCTGGCAGAATTGGGGCTGAGTGATTTGCCCGTGATTGGCCTAGCCAAACGGGAAGAAGCAATCTTTGTGCCCGGTAATCCCGAACCGATTAAATTACCCAGCGATGATCTGGGACGACTGCTGTTACAACGTCTACGCGATGAGGCACACCGTTTTGCCATTACCTTCCACCGCCAGCAGCGCCGCGTCCGCCAGCAGCTTTCGACCTTGGATGATGTGCCAGGTCTGGGAAAGCATCGCCAAAAATTGCTGCTCGAAACCTTCCGCACCGTTGCCCGTATCCAGATGGCAAGCCCCCAGGAACTCGCACAGGTTGGCGGCATTGGCCCCAAGCTGGCAGAGCAAATTTATCGCTACTTTCACCCCGAGGCTGAATTGCCCAAAGCTGACTTGAGTGCGCTGGGACGCCAGCCTCAAACGCTGCCTGCCGCCGCCTCGGAGCCAACGTGATAGCATGACAAAGCTGCGGCTTTATCACCTCCTATGAATTATCTTGCCCAAACAGACCCGGTAGTGGCGCGTCTTGTCGATCTTGAGCTGGAGCGCCAGCAGGATCACCTCGAAATGATTGCCAGTGAGAACTTCACCTCACCCGCAGTCATGGCGGCTCAGGGTTCTGTGCTGACCAATAAATATGCCGAGGGTTTGCCGAGCAAGCGCTACTACGGTGGCTGCGAACATGTCGATGCAATCGAACAAATTGCGATTGACCGCGCCTGTGAACTGTTTGGTGCGGCCCATGCTAATGTGCAACCTCACTCCGGTGCTCAGGCAAACTTTGCCGTATTCCTGGCGTTACTGCAACCGGGTGACACCATTTTGGGGATGGAGCTATCCCACGGCGGTCACCTCACCCACGGTTCGCCGGTCAATTTTTCGGGCAAGTGGTTTAACCCCGTGCACTACGGCGTTGATCCGGAAACTGAGCGCATCAACCTTGATCAGGTGCGCCAGCTTGCTCTAGAACACAAACCAAAACTGATTATCTGTGGCTATTCGGCCTACCCACGCACCATTGATTTTGCAGGCTTCCGGGCGATTGCCGATGAAGTCGGTGCCTACCTGCTCGCCGATATGGCTCACATTGCCGGCCTGGTTGCCAGTGGCCATCACCCCAGTCCTGTGCCGTTCTGCGATGTTGTGACGACAACAACCCACAAAACCCTACGCGGCCCTCGGGGTGGCTTGATTTTGACCCGCGATGCTGAGCTGGGCAAAAAGTTCGATAAAGCTGTGTTCCCGGGTTCCCAGGGTGGCCCCCTTGAGCATGTGGTAGCTGCCAAGGCTGTTGCCTTTGGCGAAGCGCTGCAACCAGCCTTCCGCACCTACAGCGGTCAAGTGATTGCCAACGCCCAAGCCCTTGCCACCCAGTTGCAAAACCGGGGTGTTCGCCTTGTCTCGGGTGGCACGGATAATCACTTGGTGTTGCTCGATCTGCGCTCGGTCTCAGCTTACCTTGAGCAAACGGGTGCGACCGATACTTTGATGACGGGCAAACGCGCTGATGCGTTGATGGATCAGATTCAGATCACCGCCAACAAAAACACGATTCCCTTCGACCCGGCCTCACCCTTTGTCACCAGCGGCCTGCGCTTGGGTACACCGGCCTTGACCACCCGTGGTTTTGATACCGCTGCGATGGTACAGGTAGCCGACATCATTGCCGATAGTCTGCAGAACCCTGAGACAGAAACTGTCCTGGCCGATTGCCGCCGCCGCGTTGCGGCCCTCTGTCAACAGTTCCCCCTCTATCCGCACCTCATGCAGCCTGCGCTGGTGTAACCCATGGCCTACTTGGTCGCTTTTTTGGCTGCCGCCGTCATCGTCTTGTGGACAACCCCAACGGTGAAGGCGGTTGGCCTCTGGAGTGGCCGTGTAGATCGGCCGAATGCGCGCAAGGTACATCATGAGCCCATCGTTCGCATCGGCGGCGTAGCAATCTTCCTGGGCACCTTCGTCGCCTTGCTGCTGGTGTGGCGGGCCGGTGCCTTCGGTGTTCTGCCACCAACAACCGAATACGAAATTTGGGGGGTCACGATTGGCGGCCTCCTCTTTTTTTTGATTGGTCTGGCTGATGACTGCTTTCAGTTGCGAGCCTTGTTTCGGCTGGCACTGCAGTTCGGGGTCGCGATCGCCGCTTGGAGCGTCGGCGTCCGTATCGAGTTTATTAAGTTGCCCTTGTGGGGCGTTTGGGATTTACCCCTTTGGCTGAGCTTGATTGTGACGCTCCTCTGGCTGGTGGGCTTGGCCAATGCGATCAACTTCATGGATGGTCTGGATGGCCTAGCCGCCGGGGTGTCGGGCATTGCGGCGGTGATTTTGTTGATTGTGACGCTGCTGATGGATCAGCCTGGTGCCGCCCTAATTGCCGCAGCCTTGGCGGGGGGCTCATTGGGCTTTTTGCGCTACAACTTCAACCCAGCCCAGATTTTTATGGGTGATGGCGGGGCTTATTTTCTGGGCTTTACCCTCGGCGGCATTGGTGTCATTGGTGTTGCCAAGGTGGCAACAACCCTCGCAGTCGCCTTGCCCTTTTTTATCCTCGCCGTGCCGATTGTTGATATGTCGACGGTGATTTTGACACGGCTCAAGCAGGGCAAGTCACCCTTTTTGCCCGATAAGCGCCACTTGCACCATCGCCTTCTGCAGGCAGGTTTGTCACAACGCTTCTCAGTGTTGTTTATCTATGCTCTAACGCTGTGGATGGGTTGTTGGGCACTAGCCTTGTCGGGACTGCCGGCTGGGGGCACCTATTTGATCGGTGCTTCGGTACTGATGGCGGTAGTGGTTTGGGAGCTGCTTAAGCGGCGGCGACAATCTCTGCAGCCAAGGCTTGACAAATCTGAAGGTAGCGTGGATGATTAGTGCAGGTGAGGAGTGGACAGGAAAAGCTTCTGGGGTCGAAACACGGACAGACTCCCGGAAGCTTTTTTTGTTACACGGGCAAACAAGTTTTTTTACAGTTACCCCCGAAAATCAAAATAACTGAAAAGATGTTGGAAGGGTGGTTTTTGTATATCTGACATTGATGTCTTTGGCCATTATGCCTAAAGGTTTGAGGCATAATGGCCCACAGTCGCCCCAACCAATGACGCAACGGTTCTTGTCCCGCGAGCGTGATTTAGGAAATCTGAAACCAGCTAATCCAACGGGATTGAAGCGGATCACCACAGCACTCCACCAATCTACTATTTGACCCAACCGATAACTTGAAGCCCGACTGTATCGGAGCTTTCAATAATCGGGATGATAGGATTCGAACCTACGACCCTCTGCTCCCAAAGCAGATGCGCTACCAAGCTGCGCTACATCCCGTTGTATCTCATAGTATAGGCTTTGCGGCATGATTAGGGCAAAGACAAGAGGTTTGGTGAATGACGCAACAGAAACGCGGACTGGGATGCTGTGGTTGTGGCTGCCTGGCTCTCACACTGATATTTGTTGTCGGGGGTGGTTGTACAGCCTTTGTGGGTTGGCAGACCTACCAGTTTGCCCGCGACGTCACGACAACTGAGCCCCTAATTCTGCCGACCATACCGCCCGACGTCGATGGTGCAGCGATCGCGACCCGTATTGAAACCTTTGTGACGGCGATTGAAGCGGGGGAGCCCAGCCGCCTCGAACTCAGTGATCTTGAAATCAATGCCGCCCTGGCCGCAGTGCTGCCGCCCGAACGACAAGCTATGGTCGCGATCGCGAACGGTACAATGACCCTCAATGGTGCTTTGCCCCTCGATGAAATTCCGGGGTTTCGAGGCCGCTTCCTTAATGGCCGTGTCACCTTTGTGCCCGCAATTCTAGATGGTGAACTAGTGATCACGCTGGCAGACTTTGAGATCGAAGCCAATCGGGAAATCCCTGCTGAAATTCGGCAAGCGCTAATTCAAGAGCTAGAGAATCAAAATCTGTTAGAGAACTTTACGCAAAATCCTGAAACGGAAGCCTTTATCCGTCAGCTCGACACACTCGAGCTGGTTGATAACCGCCTCGTCTTGGAGCGACGCTAGTCATGGGGCTAATCACCCTGGGGCCAGTGCTGCCACAATGCTGTGGTCTGCCTAAGGCTCAAAAAGCTACCGCCACCCAAAATAAGATGATCAAGCAGGGGAATTTCCATAATCTGACCGCATTGCAGCAGGCGTTCGGTTAAGTCTAAGTCGGCTCCACTCGGCTCGACACTGCCAGAGGGGTGGTTGTGGGCAATCAGAATGCGGCTTGCCCCTTGGCGGACAGCGGCCCGGAAGGTTTCGCGAGGATGAGAGAGCGTTTCGGTGGCGGTGCCCTGGGTAATTACCTCAACACCCAATAGATGATGCTTGACATCCAGCAAAATAACAGCAAAGCGTTCTTGAGAGGCCCACATTAACTCGCCGCTGAGAACCGCAACAGCCGTCTCGGGATCTTCAATGCGGGTACGCTCGGGCGGGCGAGCCAGAAATAAGCGCCGCCCCAATTCGATTGCGGCGAGTACCGTCGCGGCTTTAGCAGGGCCAATTCCATTAATGCGAGTCAGCTCAGCCGCTGTGCTCTCACGCAGACGCCCAAGAGGGTCATCACGCCCTAGCTCATTTAACAAAAACTGTGCCAGACCCACCGCCGAAAGCTTGCCTGGCCCTTGACCTGTATTAAGCAAAATCGCGACTAGCTCGGCATTACTCAAAACTCGCGCTCCGTGACCCAGCAAGCGCTCGCGGGGACGATCATCGGTGGGTAAATCGGCAATGCGGGGGGAGTACATAGCTTTAGAGCAATTTCGTTGAGTATGACCCGGATGTAGTTTAGTGATGTCATCCAGCATTTTGTGACCACATTCTCAGGCGGCGGTTATGGTACCCCACCGAGGGCTGGCACTACAGGCTGATTAAGATATCGAGGTTATGCCCATATTCAAGTTATTCTGGCCTAGTAACGATTGGGCATCTACGTAGTATTACGCTTTGAAATTAGATAGCCTATTGATTACCGTTGAAACGTCTTGTTTTTTTCGTAAGGTTAGCCCGTGCCTGATCTCGCCCTCACGCTAGATTTGAACACCACACTTTCATCCCTGGATTATGTGGTGTTTTTGGCGGATACGACGGGGTACTGGCGCTACCTGAGTCCGACCTGGGAACGCCTGAGCGGCTTTACGGTTCAGCATTGTCTCGGACGGTCATTATTTGATTATGTCGTCGCCGACCCGGCGAACTTATTGACCTGGCTTGCTCAACCCGAGACTCAGTTTGCGGTACGGCTTCAGACAGAGCAAGGCTTTGAGATTTGGGTGGATCTGCAAGTACGGCAAACGGAAGTGGGCCTGACAGGAACACTGCGCCCTCGCCCCGAGCAGCCTGTTCTCAACCCAGTTCAGCTTGAGGTGCAGCGCTTGCGGCGGCAGATTAGTCAGCAGGCATTGCTACGACGCTGGGCCAATCTTCAGGACATCTCAGAGGCTGAGCTGGCTCAGGATGTGGTGCAGTCGCTGAAGCCGGTGGTTGATGCTGGCTATGTGGCCTTGACGAAGGCTGGGCAATGTTTGGCACAGCAGGGGCAGCCTGGGCGGCGGGTATGGCATTTGCCCGTAGCGCCTGGTTGGGGGCATCTGAGTCTGAGCCGTGATTATGCATGGCAGCAGTGGGAAGTTGATTGGCTGCATGAGGTGGCGGGGCAAATTAGCCAAACGCTGCAGGTCATTTGGCGTTGGCAGCAGGTACAGAACGACGATGCCGATCTGCGGTATTTGGCAGAGGTGCGCACAACCACGCTAGAGCGGGCGCTGACCTATGAAGCGAGCTTGATGCGTGTGACGCAGCGGGTTCGTGATCAACAGCTCGAACCGCAGCAGATTCTTCAGGGTGTTGTTGAAGAATTGCAGGCCACGTTAGGTATACCGAGCTGCTGGGCGGCTCTGGTCGAAGCCGATCAGATCAAGGCAACCTACCCCGAAGGACAACTTGCGACTGACCCGGCCCTGTTGCACACCACAGTACTTTGCCAGGCCTGCCCGCTGACGGGGCCAGTGGAGCTAGTGTGCCCTGTGGTGGTCGAGGGCGAAGTGATGGGTCTCATTGGGCTGCACCATCGGCATGTGTTGGGCTTCACCCTCGAAGAAACTGATTTTGTGCAGCAGGTTGCAACCCAGACGGCTCTTGCCCTTCAGCACGCGCTTTTGCATCATCACTTGCAGGCCCAACTCGAAGCCGAAAAGCGCTTGAATATGCTGAAGGATGACTTTTTAAGTACGGTGTCCCATGAACTGCGTACGCCTCTGACCCGCATGCGGATGGCAATTGAGATGCTGGGGGTGAGCGAGCTAAGTGAGCAGCAGCGACGCTACTGGGATATTTTGGCGCGGGCCTGTGAGCAAGAACGGGAACTGATCGAAGATTTACTGACTTTGCAGCAGTTCCGCAGCGGTCAAGCACCACTAACGCCGATGCCCCTGGAGCTAGAGCGTTGGCTCTCCGAGCAGGTAGCGGCGGCGGATCCAGACGCATGGGGAACCGAAATTCGCGTGGACTGTGAGTTGTTGCTTCCCACGTTCTGGACGGATCGGCAGGGGTTAGACCGGATTTTGCGGGAGCTGCTGACCAATGCCCGTAAGCATGGCCGTAGCCCGATCACGGTGCAGTTATCAAAGCGCTCAGACCGGGTCATTTGTTTGCAGGTCAGTAACCCAGCAGGGTTGGCCGTGAGTGAGCTGCCAAATTTGTTCGATACGTTCTACCGCGTGCCTCAAACTGATCGTTGGAAAGAGGGGGGTATTGGTCTGGGCTTGGCGCTGGTGAAGGCGATTGTGGAGCGCTTAGAGGGTGAAATTACGGTCGATCAAACCGATGATGTGATTACGTTTACAGTTCTA
>CAZAGN010000003.1:0-2566 GCA_964484905.1 uncultured bacterium | reverse complement strand
GCTTTACTGTCGCGATCGCGATTTGGGATCCTCTCCACCCTCTCGGAGGCAATGCCCGGTTTCCCGATGGGTTCGGTTCATGCTTATGCCGTTACCGAGGCCGCCGAACCCCTGCTCTGTATTTCCAGCTTGGGTGAGCATACCCAAAATATCAACGCCCACCCTGAGGTTGCCTTTACGGTGCTCGATCTGGATGTACCGCCTGAAACCCAAGCCGGGGCCCGTTTTACCTACCTGGGACGGGCGGAATGTTTGGATAAGGTTGCGGTGCGAGCCGCGTTCTTGGCTCAGGTGCCGAGTGCGTCTGTGTACTACGACTTTGGCGACTTTAGTGTGTATGTGCTGCGCTTTGTCCGGGGTCGCTTTATTGGCGGCTTTGGGAAGATTGCCTGGCTTGAACAGTGGCCCGCAGAATCAGTAGCGCCGTGATGCTCAGGGTCGCGATCGCGAAAACATCACCATAGCGGCTGTAGAACGTCAGATCTGTGCGTCGTCCGAGGGGTGCGACTACCGCATCAGGTTGCCAATAGTCACCCCAGGCCCGGATCCGACCGGTGGCCTCAACGACAATGTTACCGCCAGTATTATTAACAAAGACAAAATCACGCCGATTTTCGACTGCCCGAAACACCGAGAGCACCCCGTGCAGCATCGGCCAGTTGCTGTTACCAAACCAAATATCTTCAGAGATCACCACTAATGACTCAGCCCCAGCCTGGGTCAGGGCTCGTGAGGCTTGGGGCAGCACACTTTCAAGACAAATCATCGTGCCCAAAGCACCGAGACGAACGCCACCCCGGAGTGGTGCATAACCGGCCCTATCGGCCGCAATACCGCGCCCAGTCTCAAAAATGGGGAAGACCCACTGTTTGCCATAGCGGTCGATGAGGCTGCCATTGCCGTTGTAAAGCAGGGCAGCGTTAATAAACGTTTGGGCATCTTGGGGCTCCGAAGAGCCTGCAATGAGACCGTCAGCCGGGCTCAGGCGCTCAATGACTGGGGTAATCAAATAATCTTGGAGACCAAACTGGGTCAGTTGAGCCCGGGCTGCCCCCTCAGGCCAAACGATCAACTCAGCGCCCTGCCCAATCGCCGCTAAGGAAAGATTTTGCAAATTCTCGTAGTTTTGTTGTCGTATTTCCCAGCTACGTTCAGGCACTAGCCAGTTGAGGGGTTGGATGGCACCGATGTTGAAGCGGCTGGTTGGCTCGGGCAGAGTACGCAAGCCACCATAAAGCAGCACCAGAGCAAGGATTAGAGCCCCCGCACGGAGGGGTCGCCACGCCCGCACAAAGCTACTGGCAAGGGTGGCATTGGCCAAGATCACAACGAATGTAACGCCGTAGATACCCGTAATATCGGCGATTTGTACTAGCCAGCGCAGATCGTAAATACTGGCACCAAAATGCAGCGGCAGGGGCAAGCGCAACACCCCCCAGAGAGCATCCCAGGCCGTCCAGATCGTCGCGATCGCGAGGGGCCGCAAAGGCAATTGGGCACTAAGACGCAAACTCAGCACCGTCGCCGCCACAAAATACAGCGGTACCAGGGGCGCCACCACAAAGCCAGCGATAATTTCCCAGGGGGCCAGAATGGCCTGCACACTCCACACATCAGGCACAAACACCCACGCCCCCGCAATGAGCCAGAGCCCCAGGGCTTGCCGCCAGATCTTCGGCCTCATTCCTGTCTGAGTGCCTGCCCTCAGTGGCTGCTGATTCCTGAAAACATGGGCCAGAAAGGGCGCGAGGCAGACGAGGGCTAAGCCCGGAATATGAAGATTGCGATTGGGCATGCCCAACGCCGCCAGCACACCACTTAATACCCAGGGCCAGGCTCGCAGCCAAGGCTGCATCATGATCTGCTTCACGATAGTTTCGACTCTATGCGCGTCGGTTTCTGTTTTCGGATCGTCGCATACCGTCTGTTGAGCGCGAGAACACGCCCCTACGGCTTCCCGCACAATCACCCCCGGGGGTGTTTCAAAATCGGCAACCCCGTGACAGAGACCTTCGCGATCGTTCAGGATAAGGACGGTGGTCGCAGCGGTGATGTGTGAGTCAATTGATTGTCGAAGAACGGCAACGTCAAGCCGATACCAAGCTTTGGTTTTGGCTGATTGGCTCCCTTCTGGTTCATCTACTCCTTGTTATTGCCTATCTCACACGCTTTTGGATTTTTCCGCCCGAAGTGCTGGAAGAAGAGCCACCCATAGAATTTACGATTGTTGACCCGAGCGACCTCGAGCCGCCTCCCGATACGCAGTTACAGGCGGCTCAGAATGCCCAAGATGCGGGTGAAGCCCGCCCAGAGGAAGCCCCTTCAGCGGGCAGTCCTTCCCAAGAAGCGGCCCCGCCGCCCGCTCCTGAGCCTGAGCCCCAACCCGAGCCCGAACCGCCACCCCCACCAGCCCCTGACCCGATTCCACCACCGCCACCTCCCGAGCCCGAACCACCGCCGCCACCCCAAGAACCTGAACCTGAGCCTTTGCCCGTACAAGAGGATGCGATCGCGGCAGCGCCGCCGCCGCCGCCACCCACACCCGAGCCCACACCCACACCGGCAC
>CAZAGN010000002.1:47689-77645 GCA_964484905.1 uncultured bacterium | reverse complement strand
CCTAGGTATGGGTACGAAAAGCTGTATGAGGTGTAAGGACTCCAGATAATGAGCAAAAACTATCTAGTCGAGTAGGATTTGAGTTGTAAAAACACGCAACCTCAGTTTCTAAAATCACTCAAAGTAATGTAGGTACTGGGGCAGAGAAACTACTCGCAACCTAAGTGTGGCGTCGTAGTCATACATCAACATTGTAACTGGGTAACATTGCAACTAGGTCGCTGATCTGTTTCCCCTAAGAGATCTTAAGACCTAATCTCAGTGTACGATTTAGCCTTAACGGCTTGGGCCAGAAACAACATTTGTTTATCTACGGAGCTAGGAATCCTGGCGCCAATCTCATTAACGCCTGAGTCAATTCAGAATCCTGAGAATGGGTTCCTCTGCTGCCAGAGAAGATCTGGCTTGGGTGACTTTGTTATTTTTGGGTCTACTGATATAGGTACTTTTGGTATAGGTACTTTCGCGAAGCTTCACATTGGGCTTTGGCTGCGATGGCCGCAGCCTCAGATAATCGGCTCATGAACAGTAACGAGCTTGGTGCCATCGGGGAAGGTAGCCTCGACCTGCACTTCATAGACCATCTCAGCGATACCATCCATGACATCCTCACGGCTGAGCAAGGTGCGGCCATACTGCATCAAATCAGCGACCGAGCGGCCTTCACGGGCGCCTTCGAGGATTGCCGCCGAAATGTAGGCGACGGCTTCGGGATAGTTGAGTTTCAAGCCTTTGGCTTTGCGCCGTTCGGCCACCAGACCTGCGGTGAAGATTAAGAGCTTGTCTTGTTCTTGTGGCGACAGATGCATGGCTTGCTCCTTAGCTACGTTGCATCGTATCAAAGGCTAGCCGCCGGATCGCACTCAGTACGGTGTTCAGGCTGGCAAGGATCGCTTCACTCGATTCACCGCGGTGGCGCAGTACGGTTGCTTGGGGCAGTTGGGTGATACCCCAGCCCTCCAGGGGTGGCGGTACATACTCGGGCAGACCGACGACACATAGGCTGGCCATAACAGACTGACCTGCGAGGCCATTAAGGCTGGTGAGGCTACTGCTGCCACCGTTAATCTGCTGCCGATCAAGCCATAGTGGTTGGCCTGCCTGCCAGATTTCAATATCCGTGCGCCAGCTACCCTGCTGAAAATGCTCACCCCGTGCGGTGCGCCCCAGCCGGACAATATCCCAGCCGACCCAGATGGCCCCAGGCGCTAGGTCGATCCGTAGCTGCTGCTGGTGTTGGGCGGCATTAAAGACAATGCTTTCGCGGGGGCACCATTCGAGGTAGCTGTGGGGCGCCTGGGTAATCGAAATGTGGGTGTGGCTCGCCTGTCCTTCGTTGCGGTAAATTTTGCCAGCCGAGGCCGAACGACAGCGAACTCTCGCTCCGGCAGCCAGTTGAAGTGTGTAATCAAGGCGATCACCCGCGACAATACCGCCGGCGGTATGCAGCAACAGGACATCGCAGAGGCCATCACGTTGAAAGGTACGTTGAATTTTTAGGGGCGCGATCGCGAAAACATCCCGCAAGCCACGGGTATCAAAACTTGCTTGAAGCTTACCCTGCCACATCAGCGTGACCACCCGATGACGTGGGCCAACACCTGATCGAGCCCTGCTTGAGTTTTGAGGTTGGTGAAAATAAAGGGGCGTTGGGGTCGCATAGTTGTGGCATCCCGCTCCATGACGGCTAAATCGGCACCGACGTAGGGCGCGAGGTCAGTTTTATTAATCACTAAAAGGTCAGACTTCGTGATGCCAGGGCCACCCTTGCGGGGAATTTTGTCGCCAGCCGCGACATCAATGACATAAATTGTGTAGTCGACAAGCTCAGGGCTGAAGGTTGCCGCCAAATTGTCGCCACCGCTCTCGACAAAGATGATCTGTAGGTCGTTAAAGCGGGCCTCTAAACCTTCGATCGCGACCAGATTAATCGAGGCATCTTCGCGAATGGCGGTGTGAGGACAGCCGCCGGTTTCGACGCCCTGAATCCGGTCAGCGCTCAGGGCTTGCGCCCGCACCAAAAACTGCTCGTCTTCTTTGGTGTAGATATCGTTGGTGACGACCGCCAACTGGTAGCGATCGCGAAGCGCCTTACACAACGCCTCGACCAGCGCCGTCTTTCCTGAGCCGACTGGCCCCGCGACCCCAATGCGTACTGCGCTCATCACTCCTCCTCAGTTCAGCATTACTGTAGCGGCTAACTGCGAAATAGCCGCGAGTATTGCGTGGCATGACCCATGCTGGCGAGACTCAAACCCAAACTACAGCAGGCTAAATCAGCATCGGCCCAGGTCGCGATCGTCTCGGTTGTCTCCAGGAGCGATGGCTGCAAAGCAACCAGGAGCTGTTGTCCTTGGGTTTGACCCAGCACACCCAAACGAATGGCCGCGGTCATTAAATTATTGAGCCAACTGAAGCCATAGCCCAGCCGCAAGGCCGACTCGCTTACCCCCGTTAAGTCTGCGGCTAGCCCGCTTGCCAAGGGCAGGCAGAGATCCTTGATTAACCAGCTTTCGGCGCGGCGATCGAGAGCCTTGAGCAGTTGCCCCAGAGAGCGCCCCATTTGCAGCGTTTGCCGCCGCAGCTCGGCGGTCTCCCGGGCGGCCAAAAACCAGGCATTCCAATCGGTAAAACGATCGCGATCGTCAGCAACTACCGCCTGATAACCCCGGCTCGCGATCGCGAGCTCCACCCGAATCGATCCGTGGGCGAGCTCCTCACTCAGCCAGGCTGCCAAATCCGTTGCTGTCGTAATCTGGCCTTGTTCCACCAACCATTCCAGCCCTTCTGAGTAGCTGTAAGCACCAATCGGCAAACTGGGGCTAAACAGTTGCAACAGCGGCAGCAGTTCAGCCAGGGGCATTACCGAGGGTGTTACCTGTGCTGTCTCATTCATGGTGATGCTGCCCATAAGCGCCCATTTCCGGCTCAAAGGTTGCAATTTCGGCAGTAATCTGGGCACCCAGATGATCCCGTAGCAAATGCTCAAGCACCGCATCGGGGGCCAGTCGTAGCCACTCGGTCGCCAATTGCACGGGCACATGACGATTACCCAGGTGGTAGGCCATCTCCAGCAGATTTAGGGGCGACGCCGCCCGCACGGTGAGTACAGGTTCGGGTTTGGCTCGTACCAGCACCCGCGTTGTCAAAGCGGTATCGGTCAGCACCATACCTGGTATTAAGCGACCGCCTCGGGGTAACGCCAGCTTGACCTCAATGCCCTCACAGGTGGTATGAATGCGCCGCAGCTGCCGCCGCTCCTCTGCCGTCAGAATCAGGCTCAGGGCAACAGGTGACGCGGTATCAGACGAGAGCTGCGAAAGAACGAGCATAGGCGGCGCTTCCAAGAGCTTGGCTTGCATTGTAGTCGGCAGAAGCCGACCGTGGCTCAGGCTTCGGGTCGCGATCGCCACAAACTATTGAGGGGTAGATACACCGCGGGTGCCCACAAACTTGTGACTGCGGCCGAACCCAAACCGATAACCCGGTGGTTTTGCCAGATCATCTCCAATGAGCGCTCTGCCCAAGGCGTCCCCAGCTCTGACCAAGCCAACAAAACACTCCACTGCAACGCCATTAAGCTTTCAGCGATCACGACCATGCCAAAAACAATTAGGGCTACGGCAATCACGCTATCTTGAATGACTCGCTGCTCTTTTAGGCGCGCCGTCAGAATCGCAACCACCGCCAAGCCGAGCATATGGGTGGGCTGGGGTTGCGTTAGGCCATCCATGACCATACCCAGACTGACCCCGGCGACAGCTGCTTGCCAGGGGCGTCGGTGCAAACTCCAGCACACCAGCCAAATCAAGGGCCAATTCGGCGTCAGACCCGCCAAGACCATTCCCGGCGCTTGAATCCAGACCGCCACGCAGCAGACCAAGGCCGACAGCCCCGTGATGAGCCAGATTCCCAAACGCTGAAGCCGTGCCTGCATCTACGACTCCGGCTCTATTTCAGCCAACGCCTCGGCCTCAGCCGTACGCTGATAAATCAGGGCCCACTCCAACAAGCCCAAGGGGGCGCCTAACTCAATTACTGCCTCTGGTGCGGGGCTGGCATCCAAATCAACTGAGCGCACCTGCCCAACCACCAACCCTGCCGGATATAAACTTCCCAAGCCCGACGTGACCACGGCATCACCGATTTGTATAGTTGGCATCCGGTCAAAAAACTCCATCACCGCCTCGGTTGTACCCTGGCCACGCAGAATCCCCATGGCCCGCGTCCGTGAGAGCACGACCCCAACCCGGCTAGTGGGGTCACTAATCAGTAACGTTCGGCTGGTGTGCGCCGTGACTGCATCAACCCGACCAACCAAACCGCCCGGTGCCATGACAATATCACCAACCGCTACGCCCTCACGGCTACCCTGCCCCAGGGTCATCTGGTGCCACCAGTTATCGGCAGACCGCCCTACCACTTGGGCCGCAAGGGCTTCAGACCGTAAATCCTGCTGAAAGCCCAAAAGCTGCCGCAGTGATTGATTTTCGCGCTGCAATTCAGCAACCTGGGAACGCAATTCGGCATGCATTGCCGCCGTCAACACAATGTCGGTATCGAGGCGGGGCCGAAAGGGGCCTGTGAGCACGGCATAGGCATCCACCAGCAGGCCACTATCTGACTGTCGTAGCGCCACCGCTCCGCCCAGGGCCAAACCCGTAAAAACCGTGGCAGCTCCCGCACGAGTCCACCAGCGGCGCAGTGCTTCAACCACAACCTATCCCTTGAAGCTACCGCTCACTACCCGCCCTAAGGTTTTGAAGTCTTCGAGAACGCGGCCCGTACCTAAGACAACGCAACTCAGCGGATCGGCAGCCACATGGACTAGGATACCCGTCTCATGACTAATCAGGGCATCAATACCCTTGAGGAGGGCGCCACCACCGGCTAGCATAATGCCTCGGTCAATAATATCGGCAGCGAGCTCGGGCGGGGTCCGCTCGAGGGTACGCTTTACCGCCTCGACAATCACTGCGAGCGGCTCGGACATACTTTCACGAATTTCGGGGCTTTTGACCGTCACAGTGCGGGGCAAGCCCGACAGCAGGTGCAACCCTCGCACTTCCATCGTCAGCTCTTCTTGGATGGGATAGGCCGAGCCAATTTGAATTTTAATGTCTTCGGCAGTGCGCTCCCCAATGACAAGGTTATGCACCTTTTTGAGGTATTGAGTGATCGACTCGGTAAGCTCATCGCCTGCCACCCGTACCGACTCGCTCAGTACCGTCCCTTGCAAACTCAACACCGCCACCTCGGTTGTGCCACCGCCAATGTCGATAATCATGTTGCCCGTTGGATCTTCGACGGGCAGACCCGCCCCAATCGCGGCTGCCACGGGCTCTTCCACCAAATAGACCTCACGCGAGCCTGCTTGCAGGGCAGCTTCCATCACAGCCCGCCGCTCGACACCCGTTACCCCGCTCGGAATGCCAATTACAATTCGGGGTGCAATGAGATAGCGGCCTTCGTGAACCCGCTGAATAAAGTGCTTTAGCATCATCTCAGCGGTGTCAAAGTCGGCAATGACACCATCGCGCAGGGGGCGCACGGCAATAATGTCGCCCGGTGTCCGCCCCAGCATTCGCTTGGCTTCTTCGCCAACGGCAAGGGGAGTACGTGTTTTTTGATCGATCGCGACGACCGAAGGCTCTTGGAGCACAATGCCTCGACCTGCCACATAAACGAGTGTATTGGCAGTACCCAGGTCTATGCCCATATCACGGGAGAAGCGACCAAACAGTGACACAGTAAACGCCCTCGGTATACACGCTGCGCAAACAGCATCATCACATTATCTCGCTTCTGGGGTGAAAGTCTTGAGTTCCCTCGCAACATCCTCAGGTTGGGTAGGCTCAGCGTGTTCATTAAATCCAAATGGAAGAGCCGCCCCAAGACTTGGCCCCGCGACCCCCTGCATCGACACCCTGTATCTGGGTCTCAGCTTTGCAGGGGATCCATCCACCAGGCATACTCAAAGAGCAGTGCTTCCTGAGCAGCGTGACTAACTTCCTGGCGAACTTACTAGCGCCTTTGATGGCGGCACTTCCTTGGATTGGCCTGACCTTTGCCACGGTGTTTGTCGCTGAGATGGGTGATAAAACGCAATTGGCCACAGTGCTGATGAGTGCGCAGGGGAAATCACCCTGGGGTATTTTTTTGGGGTCGGCGAGCGCCCTTGTCGTTGCCAGTGTGATTAGTGTGGTTCTCGGTGAAGGCTTAAGCTCAGTGCTACCACCAGCTGTACTTGAGCTGGCCGCTGGTATTGGCTTTGTCGGTATTGGCCTGTGGGTGTTGTGGCGGCAGTGGCGCGGGGAGGCAGATGATGTCGAAGCCTGAAGTGTCACAATTTGAAGCATCGAAATCCGAAACATCATCGGCAGCCGACACACCCGACCTCGCGGCTGATGAGGCTGCCTCGGAAACGGCTGTCCGTGCTGATTCAGGCATGATCTGGGTGGCCTTCGGCTCAATTTTGCTGGCCGAGCTGGGCGATAAAACCCAACTGGCGACAATGTTACTTAGTGCCAAATCTCACAGCCCGATCGCGACCTTTGTCGGTGCATCTCTAGCACTTATTTTGACCAGTCTCTTGGGCGTACTGGCTGGGCAGTGGATTGCTAAGCGGATTTCGCCCGCACTCTTAAATTGGTTGGCCGGTAGTGGCTTTGTGATCATTGGCGGCAGCATTCTCTGGCAGGCGCTCCAAGACTGGTCTGTCTGATGCCACGTACCATTGCCGAAATTAACGAGCGTGTTATCGCCGGCCAAGCGCGGGTGCTGACCATCCAAGACTTTAAGGCCCATGTCAGCGCGCAGGGTGTTGCTGCGACTTTTGAAGCAGTGGATGTGGTGACAACCGGCGCCTTCGAGCCCATGGAAAGTTGTGGCGCAATCCTCAATATTGGCCATACCGATCCTCCCCTAAAGATGCGCCAGGTTTGGCTGAATGATGTGCCGGCCTATGCGGGCTTTGGTGCTGTCGATTTATATCTCGGTGCAGCCCAACTGAGTGAAGAGGCTACTGCCCGCTACGGTGGCAGTCATGTAATTGCGGATTTGGTTGCCGGTAAGACGGTGAATCTGCGGGCAATTGGTCAGGGTACCGACTGCTATCCGCGTACAGAGCTGGATACGACAATTACTAAAGACAGTGTCAACCAGTTTTATCTTTTCAATCCGCGTGGTCTCTACCAAAACTTTATCGTCGGTGTAAACGGCGGTGATCGGCCTCTCTACACCTACCTGGGGCCGCTGCAACCGCGCCTTGGTAATGCCGTTTATGCCAGTGGTGGGGCGCTCTCGCCCCTCCTCAATGATCCCGAGTTAATGGGTGTTGGCATCGGTAGCCGTATCTGGTTGGGTGGCGGCGAGGGCTATATTGCCTGGGAAGGGACACAGCATTTTCCCAATCAAAAGCGCCTGCCCAACCAAACACCTGTGGGGCCAGCAGCAACGGTTGCCCTCATTGGTGATGCGAAACTGATGCAGCCGGAGTGGGTGCGGGGCTGCTATCTGCGGGGCTATGGTGCCTCGCTATTGCTGGGGGTGGGGATTGCCTTGCCGGTGCTCTCGCCAGAGATGGTGCAGCAGGCTGCCGTGGCCGAAAGCGAGGTTGTCGCACCTGTGATTGATTTTGCGATCCCTCGCCGTGTCCGTCCCACCTATGGCCTCGTTAGCTATGCCCAACTCAAATCGGGGCACATTACGATTCAGGGCAAGTCAGTGCGGGTTGCGCCCCTCTCTAGCCAAGCACGGGCGTTTCAGATTGCTGAGTGCCTAAAAGCAGAGATTGATCAAGGGCGGTTTTTGTTGACGGAGCCGGTTGCGGCTCTGCCTCGCGATCGCGACTTGGTTGCTCACTTACCGCGATAGGGATGCTAGCCTAGGGCAGAAGCGTCAGGATCAGGCTGTGGACTGGCAAACACTCAGCGCGAGCGTACAGACCAAGCTCGACCGCAAACGGATTACCCGCAGTGAGGTCGCCGAGATTATCGGTTTTATTCTTGCTGATCAGCAGATTTCGGCTGAAGAATGGGATTTGGCCGCCTGTATTGACCGCTGTATTGCCGAGGGGCATTTAGAACTGGTGGATGAGTAGGCAGTACTAAAAAAGGGGGAGCCGAAACTCCCCCTAAATTCATAGTTGTAAACCCAGCACCTTAGGTTGCATTAGCACCACCAACCACCTCAAGAATTTCTTGGGTGATGGCTGCTTGACGTGCCTTGTTGTAGCCCAGGTTCAAGACAGCAATGAGCTCCTTGGCGTTATCACTCGCGTTGCTCATCGCAGACATCCGTGATGCCAACTCACTAGCAGCCGACTCTTGCAGCGCCCGTAGCAGTTGATTTTCAAAGTAAAGCGGTAGCAGTGCGTTGAGAATCTGCACTGGCTCTTGCTCGAAAATCATGTCACGCGGCGCCTCTTTCAGCGATGCCATTGCCGCATCTCGGTCTACCGTAAACTTGCCATCTTTGACCAGGACCCGGAAGGCTTCGTCTTGGCCACTGGTAATCGCCGTCAAATCGAGAGGCAGCAGGGTTTGAACCGCCGGACGTGAACTGAGCAGCGACACAAAGCGAGTAAAGACCAACTCCACACGGTCTACGGTACCGACCGTAAACATGTTGAGAAGGGTACTCGCGATCGGGGCAGCATCTTCAAGACTGGGTACTTGGTTGAGATTGATGTAGGCTTTCGCGATCGCTCGCTCACGCCGCTTAAAGTACTGACTCGCCTTACGGCCAATCACGTACATATCAACCTCCACACCCTCCGCCGCGAGCTCAGCCAGGCGTTCCTCAGCTTTCTTGATTACATAGGTGTTGTAACCGCCGCAGAGACCCCGATCACCCGAAACCACCAACAGGGCTACCCGCTTGATGGGCCGAACAGCCAACAGGGGCAGATCCACCTCTTCCATGCGGAGACGTGTTTGCAGACGATAGAATACCTGCGCCAGTCGGTCAGCAAAAGGACGACTAGCATTGACCTGATCTTGGGCACGCCGCACCTTAGCTGCCGCCACAAGGCGCATGGCTTCAGTGATTTTGCGGGTGTTTTTGACCGATTTAATCCGATCGCGAATGGCTTTGAGATTGGCCATAACTCCTCCTAGGCGCTAAAGGCTTGCTTATATTCGGCAATGGCATCCTTCAGGAGGGCTTCGGCCTCAGGCGTCAGCTTCTTCTCTTTGCCCACAATCTCGCCGTACTCAGCCTTGTTATTCGTCAGGTAGGCAACAAAGCCTTGCTTAAAGGTGGCAACCTTATCGAGGGCAATGTCATCGAGATAGCCGTTGGTACCGGCATAAATCGAGGCAACCTGCGCCGCCACCGACAGGGGCGAATATTGAGGCTGCTTGAGAATCTCCCGCAGACGCTGACCCCGCGCAAGCTGCTGCTGCGTCGAGGCATCCAAATCTGAGGAGAACTGAGCAAAGGCTTCCAGCTCGCTAAACTGCGCCAGCTCCAGACGAATCTTACCGGCCACCTGCTTCATCGCTTTGGTTTGAGCCGCTGAACCCACGCGGCTCACCGAAATACCGGCATTGATTGCAGGGCGCAGACCGGCATTAAACAGATCAGCCTCCAGGAAGATTTGACCGTCGGTAATCGAAATGACGTTTGTCGGAATGTAGGCTGACACGTCACCTGCCTGGGTTTCAATAATTGGCAGAGCCGTCATCGAACCACCACCGAGGGCATCGCTCAGCTTAGCGGCCCGCTCAAGCAAACGCGAGTGGAGATAGAAGACATCGCCGGGGTAGGCTTCCCGACCGGGTGGGCGACGCAGCAGCAGTGACATTTGACGGTAGGCCGCTGCTTGTTTTGAGAGATCGTCGTAGACGACCAGGGTGGCCTTGCCCTGGTACATAAAGTACTCAGCAATTGCAGCACCCGTATACGGTGCGAGGTATTGCAAGGCAGCCGGTGCATCGGCATTGGCTGCAACAACAATGGTGTAGGCCATAGCGCCCCGTTCTTCGAGGGTACCTACAACTTGAGCCACCGTTGAGGCTTTTTGACCGATCGCGACATAGACGCAAATTACGTCTTCTTTGGCTTGGTTGAGAATCGTATCGACAGCCACGGTCGTCTTGCCAGTTTGACGGTCGCCAATAATCAACTCGCGCTGGCCCCGGCCAATCGGAATCATCGAGTCGATTGCCGTGATACCGGTTTGCAGGGGCTCACACACCGACTTGCGTTGAATGATCCCTGGCGCTGGCGATTCAATCAGGCGGGCTTCGGTGGTGTTCAAATCACCTTTGCCATCAATAGGAATACACAACGGATCGAGCGCACGACCGACAAGCGAGTCACCCACGGGCACTTGGGCAATCTTGCCCGTTGATTTGACCGACGATCCTTCTTGGATGTTGCGGCCATTGCCCATCAACACCACACCGACGTTGTCTTCTTCAAGGTTTAGCGCAATACCCGCTGTACCGTCTTCAAACTCCAGCAACTCGGCGGACATCACTTGATCCAAGCCGTAGACACGGGCAATACCATCACCTACTTGAAGCACTGTCCCGACATTCGAGACCTGCACTTCTTGGTTGTATTGCTCAATCTGCTGCTTGATAATACTGCTAATTTCGTCGGGACGAATCATGGCCATTTGAGAGTCTCCTGTACAAAAACCGCACGTTATCTAGGTCTGACTGTGTTGACTGGCTTTGATGCTCTGGCTCCTGATGGCTACCAAAAACATCACCCCGCTAAACCAATTGCAACGAGAGTCGCCGCAGTTGACCGCGAATGCTGGCATCAATCACTTGCGAGCCGACTTTGATGATGACGCCACCAATCAGCGCTGCATCAATAGATGTCGCCAACTCAACGTCAACAGCACCCGTAATCTGCTTCACCTTAGCGATCACAGCCGCTTGCTGCTCCTCTGACAAAGGCTTGGTGGTACGAACCTCGGCGAGGGCAATGCTCTTCAGACGTCGCACAAGCGCGAGAAATGAATCAATGATTGCCGCAAGCAGGATGATCCGACCGCGATCAGCCAGCAAGCCCAAGAAGCTGAGGGTAAAGGGATTGATCTTGTCTGCCAGTGCTGTGCCGAGAACCGCTTTTTTAGCCGTGGGCTTGACCAGTGGGCTGGCCAAAAAGGGGCCCAACTCTGGTGTTGCTGTCAGGACGGCAGCAAGGCCACGCATGTCATCAGCAATGGCCTCAACTAAATCATGCTGCTTGGCAAGGGCCAAAAGTGCTTCTGCGTAGGGTGTACCGAGCTGTTCGGCAATAGCCATCTCAGCGTCCTCCTAGAAGTTGAATACTGCGGTCGATGAGACGATCCTGCGTCTGGTCGTTGAGACGGTCGGGTAGTTCGGCACCCACTTTTGCCAGTGCCTGCTCAACAAGCTGACGCCGAAGCTGCGTCATCACCCGCGTGCGCTCAGCGTTGATCTCGCGCTCGGCCGCTTCCTCAAGACGAACAATATCGGCTTCAGCCTGCAGAGCAATCCGCTCAGCTGCTGCTTTGGCCGCCACTTCAGCCCGTTCTTTGATTTGGGCCGCTTCAGCTTGGGCTTCAGCTAGCAATCCTTGCTGCTTGGCCAGATCTTGGGCGGCCGCCTGCTGACGCTCTTCGGCTTCGGCAAGGGCCTTTTCGATGGCGGCACGACGGTCACCAAGGATACCGCCCAACACCCCCCGACCCAGATAAATCAGACCCAACACAACAATGGCAATGTTGACAAAGTTGCTGTCGAGAATGTCAAACTTTAGCCCAAAGCCTCGCTCTTCAACTTCGGCCATTGCTTCGGCAAAGTGAATGAGTGAAATCCAATTGATCATTAGCCTTCCCCTATGCCAGTAATTTGTGGAGAATTTGCTGGCTCAGGGCGTCAGCCTCACTCAAGAGTTGGTCGAGGCTAGCGGTCTTTTCGACTTCAACTGCTTCGCGGGCCGCATTCACCTTAGCTTGAGCTTCTTGCTGAGCCGCTAAGATCTTCTCACTGCGTAAGGCGTTAGCCTCGGCCTCAGCCGCTTGAATGACAGTTTGAGACTGAACCCGTGCCTGGGTCATTTCTTGGGTGTATTGCTTTTCTAAAGCTTGAGCTTCAGCTAAACGCTCACGCGCCGTTGCTAAATTAGAGCGAACATAGTCATTGCGACTATCAATAACTTGGGTGACGGGGCGGAAAAATAGCGCTTGTAACACCACCATCAGGATCAAGAATTCAATCACGATGACCGGCAAGGTGGCGTCTAAGTCAAATAATGCAGCCTCAGCCA
Organism: uncultured bacterium; assembly: GCA_964484905.1. Classification (GTDB taxonomy): domain Bacteria; phylum Cyanobacteriota; class Cyanobacteriia; order Thermostichales; family PCC-7336; genus CAZAGN01. The sequence continues at coordinate 65,390 of CAZAGN010000002.1, read as the reverse complement.
GAATCGGCATAATCCATACCTAGCGCGTAAAACCTGAGCAGAGAAACCAGAGCCTGATTAAACCAGTGCTGACCGGAGCCAGAGTTGACTGGGTGAACCTAGCTTCTCTGCATAACAGCAAGTGAACCCTAAGCGAAGGGGTTCGCGAACAAGAGCACAAGGGCAACCACCAGACCGTAGATGGTGAGAGCTTCCATAAACGCCAAGCTGATCAGCAAGGTGCCACGAATGTTTTCACCGGCTTCGGGCTGACGTGCAATCGCTTCAACGGCCGACGAAGCAGCCTTACCTTGGGCAAGGCCAGGGCCGATTGATGCCAAGCCGATGGCTAGGGCAGCAGCCAGGACTGATGCAGCAGCAGTCAATTCCATGAATAGAACTCCTTAAAGATGTCGCTATGGAGATAAAAGGGTTAAAGGTGTGGGTTAGGGAAACACACGGTGCTTTGCAACCCGTAACAAACTTACCGCAAAGTGATCCCTTTTTACGCAGGATTTCTTAATGATGGATGGGGCTAGTGGTGCTCTTCACCGTGACCCTCAATCGCTTCGCCAATGTAGGAGGCGCTCAGGGTTGCAAAAATCAGGGCTTGAATAGCGCCGGTAAAGAGGAAGAGGATCATCATCGGCAGCGGTACGAACAGGGGTACGAGGAGGACGAAGACACCGACAACCAATTCTTCGGCGAGGATATTGCCGAAGAGACGGAAGCTGAGGGAGAGGGGTTTGGTGAGATCTTCGAGAATGTTGATGGGCAGCAGAAAAGGTAGGGGCTGTAGGTATTTACCAAAGTAGGCTAAACCCTTGGTTTTGATACCAGCGTAGAAGTAGGTAACACTGGTCAGGAGCGCCAAAGCCAGGGTTGTATTGATGTCGTTGGTTGGTGAGGCCAGTTCACCCTCGGGCAAGACAATGAATTTCCAAGGAAAGAGGTTACCCATCCAGTTGGAGACAAAGATAAAGAGGAATAATGTACCGACGTAGGGCACCCAAGACCGGTATTCCTTTTCGCCAATTTGATCGCGGGCGACGCCTTGGACAAATTCGAGGCCGTACTCGAGAAAGTTTTGGGGGCCGTTGGGGACACGTTCGAGCTTGCGGGTGCCGAACAGAACAAGGGCTAGAAGAATCGCGATCGCGATCCAGCTACTGATCAGCACTTGGCCGTGCATTTTGAAGTTGCCAATGTGCCAATAGAGGTGCTGGCCGACCTCAAGTTCCGCAAAAAGCGGCAGATTTAGCAGGGTCAAGTCGCTCATGGTGTCACGCTCAGGGATTACGGTTTACGAGAAGGCAGCAGGAGTTGAATGCCATAGATCAACAATGCCGCTTTGTAGGTCATAAAACCCAGAAAAATCGGCATTATCTGCAAGGCTTCGAGACGAGTTGCCAGGAAGAATAAACCCACGAAAAGGGCCAGCCGGGGGGTCAACAAACCGCTGCTAACCCTACCACCGGATCCTAACCGACCCACACTGCGCCCCAGGAGCCGCAAATATACGACGCCAGTGACAGCACCAATGGCGTAATTGGCCGCAATGTTCGGTGAATAGGCCAGAAGCGTACCGACAGCACCAATGCCTGCCAAAATGAGCGTTGTCAGCAGAAGACGTTGTTGCAGCTGGGTATAGGACTCTGCTTGGGGCTGTTCCGGCAGGGCAATCTCAGCATCCGCAGACATGGTGATCCTAGTGAGTTGTATTACAAACCGTTACTAACCTTACCACGCAGGCTATGGCCACTTGTGAGCGGTGTGCCGGGGAGCGGCTGACCCAGGCTGGCTGACATCTGAAGCCTCAGTGTGGGTTGAACCCCCCACGCGTCATGCGATTGCTTATTGGACCTCTTGCATAAATCAACATCACTTCGCTGAACCCCTTGATCTAAGCCAGTTTGTGATGCTCACCTCGATACAAAAAAACTATTCGCGCAAGAGGTCTATTGATTCTGTAGGTTGATGCGAGGCCGCTAGGACTTGGGGCGCGTGAAAAAACGATAGGCGAAGTAGGCCACGGCGACAAATAAGGCTAAGCCCAGCAAGCCCATGACAACGCGAATGAGCTGAAGAGCAATGGTGCCGACAATCAGTACCCCCAAACCAACCAAGGCCCACTGCCAAAGCGACCATGGTTCGGTCTCAACTTGGGTTTGGCGCTTCGGGGCTCCTTTGCTTGCCTTCGCCGGTGCTTTGGGTTGAGGAGCTTGAGGCGGTTGACTACTGATCGTCGCTTCCATTTGGGCTAAGCGTTGTTGTACATCATCCATAGCTCTGGCTCCTCCACGGTTGCCTCTAGTTTAGGCGATGGCGAAAGCGGCCTCCTCCAGCAGCGCTGCTTTGTCGGTGGCTTCCCAGGGTAGGTTCAGATGCGTTTGGCCGAAGTGCCCGTAGGCGGCGACGTTTTGATAGAAGCGACCATTGTGGGTTTGGGGGAGCTTTTGCAAGTTGAAGAGATCAATCAGAGCGGCTGGACGCAAATCGAAATGCGTCTGGATGAGATCGAGCAACTGCGCTTCGCTGAGGCTGCTGGTGCCGAAGGTATCGACAGTGATGCTGACTGGGCGGGCGACCCCAATGGCGTAGCTGACCTGTACTTCGCACTTTTCGGCGAGGCCCGCTGCAACAATGTTTTTTGCGACATAGCGGCAGGCGTAGGCAGCACTGCGGTCGACTTTGGTGGGGTCTTTGCCGGAGAAGGCACCGCCCCCATGACGGGCATAGCCGCCGTAGGTATCAACGATAATTTTGCGCCCCGTAAGTCCCGAATCACCCTGAGGGCCACCAATGACAAATTTGCCGGTGGGGTTAACCAAAATGCGGGTGTTGGCGTCGGGTTGGATTGTGTCGTTGGCAAAGACTGTGCCGATCACGTGGTGCAGCAGGTCGGCTTTGATGCGCGCTTGGACCGCTTCGTTATCGCTTTCGCCGTCGATGCTGGCGCTATGCTGCGTGGAGATCAAAATGGTGTCAATGCCCACGGGTTTGCCATCGCTGTAGGCAACCGTAACTTGGGTTTTGCCGTCGGGGCCGAGGTAAGGCATAGTGCCATCCCGTCTCGCGATCGCGAGTTGGCGGGTCAGGCGGTGCGCCAAGCTAATCGGCAGCGGCATCAGTTCGGGGGTTTCGTTGCAGGCATAGCCAAACATCAAACCCTGATCGCCTGCGCCAATGGCATCGTAGCGATCACTATCTGACTGGCCCCGACCTTCGAGGGCGACATTCACACCTTGGGCAATATCGGGCGATTGCTCGTCGAGGGCAACCAAGACCGCACAACTTTCGGCCGCAAACCCACCGCGACTGTCGGTATAGCCAATTTCGGCAATTTTTTCGCGAGCCAGACGGGTGTAGTTAACTTGGGCTTGGGTCGAGACTTCGCCCGTAATGACAACCAAGCCAGTATTGACAACCACTTCAACAGCCACGCGACTGAGCGGGTCTGCCGTCAGCAGCGCATCGAGAATCGTGTCCGAGATTTGATCGCAAATTTTATCGGGATGGCCCTCGGTTACCGATTCCGATGTGAATAGATACTGTTTAGCCAATGATGTGCCTCCACAACCAGCGAGTCCAGAGGTGAAGCAGCATCCATGACCGCAGCAGAGCCGAAGCTCTTCCAAGCGTTAAACGTGAACCCTTATCTACCGGTTCTGTTAACCGCAGGAGTTGGCACCGAAAACCTGGACTCAGGCTAGGTTGCCGCCGCGTCGTAGGGCCTGTCCCTCAGCGTGCTCTGGATAAAGTTCTTGAATTATAGATCGCTTTGGTCGCTCCCTGAACACGGTGCCCTTAGGAATTGCCCCAGACACCACGCCGGTAAGATTTGACATGAGGCTGCAGATGGATAAAACGTCTGCACGCCAAAAACAATACAGTTTGTAATTTTGCGCGAATGTTCCCCGCACGACTTAGTCATGCTTAGTCGAGACCTTTGGTCGATGCCGCTCTTGCAGGGAGTGAGCCTGTGTTTAGCCTGTCTCGGTCAGTAATGCCTGAGCTTGCGTTAGCGGCAGATGAGTCAGAGGGTCGGCCCGATCGCGAACGGCCTGCAAGACTGCCAGATAATCAGATCGGGCTAGGGGCTCGATGCCCAGACTAGCAATGTGGTCGTTGTACAGTTGGCAATCAATCAGTGCCCCACCCAACTGGCGAAAATTCTCGGCGAGGGCCAGTAAGGCCACCTTCGAGCCATTAGAGGCGCGACTAAACATCGACTCGGCACAAAATATACCACCCACAGCCACGCCATAGAGGCCACCGACTAACTGCCCCTGATTCCAGACCTCTAGTGAGTGCGCCAAACCCTGCTGGTGTAGCGTCAGGTAGGCTGCCGCCATTGCGGGTGTAATCCAGGTGCCCTCAGCTCGCCCCGTGGCACAACCGGCCAACACCGCCCCAAAGTCGCGATCGAGGCTGATTGTCCAGTCACAGCGCTTGAGAAAACGAGTAAAGGAACGACTGATATGAAATTCATGAAGTACCCAACGCGGCTCAGGACTCCACCACAGGATGGGCTCACCCTCGCTATACCAAGGAAAAATACCTTCTCGATAGGCACGATACAACCGCTCGGGGGCTAGATCGCCACCCACTGCCAGCAATCCGTCGGGCAGCGCCCACAGAGGTGAGGGAAAGGGTGCATTGGGCTCACGCCCCAAGACGAATGGCAGCATTGATACAGTGCTAATCGCTCGCCAAAACTATTTCACAATAGCGGACTTCTTGAGAGGAGTTTCAACCTCTAGCTCTGCCCCTATGATTCTTTGAGGCATGGCAGAGGATGTATGGCGCGATGCGGTTGCGCGGCCATACCCTGACGTTGACGGTGCATAACCCCCACGGGCACACCCACGGCGTCACGCAGATGCAGGTCAATGGCACACCGGTTGAGGGGAACCGGCTGGACTATGCCGCATTAGAGGGAGATGAGGTCGCGATCGAGGTGACGTTATAGTGTCAATCGCTCCCCAAAGCTCACCATACAGACCTGAACTCTTCCTTTAGGCGCAACGTCCTGTCTCATCGTCTTTGTTAGAACAGGACTACGACGAGGAAATCAGCCATGCTGCGTGCCCTAGTAGTCGCCGCTATCTTCAGTACCTGGGGGCAACCCGTGTGGGCTCAGGCTGTTGGTGATGTCAATAGTGATGGTCGTGTTGACGATCGCGACCTCCAGTTATTGCAACGCTATGTACGCGGTGAAGTGGGCCTCACCGATGGTGCCATCAGCGCCGCCGACATCAACAGCGATGGCCAAATCACCCAAGCCGATGCCGACCAACTTCAGCTGATCATCAATGCCGCTGCCCCCGCACCCGGTGCCAACGTCCTGCTTGAATCGGCCTACAGCGGCGAAGTCATTGACCGCCTCACCCAGCGGCCCCTCGCTAATGTCCAGGTCGAGATTCCGGGTGCTGGTGTCACAGTCACGACCGACGCTCAGGGGCGTTTTCAGCTACCCGATGTCCCCGCCAACGAAATTTTGACTGCCCGCGTCAGCGACTACGCGCCTTACTCCCAAACCACCAGCAGCAGCTCAGCCCCCTTGCGCCTCGAACTGGAGCGCCTCAACCCCAACCAAACCCTAGTTTTAGAATCAACCGTCGTACACCTCGGTGATGATTTGTATTCGGAACTGTCTGCGGGTGCCCGTGACTTTCAGCTTCCTACCCAGGGCGTCGAGCTGACCCGCACCTTTCGCCTGGAGCGTGTGCCCAGCCAACCTGTCACCCTCCGCATTGGCTCGCTCATTGGCCTGGATACGGTTGATGCCTACCGTGCCGGACAAACCCAAATTCCGGGCGCTGACATGAGCCCGATGCAAATCTCCCTCAATGGCTCGCATATTCATAGCCACACCACCGCAGGGGACAATATCCAGATTTCACTCCCCACCTCCCTCCTGCGGCCTGGGCTGAATACCGTTCAAATTCGCACCGGCCAGACCCGCCAAACCCAAGCTGCTTCTAATGTGCCTGTGCGCCTCTTCGGTGGCAGCCTCACGATTGGTGTACCCATGGGTACAGGCCGTACCTTTGTTGACTATGACGATATCGAACTCGCAAACGTGACAATCGATCTACCTGATTTCTAGAGGCGTAACCTCCAGGGACATACAAGCCTGTTATGGCTCGGCTTACTTTCCTTAAGTAAGAGTGAGGGGTTGGTTTACATGGGTCTTAAGCCACTGCCGCTGTCTGGCACGTAGCAATGCCAAAACCTGGGGCACCATTTTTGTTAAGCTCTATGTAGTTGAATAAACCTAGTGATGGCAACTGCAACCTCTTTGAGCAAAGGTACTGTCCGCGTACCTTACCCCAACTTCAAAGTGATTGTCCTAAACGATGAGGTCAACACCTATCAGCATGTCGAGCAGTGTTTGCTGCGCTACATTCCTGATATGACCGTGCCGCGTGCGCAAGATCTCACCCGCCAAGTCGATTTTGAGGGACAAGCCACTGTCTGGGTTGGCCCCCAAGAGCAAGCCGAGCTGTATCACATGCAACTCCGCTACGAAGGGTTGACCATGGCACCCCTAGAGACTGCGGCCTAGCACGGTGTCGTTCTGTTTCTGTCCATACCTACCCACCAACCTGAGGAGTTTTTTATGTCCCTGAGTGTCGGCACTGCCGCCCCCACCTTTACAGTCAAAGATACCAACAGCAACACGGTCTCGCTGGGTGATTTTGCCGGTAAAACTGTCGTCCTTTACTTTTATCCCAAAGACGATACCCCCGGCTGTACCAAAGAAGCCTGCAGCTTCCGCGACAACTACAGCGCCTACCAAGGTAAAGATGTGGTTGTTTTGGGTGTCAGCACCGACGACAGCGCTTCTCACCAACGCTTTACCGAAAAGTACAGCTTGCCGTTCCCCTTGCTGGCCGATACCGATGGCGCGATCGCGAAAGCCTATGGTGTCGATGGCGGTGGCTATGCCCGCCGTGTCACCTATGTGATTGATGGCAGCGGTAGCATCATCAAGGTTTATGACGGTACTGTCAAAACGGACACCCACGCTACTGATATCTTAGCTGATTTGGGCTTGTAAACTGCTTCTGGTCATGGCTATGTTTGGGCTTTGAGGGTCTGAGCTGAAGTCAAAGTGTGTTGATGTGTGTTGAGTCCCTCGTTACGGCGAGGGACTTTTGGCGCTGGGTTTTGGTGCGATGTCTCGGCACCATGTCTATTTCGGCGCTAGGGTGGCGGGCCATCGTGGAGCGAAGGGGATGGGTTGATTGTAATCGTGGCGGTTCATGGAGCCCAAACAAAACTACTCCAGAACCATCTACGTAAAACCTGTGTTTTTCGCTGCGAACAGGGCAAAATGAGGGGGATGAGCTTTAGTCCCGTCATGTCTGAGTCCCCCCAGCCAACTGTTTTAAATCACGCGTTGATTGTGCGGGATAAGAATGGGCCACGTGCCTACTGGCTGACCGCTGCGATGTACACCATGGGACGCGACCCAGGTAACAGCATCCGCCTCGATTCACGCTTTGTTTCGCGGCAGCACGCCATTTTGGTCAAGGTAACCAACCCCGAGGGTGATTTTGCTTATCAAATCTTAGACGGCGACTCGAACGGTAATCCCAGTACCAATGGCTTGTTCATCAACACCACGCGGATGGATTTCCGTGATTTGCAGCATGGCGACGAAATTCGCTTTAGTTCAGATGTAACAGCAACGTATGTCATCACTGAAAAGACCCTCGATTTTGTTTTGTCGACCTATGAGCACACCCAGTTGGTACAGCCCGGCGGTTCACTACCCTAGAACCCGCACAGTAACTGCCCTTTACACCAACGCTCGTTCTCCAAGCAGCACTTTGGTTGTAAGCGACGTGCTCACTCAGTCATTTGCCTATTGATATGACCTCAAGAGGCGGCAGCCGATGTTTGATATGCTGGCTGAGACTTTAACCGTACGCTAGACCCAGCCACCATGACAGGGACTGAATTTCGGAATCTGCTGTTGCAAAAGTGGGGGAAGTCCTACGATGTGCAACTGCAACGGCGGGGCGAGCGAGTCTTGTTGTTGGTGATGTGGAAGTATGCTGAGCAGGCGTCGTTTCCCTTGAGTGGCGATGAGTATTTGCTGCACCTTGAGTCGATTTTGTCGAAGCTGACCGACTGGGGTGTTTTGGCACAGGTGCTCGAAGCGCTTGAGTTTACGCGCCAAAACCCTCGTCTAGGTAAGGCGGTAGCAATTCCGTTGGCGCTGGGCGATCGGGCCAGTGAGTGGTTGATCTAGACGACGTAGGTTTGCTCTTGGGGCAAGGCAAAGGCATCGGGGGAGCGACCGAGGGCAAATTGCAACGAGTGCTTGGGGTCGCTGCCAGCACTGGTGAGGAAGATGATCAGTCCGGTCAGCATCAAGCCTGTGGCGACGGCAAAGAGGGCGCGGTAGCTCCAGATTTCGGCAACGCCTGCGAGAGCTGGCCCGGCGATCGCGATGCCCACATCAAAGCCAATCATGCACAGGCTGAACATCCGGCCCCGTTCGTGGGGTAACGAGCGATCGGCCATCAAAGCGGCAATCATCGGTATCAAGATGCCAAAGCCTGCCCCCTGCAACGCCCCCGCCAGCAGGATGCCCGCAATCGATTCGGCGCGCCACAGTTGGGCCATGGCGAGGGTAGAAGCAACGAGGCTGTAGGTGATAAAAACACCGCGTCCCCAACGATCAGAGCGGCGGCCCGACAGTAAACGGGCGGCAAAACTGGCCACCGCAGCCACGGCATAAAACCAACCAGCATTAAAGCCCCATTCGAGGCTACGGATATAGAGGGCACCAAAGGTGTTGAGGGTGCCGACCGCTAAGCCGACTAGGAGCATCATTACTGTGGGGGTGCGCAGGCGGGGTGTTGGCAACAGTTGCCAAAATTGCTGGCTTGCATCCGCTGGAGCCTGTATCGGGGCAACATTAGGCAACAGCCGCGTCAGCAGCCAGCCCAAACCACCCACTGCCGCTGCCGCCAAGAAAAAGGGATAGTAGCCCAGGGCTTCTTGCAACAAGCCACCCAAGGCTGGCCCCAGCATCAGCCCCAGCGGATTGACCAAACTCATATAACCAATGACTTCGCCCCGTTGTTGGGGTGGTGCAATATCAACGACGTAGGCAATGTAGGCGGTGGCAAAAGCAGCCAAACTGACACCATGCACCACCCGCAGCAGCATTAACAGGGGCAGGGTATCGACGAGGGCATAACCAAGGGGGGCGATCGCGATCGCGATCATGCCGATTCCCAGGACGTGCTTACGGCCTTTTTGATCGGCGGCTTTACCCAACCAAGGCCGCGCTACTAGCAGACCAACAGCAAAACAGCCCATAACAATACCGATTTGCTGCGTTGAGCCCCCCAGATCGGCAATATACAGCGGTAGGGTGGGTAGCATCGAGGTCAGGCTCAGCCAGAACATCAGCCCCACCCCAAACAAACACCATAAGGTTCGGCGTGTCGTGGGCGGCATCGTGATCGCTTGAGTCAGAGTTACCCTCAGATTTACATAACTTTACGCTGTGGGGCTGTGGTTGAAGGCGTATTTCTTAGCTACAGCCACTGTCTCCAATCACGGACGATCTTCCCAAAGCAGCAGATCGCCGAGTTGTGGCTTCTGACCCCAGCTCGGATCGCGGTAAAACCAGCGGTAAGGATTAAGGCACACAGTCGCGATCGCGAGGGGCAGATCGCCCACGCCCCAGCGCACCAAGTTACTCACGGCTTGAAGAAGCGGCTGGGTTGTCCCGGCGAGGGTGCCATCCGCGAGGCGGGCCGTCCCCTGCGTGACCGTAATTTGCTGACCCTCAGACCAGGGATAGCAGCCATCGCCCAAACCCAGAGGCGCAAGGGCATCACTGACAACAATGACGCGGGGGGTGGCTTGCGAGACCAGCTTTACGATCAGCGGGTGCAGGTGCTGGCCATCGGCAATCAAGCAGCACCAGACAGTATTGCTCGTGAGGGCGACGCCAACAACACCGGGTTCGCGGTGGTGCAGCGGCGGCATCGCATTAAACAGATGGGTTACCAAATCAGCACCGGCAGCAAAGGCAGCTTGGGCTTGCTGGGTGTTAGCCAGGGTATGACCAAGGCTGATTCGTACCTTGTGCTGAGATAACCAAGCAATCAAATCCGGCGCTTGGGTCTGTTCGGGGGCGAGGGTAATCAGGGCGATGGGCGCTGTCTGCAAGAGGGGTTCGATAGTCGTTTGGCTGAGAGGCTGGATTGCAGCGGCGGGATGGACACCGCGTTTGTTAGGGTTCAGAAACGGCCCTTCGAGGTGAATGCCCTTAACCAGCGGACTGTGCCACTGCGCCAACACCGCCAACGATCGCGATCGCGAGGCCGCATCCGTCGTAATCAGGGTCGGTAGAATTGCATCCAGACCCTGCCCATAAAGCCAGTCACTGATTGCCGTGAGCTGGGGCAAATCTTGGGTTTGCAAATCATTAAAGGCCAGACCCAGAGCACCATTAATTTGCAAGTCGAAACCGCCCGGACTAAGCCAAGCGCCTTTCAGTTTGACTAAAGGGAGATCATCCCACAGCAGCGTTGGTGACCAAGCAACCGCCTCACCCCGCGTATCAAGGCGCACATAATAGCGGCGACCATCGCCCGCCCACGTCGCCCCCGCCAAAATACAAGCCCTGGGATAGGACTGCGAGAGACGCCGAAACTGAAGCACAATGGGTATCTATGCATACTGATTCGACTGTGACACAGACTGGCCTGCAACGTGCCGTGGCGCGGGGTGACTTTTTGCTAACTGCGGAGGTAACGCCACCCAAGGGTGCCCAGGCGACAGTCATGCTTGATCATGTGCAGGCCCTCAAAGGCCGCGTTCATGCAATCAATGTCACCGACTCGAATCGGGCGATCGCGAGAATGAGCCCCCTCGCGGCTGCGGTGCTGGTGCAGCAAGCCGGTGCCGAGCCTGTATTGCAATTGGCCTGTCGCGATCGGAACCGCATTGCCCTCCAGGGCGATCTGATGGGTGCAGCGGCCCTTGGTATTGGCAACGTCCTTGCCCTCACCGGCGATCCGGTCGAAGCGGGGGATTGTCCCGGCGCCCGCAAAGTTCATGATCTTGAAGCCGTACGCCTTTTACGCCTCATTCGCAACCTCAATACGGGTGTCGATGTCTGCGACAAACCCCTACCCGATGGTGCAACCCATCTCTTTGCCGGGGCCGCCGTCGATCCGCAACACCCCAGTCTCAGCTCTTTGCAGCGGCGTTGTAATCGCAAGGTCGAGATGGGGGCGGAGTTTTTTCAAACCCAGATGATTACTGACTTTGATCAGTTTGCTGTCTTTATGGACAAGGTGGCTCTGCCCCTCGGAAAGCCGATTTTGGCCGGTATTTTTCTCTTGAAATCGGCAAAAAATGCCCTGTTTATTAACAAGCACCTGCCGGGTGTCCAAATTCCCGACGCCATCATCAACCGCCTTGCGGAAGCCAGTGACCCCCTGCAAACTGGCATCGCGATCGCCGCCGAGCAAGTGCAGCAGGCGCGCCAAGTCTGCCAGGGCGTTCATTTGATGGCGGTGCGCGCCGAGCATCTGATTCCGGCAATTCTCGACCAAGCGGGTATGCCGGCGTTGGTCGCTGCACAGCGGGTTTGAATGACACGGCTAGGGCGACGCGACCAAAGCTACGCGATCTAAAACTACTGAATGTCGCGGCGGCGTTTTTCCATATCCTGGAGGGTGCGTAGCAGGAGTTGGCGGGCTTGTAGTTGCCAGCCCCGCTGCTGAATGAGGATCGCGATCGCAGCGCCAGCGGCTGTGGCACCAAAGTCTAGGGGCTGATTAAAGGAAATGCCGAGGAGCAGCCCCAGCCCCGCGATACCCCAAAAAGGAAGCGCTACCGCCTGGCGCTGATTAGCCATCAACCGACTTAGCCAATCTTGAGGAAAATCGGCCAGCAGGGCCGCCTGTAGCCGTTCTTGTTCGGCGGGTGACACCGATAAGCTAATCTTACGCCGCAACTTTTCAACCTTGCGGGCGATGGTGCTGTACTCGGTGAGTTCATCCTCCGCAAGGCGGATCAAGCGCTCAAGGGTTTCCATAGTCACGCAGGCAATCGGGCAATAATGCCACGCTTCAGCGGCTCGGGTCGCTCGGCCCAGCCCAGCACACCCGTATCCTTGGCGCAGTACATCTGCATACACTCTAGGACGGCGGCGGCATCGCTGGGATCTAAATTGCCAAAAATATACGTGGGTTTATGGGGTTCGCGCAGGGTTACGACACAGGCCTGGCTGCACGCACTCATACAGGCTACGGGTTCGATGTCGAAATCAGCAGGTGCAGCTTGCAAGGCTTGCAAAAGCTGCTCTCCTTTGGGGGTGCCGGTAATTTTGCCATCCACCCAGGTGGCGGCACAGGTCGTACAAACAAGCAATGGCATAAACAAGCATCGGCAAATGGTGGATCTTGAGTATAGGTCTGCTTTGTTGCCCCTTGCAGAGACGCCGTCAATCCCCACAAAACGGTAGGCTAATTGGGCAAATGTGTGGGGTTGATATGGCAGACGTAGCGCTGGTAACCGGGGCATCCCGAGGTATTGGTCGATCGATCGCGATCGCCTTAGCGGCCCAGGGTGTAACAGTAGTGGTGAATTATGCCAGCTCAGCCGCCGCCGCCGAAGCCGTGGTCACCGAGATTGAAGCGGCTGGAGGGACAGCGATTGCTCTGGCTGGTGATGTCAGCGATGTCGCTGCCGTTGATGCCCTCTTTGCCGAGATTATGAGCCGCTACGGTCAGCTTGATATTGTTGTCAACAATGCTGGTATCACCCGCGATACATTGCTGCTGCGCATGAAGCCCGAAGATTGGCAGGCCGTGATTGATCTCAACCTTTCGGGTGTGTTCTATTGCCTCAAGGCGGCGGCCAAAATCATGATCAAGCAGCGGCGCGGGCGCATTATTAACATCACCTCGGTGGTGGGTATTTCGGGTAATGTCGGCCAGGCCAACTACAGCGCCGCCAAAGCCGGTGTCATTGGCCTTACTCGCACCGCCGCCCGCGAACTCGCCAGTCGGGGCGTGACCGTCAACGCCGTAGCCCCAGGTTTTATTGCCACCCAGATGACCGAAAACCTTAATGCCGAGCCGATTGTGGCTCAAATTCCCCTCGGCCGGATGGGCACCCCCGAGGAGGTTGCTGGGGCCGTACGTTTCTTGGCTCTTGATCCCGCTGCTGCCTACATTACTGGCCAGGTACTGCAAGTTGATGGCGGCATGGTGACGGCCTAGGGCTTGCCCTGCAAACAGTGTCAGCCGTATCGATAGGTTCTTAAGACATTTCTGAGACAACCAACTTTACGGAGACAAATTTATGGAGACAACACAGTGATGCTGTGACTTTGACTGCAACCCTGTGAGTGTAGTCTGGTAAAGCTAGTTAAGGCGACGCTATGGCCGACGTTACCGATAATGCTGCTGATTCGATCCATGCACTGCTGGCGGTTGTCGCCCAACTTCGCAATCCAGAAGGGGGCTGTCCCTGGGATCTGGCCCAAACTGCCACCAGCCTCACGCCCTATGTACTCGAAGAAGCCTACGAGACCGTCGATGCGATCCGTCACGGTACACCCGACGAACTCAAAGACGAGCTGGGTGATCTGTTGCTGCAGGTTGTCCTTCAGGCGCAAATTGCCCAAGAGGCAGGCTTATTTAGCTTTGAGGATGTAGCAGCGACAATTACAGCCAAACTCATTCGCCGTCATCCCCATGTTTTTGCCGATCAGCCGGTCGAGTCTGTCGAGGCCGTGAACCAAACCTGGGACGCGATCAAAGCCAAAGAACAGGGCACCACCGCTCTTGCCCCCCAACTGGCGAAGTACACGCGCAGTTTGCCGCCCCTCACAGCGGCGACGAAGATAGCGCGCAAGGTGGCCGCCGCCGGTTTTGAGTGGCCTGATTTTGCCGCTGTGTGGGCCAAGTTTGAGGAGGAGCTGGCTGAGCTCGAGGTGGCCATTGCCCAAGAAACCGCCGCTGAGCAAGAGGCGGAGCTGGGTGATGTGCTGTTTACGTTGATTAATGTTGGCCGCTGGCTAAAGCTTGATCCGGCCCGGGCCCTCGAGGGTCACAATCAACGGTTCCTGGCGCGCTGGACGTGGGTAGAAGCCCACTCGACAGGGCAAGAATCAACCCTGGCTGATGTCCTCGCGCTCTGGCGGCAGGCCAAAGTTGCCCTAGCGCCCTCTAAACCGGCAACAAATACCCTTACGGAAACGTCTGCTAAGCTCAGGGCACGTCAGGGGGACTAGCGAGTGTTGGGGCTATGGCTAGCAGCAAGCATGATGTTGAGTGGTGCTGGCTGGGCCCAGACAGATGCCGATTTGGGTGAGCCGGCCTTGAGTGAGCCTGAATTGGACGCGCTCGATGCGCTGCCGCCCTTGGAAGCCATTCCGGGTGCTGTACCTACCAGTACCCCCTCTAACCGTACTGGGGGGTTACGTGTGGGCAACCGTACCCCCTTCCCGATTCGGGTTGTGCTTCTGCAGCGACGGAATCCCCAGCCTGTACCTGTCCATTGGGATTTTGCCCCCGGCGAGGGCGGTAGTGAAGGCTTGGTGTTGAGTGTGCAAGAGCGTGAGCCGCTCCAACTCACACCCGGAGATGTCATCATTGCCTTTGCCCTCGATGGCTCCCGTCGCTACTGGGGGCCCAATGTTGTGGATGAAACGCTGGCGCCCTTTTGGGATGCTGATACCCGTGTTTGGACCATGATTATTCAGCCCTAAAAGGCTTGCTCTGCCTCGGTTCAGCGTTTGGGGGTGGCAGCAGACCTGGCCGGCACAGTTCTCGAACGGGGCAGTCAGATCGTTAAAGTATCTGTCACAATCTTAAGCAAGCTCAGCGCCCCTAACTCGCTCAGATTATGACGGCTACCTTCTCTCCTTCGCGCATCCATCCCACGGCGGTGGTGCATCCCCAGGCTGAACTGCACCCGACGGTGCAGGTGGGGCCGCATGCGGTTATTGGTCAGCATGTGGTGATTGGGGCAGAGACGGTAGTGGCGGCTAATGTTGTGATTGATGGCCACACGACCTTGGGCGAACACAATCGCATTTATCCAGGGGCAACGATTGGGCTTGAACCCCAAGATTTGAAATATACAGGGGCACCAAGTGAAACTCTGATTGGTGACCACAACCAAATTCGTGAGTGTGTGACGATTAACCGTGCGACCAACGAGGGCGAAGCAACCCGCATCGGGAGCCATAATCTGCTGATGGCCTATGCCCATGTGGCCCATAACTGCCAGCTAGCTGACCATATTGTGATTGCCAACAGTGTTGCTTTAGCGGGTCATGTCTGTGTTGAGGCGCGGGCGACCTTGGGCGGCTTGGTGGGGGTGCATCAGTTTACGCGCATTGGTCGCCTGGCGATGCTTGGGGGGATGGCGCGGATTGATCGCGATGTACCGCCCTTTATGTTGGCGGAAGGGACACCCGGACGCTTGCGCGGTTTAAACAGTGTGGGTCTGAAGCGGGCAGGCTACGATCGCGAAACATTGCAACAGCTCAAGGCCGTATACCGGCAGCTCTATCGCAGTGGTCAGGCTCTGGAGATCGCGATCGCGAGTTTGGCTGACCATGAGCACCCTCTGGTGCAGGAGTTGGTTGGCTTTCTGAAAGCCTCGATTGGCGGCAAGCGTGGCCCCCTACCGGCCAAACGGGGTGAGTAAGTAGTGGCGCATCTTTTTATCTGTACTGGCGAAGTCTCCGGTGATCTCCAAGGCAGTGCCCTGATCAAAGCGCTGCGCGAAGCTGACCCCAGCCTGCGCATTAGTGCCGTCGGTGGGCAACGGATGGCAGCGGCAGGGGCGACACTGTTGCACGATACAACCGGCATTAGCTCGATGGGCCTGATCGAGGCGTTGCCGTTTATTCTGCCGACGCTTTGGATGGAGCAGAAGATTAGGCGCTTTTTAGATCGCGATCGGCCCGACCTGGCGATTTTGATCGACTATATCGGTGTTAACAACCGCATGGGGCTGCGGCTGCACAAGCTCGGTATTCCGGTCATTTTCTATATTGCGCCCCAAGAGTGGGTCTGGAGCTACACGCCTCAACTCTCCAGCGATATCACCACCTACTCGCGTTTAATTTTGGCGATTTTTCGGGCTGAAGCCGATCACTACCAGCAGCACGGTGGCAGCGTCACCTGGGTTGGTCATCCCATGGTCGATATCCTCGCAGGCGTGTGCGATCGCGAAACGGCGCGCCAGCACCTTTGTCAAAGCTTGGGGTGGCCCGATCCAGGCCGGATCATCACCCTCGTACCAGCTTCGCGGCCGCAAGAGCTACGCCTGGTTGCGCCGCAGATTATTGCCGCCGCGCTGCAAATCCAGGCCCAAGTGGGAGCCTGCCGCTTTGTTTTACCTCTGGCACGGCCCCAGTTTCGTAAACCCTTGGCCAAGCTCATTCGACGCTCTGGCCTATCGATTCAACTCTGGGATGGTGATACCCGGCTTGCGTTGCGGGCTGCCGATCTGGTGATTGCCAAGTCGGGGACGGTCAACCTCGAAACGGCGATCTTGGGGGTGCCCCAGGTTGTGGTCTATCGTCTGCACCCCATCACCTACTGGATTGGCAAGCAACTGCTTAACATCAAGATCCCCTTTGCCTCGCCCACAAACCTCGTACTGATGCGTGAGATTGTGCCCGAGCTGTTGCAAGAAGCGGCCACCCCCGAACGGATTACAGCGGCAGCGCTGCCACTATTGACCGACACTGCTCGACAACAGCAACTTCAGGCCGACTATGCCGAGATGCGCAGTCAATTGGGTCAGCCAGGGGTTCTGAAGCGGGCGGTCAGCGAAATTCAGCGGCTTTTGGCGGGGTTGAGCCAAAGCTAGCGCTGGCCAAAGAGGGCGCTGCCAATTCGTACCATATCGGCTCCGTTCGCGATCGCGAGCTGGTAATCTCCCGACATCCCCATCGAGAGCTGTAAACGTGGATAGCCCGCCGCCTGAATCTGATCGCGCAGCGTCGCACACTCCCGAAACAGCGCCGCTGTCGCTGCCGCATCCAGACCCAGGGGCAAAATCGTCATCAGGGTGCTGAGGTGCAGTGCTGGCAAAGCCGCGAGATGGGGTAGCTCCTGCCAAAGCTGCTCGCGATCCCAGCCGTATTTATTAGGATCAGGTGCAAGTTTAACCTGGAGGCCAATGGCGAGGCTGGTTTGAGACTCCAGCGCCAGCTGACTAAGACGCGCGGCCAAACTGAGGCTATCGACCGAGTCGATGGCGTTGAAGATTTGCACCGCTTTACGGGCTTTGTTGCTTTGCAAGTGGCCAATCAGGTGCCACTGAAGATCGGGCAAATCTTGAAGCTGGCTGATCTTGGCCTCAGCTTCTTGGATGCGGTTTTCGCCAAAGTGCCGCAGTCCGGCGGCATAGGCGGCCCGGATCGCCTCGACAGGGTGCCCCTTACTAACGGCCATCAGGGTTACAGGGAGCGGGATCTCCGTTTGTAGGGCCGTGATGGTGGCCTGGATCTGCTCGATCGCGATCGTCACGCGCCACTCCGTTGCAAGGCGGCAACAATGCGGGCGGCGGCGTGGCCATCACCAAAAGGATTCACGGCTTTGGCCATCGCGTCGTAGGCGGCGGTGTTACTGAGCAGTTGACTGGCAGCAGCCACGATCGCGACCGTATCGGTACCCACTAACTGGGCTGTACCGGCCTCAAT
>CAZAGN010000002.1:44307-47589 GCA_964484905.1 uncultured bacterium | reverse complement strand
AGGATCTGGCGCAAGGCGGTCGCGATCGCGAGCAACGGCTCACCCCAATTTTCGCGGCGGTGGACGGTTGCCAACAGCAGGCGTTGGCCTGCTGGCGGCACGGGGGGCTGCCGCTGGGCAACATACAGCAGCGCATCAATCACGGTGTTGCCCGTGTGCAGAATCGTGCCGGTCACACGGCTGGCTTCGAGGTTGGCGACTGCCAGCGGTGTGGGCGCAAAATGCAGGGTCGCCAACTGCGAAATCAGACGCCGGTTCGCCTCCTCTGGGTAAGGATTGTAGAGGTTGTCTGTGCGTAAACCGGCCTCGACATGACCCACCGGAATTTTTTGGTAGAACGCCGCTAGGGCTGCCGCAAAGGCCGTCGTTGTATCGCCCTGGACTAATACCCAATCCGGACGTGTGGTCTGAAAATAGGCTTCCAGACCGCGCAAGCTGCGCTCGGTAATATCGGTCAGGGTTTGCCCCGGTTGCATAATCTCCAGATCAGCATCCGCCCCTAGACCAAAGAGGTGCATCACCTGATCGACCATTTCGCGGTGTTGCCCCGTCAGCACAGCTTTAACATCAATATCGGCAGCCGCTTGCAACGCTAAAATCACAGGCGCGAGCTTAATCGCCTCGGGGCGGGTACCGACAACGACCGCAACCCGGATCACGCCGTCACCCCAAACAAATAGTCTTCGAGAGCCGCAAAGGTCGTTTCAAAATCATCATTGACGACAACCCAATCAAACTCAGCGGCAGCGGCAACCTCAACCTCGGCCTGCGCCAGGCGCTTCTGGATACTACTTTCGGGATCTTGGGAGCGCTGTCGCAAACGCCGCTCGAGCTCCGCCATTGAGGGAGGCTGAATAAAGATACTGAGTGCTTCGGGGAAGGCTTGCCGGACTTGGCGAGCACCCAGCAGCTCGATTTCGAGCACAACATCAAAGCCTGCGGCCAAATTGGCCTCAACGGGCGGACGGGGGGTGCCATAGCAGTTACCGGCATATTCAGCCCATTCCAGCAGCTCATTTGCTGCGACCATCGCGACAAACTGCTCACGACCCACAAAAAAGTAATGTACGCCCTCAACTTCGCCTTCTCGCGGGGCGCGGGTCGTTGCCGACACCGACGACCGCACCTGGTCATGGCGGCTATACAACTGGCGTAGCAGTGTGCCTTTACCGACACCGCTCGGGCCTGTGACTACAATCAGCCGCCCCGTACTCATTCGTCGTCCAAGACCCCTTTTGAGGTGACAAAACGGTTCGCGATCGTTTCGGGCTGAATCGCCGACAACACCACGTGTCCCGAATCAGTAATAATCACCGCACGCGTGCGCCGTCCGTAGGTGGCATCCACTAACTGAGCCCGATCGCGAGCATCCGTAATAATGCGCTTAATCGGGGCCGATTCTGGACTGACAATGGCCACCACGCGCCCAGCCGCCACGATATTCCCAAAGCCGATATTAATCAGGCGGGTATCCATGTTTTGCCACGCATCATGAGTTTTCAGTCTAGCAGGGCTAGGGCTGCCTATTTCGCGAAAATTCGCCAAAAATCACGCTAAGCCGGCCTGGAGCGTGGGTAACCACTGGTGGAAACACAATGGCGGAGACAACCCTACTAGCGTGTACGTGTTGCTCAGAGCTAATCGCCAGAATTGAGCCTAACCAGCCAACCGATACCCTCATCTAGCTTTCTCAGCGAGGCTGTCGGTGCGAGCATAGGCGTCGGCTCCGCAGTCCAGCCAGCGATAATCAAGATCTGATCTTCTGCGACTGTTGCGTGCTTATCAAACATCTTCCCCTAATTGTTGGTGGTTTGGGTGGGGGTCTGCTCTTGGTCAACCGCCTTGCCTTTACAACTGATCTAGCGACCAGCCAGTCTCGGGCCGATGCCCTGGGTATCAGCCTCAGTGCTGTCCTCATTTTGACGGGTCTCCTGTGGCAGCAAGCTCAACCCAAGCCACCCGAGCGGGTCAGTTTGGAAGGTGAATCTCGCTGCGAGTGGCATGCGAACCTGACTGAAGCCCAACGTCTTGAACTAGCCTGGGCTAGCCATACAATCCTGACCTGTAGCCCTATCCGTACCTTGGTTATTTGGTGGGATGACCAGGTCTTGGTGCGGCGGGGCATTCTGCCAGCCCAACCCCCAACAACGCTCAACCCGCTTGCACAGCGGGTGATCAGCCAACAAAAGCCAACCTACCTGGTGGCCCTCAAACTCTATCCCGCTCGCTTCGAGTTCAACTATCTGCCCACCAACAGCCAATCGGTACTCTGCCAGCCCCTGGGTGAGCGGGGTGTCTTGGTCTGTGCCACGGATACACCACGTAACCTCACGCTATCAGACCAAGCGTGGTTAGCCGCCATTGCCGACCGGTTGAGTGTGACGCTAGCTGCCCACTAAAGCTTTGTGACAATGACACCACACCTGTTGTCAACTTTCAATTGGCAGCGGGGTACTGCACGTCCCATACTGACCTCAATCAGACTTACTCGGAGAAGAGACTGGAAGCCAAAACATCCTCTAAGGTTAGAGCAGCGTTGTCTGAGGCATGACCTGTGTACATACCGCTGGGGTTTGATGTCAACACGATTCGTACCAGTCGTGGCACGATGGCCTACTACTCAGCGACATCCTTACCCTGGTTGTCGGATGAGCCTCCCTTGCCAGGCTTGAGTAACGATTTACCAACCCTCTTATTTCTGCATGGCTTTGGGGGCGGCTCATCGGCTTACGAGTGGTCACAGGTCTATCCCGTGTTTGCACCTCGCTACCGTGTACTGGCAGCTGATCTGTTGGGTTGGGGCCGCTCTGATCATCTGCAACGGTTCTACGCCATCGAAGATTACTTGATCTCGATTACCGAATTTATCGAGAATGTCTGCCGTAGCGAATCAGTCATCGTTGTTGCATCTTCGCTAACAGCGGCCATGGTTGTCCGTCTGGCCGCAGTGCGCCCCAACCTATTTCGTTCCCTGATTTTAGTCGCGCCCTCCGGTCTATCTGATTTTGGGCGCGATTATCGGCGCAGCTTTATTGCCAAGCTTGCTAGCAGTGCTCTAGGGCCGTGGGTCTACTGGCTGGGTGTGGCCAGCCGTTCGGGTATCAAAGGCTTCCTGACAAAGCGACAATTTGCCGACCCCAAGCGAATCACACCCGAAATCATCAGTGCCTACGCCGAGTCGGCCAATCAGCGTCACGCCATGTATGCTGCTCTATCGTTTTTGCGCGGTGACTTATGCTTTGATATCGCCTCCTACTTCAAAGATCTAAAAGTCCCGACGGC
>CAZAGN010000002.1:29287-44207 GCA_964484905.1 uncultured bacterium | reverse complement strand
CGCAACACAGGCTCTTCTTCGCGGCTAATACCCTTTTCAAAGCCAGCAGCAGCAGCGCGAGCGCGGCCAGCATGCCAGAGGTGACCAATAAAGAAGAAGAAACCAAGGATGAAGTTATGGGCAGCCAACCACGAACGGGGGCTCACATAGTTCACAGTGTTGATTTCAGTTGCCACACCACCCACCGAGTTCAACGAACCGATCGCAGGGTGGGTCATGAATTCAGCCGCACGGCGGGCTTGCCAAGGCTCAATATCATTCTTGAGCTTGTCGAGATCAAGACCATTGGGGCCACGAGCAGGCTCAAGCCACGGTGCTTGCACATCCCAGAAGCGCATGGTTTCACCACCGAAGATGATTTCACCCGAGGGCGAGCGCATCAGGTATTTACCCAAACCGGTTGGGCCTTGGGCTTGACCGATGTTGGCACCCAAGCGTTGGTCACGGACAACAAAGGTGAAGGCTTGCGCTTGCGAAGCTTCAGGCTCGGTTGGGCCATAAAATTCGCTGGGGTAAACGGTGTTGTTGAACCAGACGTAGCACGATGCAATGAAGCTCATCAGCGATACAGCGGCAAGGCTGTAGGAAAGATAGGCTTCACCCGACCAGATCAAAGCCCGACGTGCCCAGCCAAAGGGCTTGGTGAGAATGTGCCAGACACCGCCACCGATGCAGATCAGACCGATGTAGATGTGACCACCGATCACGTCTTCGAGGTTGTTAACACTGACGATCCAACCTTCGCCGCCCAAAGGTGACTTCAGCAAGTAGCCAAAAATCACAGTCGGATCGAGAGTCGGGTTGGTGATCGTACGAACCGCACCGCCACCTGGAGCCCAGGTGTCATAGATGCCGCCAAACCACATGGCCTTGGCTACCAACAGGAATGCACCCAAACCCAAAAGGATCAGGTGAATACCAATGATGGTCGTCATTTTGTTCTTGTCTTTCCAGTCGTAGCCGAAGAAAGGCGAGTATTGCTCAAGTACTTCGGGGCCACGTACAGCGTGGTAGATGCCACCCAAGCCCAGCACCGCTGAGGACACGAGGTGCAGCACACCCACGACAAAGTAAGGGAAGGTGTCAATGATTTCGCCGCCAACGCCAACACCCCAACCAAGGGTGGCAACGTGAGGCATCAAGATAAAGCCTTGTTCGTACAAAGGCTTGTCAGGGACGTAGTGTGCCACTTCAAAGAGCATCATGGCACCGGCCCAGAACACAATCAGGCCAGCGTGGGCAACGTGTGCACCCAGCAAGCGACCCGACAGGTTGATCAAACGAGCGTTACCAGCCCACCACGAAAAACCGCTGGTTTCACGGGTGCGTGGCGCATAGTTATCGTATGCAATTGTCACAGGAGAGAGCCTCCGTAAAGCTTTTACTAAGAGGGTTTTACTGAATTATCACCTAAGCCTAGGTGACTGCGGCCAAAAAAAGCTACCCCGCATGACACGGGATAGCTCAGAAGGGCTAACGCTTAGAGAGCGTTACCACGGGGCAGAACTTCTTCAGGGAAGATGAAGTTTGCGTGGGGCTGATCTTGAGGTGCCATCCAAGCGCGGATACCTTCATTCAACAGAATGTTCTTGGTGTAGAAGGTTTCGAACTCGGGATCCTCGGCGGCGCGAATTTCTTGCGACACGAAGTCATAGGCACGCAGGTTCAGACCCAGACCGATAACGCCAATGGAGGCCATCCAAAGACCAGTTACAGGCACGAACAGCATGAAGAAGTGCAACCAACGCTTGTTGGAGAAGGCAATCCCGAAGATTTGGCTCCAGAAACGGTTCGATGTCACCATCGAGTAGGTTTCTTCGGCTTGGGTTGGCTCGAACGCGGTAAAGGTGGTCGAACCACTGCCATCTTCATACAGGGTGTTTTCAACCGTTGCACCATGAATTGCGCAAAGCAGGGCACCACCCAGGATACCGGCCACGCCCATCATGTGGAAGGGGTTGAGGGTCCAGTTGTGGAAGCCTTGGAAGAAGAGCAAGAAGCGGAAGATACCGGCCACACCGAAGCTCGGTGCAAAGAACCAGCTGCTTTGGCCCAAGGGGTAGAGCAGGAAGACCGACACGAACACAGCAATCGGGCCACTGAAGGCGATGGCGTTGTAAGGACGGATATTGACCAGACGGGCAATTTCGAACTGACGCAGCATGAAGCCGATCAGACCAAAAGCGCCGTGCAGGGCAACAAAAGACCACAGGCCGCCGATTTGGCACCAGCGAGCAAGATTACCTTGAGCTTCGGGGCCCCAGAGGAGGAGCAACGAATGACCCATGCTGTCAGCGGGGGTCGATACGGCCACGGTCAAGAAGTTGGCACCTTCAAGGTAGGAAGAGGCCAAACCATGGGTATACCAGGAAGTTACAAAGGAGGTGCCGGTCATCCAGCCACCCACGGCCATGAAGGCACAGGGGAACAGAAGCAGACCCGACCAGCCTACAAATACAAAACGGTCGCGCTTAAGCCAATCGTCCATGACATCAAAGAAGCCACGTTGCGCTTGGCTACGACCCATCGCTATCGTCATACGTTTTCCTCGTTAGCGGCGGTTAACAAAAGTTCACAAAAAATAAGTTTTAGAGAACTATTACTTTTCATGTATAACCAGAATCTTACGAAATATCAAGAGCAACAACGTTTTCTGAAGGTGTGGTGTACCTTGACCGAAGCCGTTTGGACGGCTCTTGCCGTAAGCGTTGGTACCCCTATTTTAGGCCAAGCCCTCGCGATCGCGAGTGGGGCGATCCTGAGAAGCCAGGCCCAGAGAGCGTCCCTTTCCTGAGAAGTACGCTGCTGCTGCTGCCCGTTCTCTCAGAAACCTGACGCTGGCCAACATCATTGCGTATCCGATGCCCTAAACGCCTACCAGACCTACCCATTGTCAGGGCTACGTAGCAGCCACAGGACGATTCACTGTTTCGAGTTCAGAGCGGCTGAGGCGCTCAAGCCACTGCTCGAAATGCACCCGGTTGGCGGCGCATTCGGTGGGGTCTTGGGTGGTGTAGGCATAGGGGGCTAAGCCCAGAATGGCCGCGCTGGTGACGCAGAACATCGACTTTTGAAAGCTGATCCCCGAAAGAACACTGAGATCACCACCCTGGCGAGTCTGTTGCTGATACCAGCTCAAGAGGTAGTCGGGCAGATAGGGGATCATGTCTTGCATCAGCAGCGTCGGCGGAATCCCCGCACCACCCAGAGGCAGGGGGTCGGCAAAGAGAGCACCGTAGGCAAAATCGGCAGGCTGGCCGGGGATCTGGTGGGCCTGGGCATTGTAGGAGACCACACCAAAGAAGGGGGCCCCGCGCAGGAAGATCGCTTCGACATACGGAATAGCTGCATCAGCAATGAAGGTCAGCCCCAGGTGAGCCGGAATGATTGGGTAGGTTTGGTCACCGATCGCGACAGTGTAGGTTAAGGGCTTGGCCGCCGCCGCTACCAGACCGATCTTGATGTGTTCGATGACGGCCGGAATAGTCGTAATCTCGCCCTGGCGATACTTGTGGGCGAGGGTGATAAAGATGTCTTGCATGACATCCCAAAACAAGCCCAGCAGCTGGATATAGGCCAGTTGGCGCACCTGCTCGAGCAAAAACTCGGGAAAGAGGCGGTTGAGGAGCGCCATGAGGGGGTTATTGCGCACTTTCTTCGCGATCGCGACCTGGGCAAGCTGCCTAAACTCTGCTGTATCAAGAAAGGCATCGAGACCGCCGCCACCGTGCCAGAGCATCCCCCGCATGCAGTACTCGGCATATTCGTAATTGATGCGCTGGTGCCGCCAATGCCGCAGCAGTTTCGGGGTGTTTACCTCGCCGTTGAAATACTTAAAGACGGGAAATAATTCCAAAAACGTGCCCTGGGCCATGTAGAGCAGGTTCTCGGAGTAGGCTTTGATGACAATGCCATAGGCATCGAGAATACCGACGACCTCGCAGACATTAGCGGCTGTATCGGGCAGCAGACCCGCACCGCTTTCGAGGCGATCAACAAAATGTTTGATATCAAAATATTTAGTATTCACCATAAGGTGGCAACCTCCGAAACGGCACTCACTAAACTTTGGGTTGTCGCCTCGCTCCAGCGCAGCAACCAGTGAGGTTGGAGGCCCAGAAGGACAACGATAACAGCCAAGAAAACGCTAGGCAAGCGATCGGGCCAACTGACTTGGGGTAAGCGCTCGGTAAGCGGCGTCAGCCGACCAAAAAAGGCATTATTTAGCAAGATTACGAAGTAAACCGCCGTCAAACCCGTACCAATCATCGCCAACAGGGTCGCCACGGGGAAGGTGGGCCAACTGCTCCGGAAGACGATAAATTCGGCGATAAAACCGACCATCCCGGGTGTACCGGCGCTGGCCATGGTTGCCAAGATCATTAAGCTGCCAACCACAGGCAAACCCCGATCCGGATTGAGCAAGCCTCGAATGGCATACAGATCGCGGCTGCCCACCTTGGCATAGATAATCCCGACCAACAAAAATAACAAGGCCGAGATCAGGCCGTGGCTGACCATCTGCATCGTGGCCCCCAAAATGCTGAGGGGTGTGGCGGCGGCACAGGCCAAGAGAATGTAGCCCATATGGGCGACCGAGCTGTAGGCGACCATTTTTTTCATGTCGGTCTGTGTAATCGCGATCGCGGCTCCGTACAAGACATTGACGACGGCAACCCCTGCCACCCAAGGGGCCAGCAACGGCCAGGTATCCGGAAACAGCAGCACACCAAAGCGAATGATGCCATAGCTACCCAGCTTAAGCAGCACCCCGGCCAGCAGCACCGAAACCGGCGTTGAGGCTTCGACGTGGGCATCGGGCAGCCAGGTATGCAAAGGCACACAGGGCACCTTGATGCCAAACCCCAACAAAATCACAATCAGCAGGGCCACCTGAGCCGTCGGCGAAAGTTGGGCGGTCAGGCTGGGGTCAAAATCAAAGCTACTGCTGCCGCTGAGCCAGACGACACCCAAAAAGCCAATCAGCAGCAAAATACCCGAGAGAGCGGTGTAGAGAAGAAACTTGGTAGCGGCATACTGTCGCCGTTGGCCACCCCAAATCGCAATCAGCAGGTACAGCGGAATCAGCTCTACTTCGTAGAAGAGAAAGAACAGCAACAGGTTTTGGGCCATAAAAGCCCCATTAACGCCCCCACACAAGAGCAGCACCAGGCAATAGTACAAGTGGGGCCGGTTAATACTGGCGCTACTGCTGTAAATCGCAATGACAGTCAGCAGCGCATTCAAGACAACCAGCAGCACCGACAGGCCATCGACGCCCAGGCTGTAGGTGAGGCCAAGGGGCTCGATCCAATCGAGATGCTCCGACCATTGGAGACTGCCCACACTCGGATCAAAGCCCACCAGCATCGCACTACTGAGGGCCAAGATGATCAGCGAAATACCCAAGGCCCACGGTTTGACCCATTTGGCATCCAGGCCAAAGAGCACCAGTGAGCCGATCACTGGTAAGGCAACCAGGCTACTCAGCACAACGATTTCCTCGATTCACTACGCATTGTACGGGGTGGGCTGTTCACGCTGCCCTCAGACGGTCTGAAACCAAAGCAGCCACGCCAAGAACAGACCTCCGAGGCTCACGGTAATCATGAAGGTTAAAATATAAAGCTGCGATTGACCGGCATTGCTGTACTTGAGGCTTTCGCCACTGAGGATTGTGGCTAAACCAACAATATTCACGAAGCCATCGACGATGTAGCGATCAACCCAACCCACCAGCCGCGAGACACTCTGGATCGCCAAGACAATGGTGCCCCGATAGAGCCGGTCAATATAAAAATCGTAGGCAAACCACTCGTGCAGGGGCATCGCGATCGGGCGTTTGAGCCAGCCCGCACCATAAATACCGATGCTGGTACCTGCCCCCAATACGCCTGCCAAGCTGAGGCTGCTGAGCAAGGGCCAATCCCAAAACACCAAATCATAATGGATGAGGAACCAGGGCAGGATCAGAACCAAGATCATCAGGGTGATCATGGGCACAGCCATCGGCCACGGCACCTCGGGTGCGCGCCGTGTTTTGATCTGGGGCTTGCCTGCAAACATCAAACAATAGACCCGTGCCAAACCAAAGGCCGTCACCGCGTTGACAAACATCACGAGGGCGATTGTCCAGGGCTCGACCAAGACATCAAGCCAGCGCCCCAACGCCCAGGCACCGCCCAAAGGCAGCAGGGCAATTGTGCCCCAGGCCCCGACGACAAAGGACAGAGCCGACGCGGGCATCCGACCGCCAAGACCGCCCATTTCGGTTAAGTCTTGGGTGTTGATCGTCGCCGTTACGGCGCCGACACTCATAAACAGCAGTGCCTTGGCAAAGCTATGGCTGAGCAGCAGCACCAGTGCCACTTCGCTGTGTTGCAGGCCCACAGCAATAAACACCAGGCCCAGAAACGCACTCGTCGAGTGAGATAAAGCCCGCTTGACATCGATTTGGGCGATCGCGACCAAGGACTCGGCCACCGCCGTGAGCGTACCGATCACAATCACGACATCCGAGGCGATCGGCGACAGCGCCAGCACCGGCTGCAGCTGAATCAAAATATAAGCACCTGAGGCGACTACCACCGAATTGCGTAGCGCCGAGGCTGGGTTGGGGGCTTCCATGGCCTCATCAAGCCACAGGTGGAGCGGAAACTGGGCGCACTTACCTGTGGGGCCAGCGATCAGGGCGAGGCCCAGCAGGGTGGCCGTCAAGGGCGAGAGATTGGCCGTCGCTGCCCAAGCTTCGAGATCACTGAACTGCAAGCTACCGGCGATTGCGGCCAGAGAGACCACCCCCATAAATAAGAGTAGATCGCCTGCCCGCTTCGTCCAAAAGGCGTCACGGGCCGCCGTAATCACGAGGGGCTGGGCATACCAGAAGCCTACCAACAAATACGTCGAGAGGGTCAGCATCTCCAGGAGGGCGTAACTCAAAAAGAGCGAGTCGCTGAGGGCAAGGCCACACATCGCCGCCTCAAAAAAGCCCATCAGGGCAAAGAAACGGGCGAGGCTCCAGTCTTTTTCAAGGTAGCCGAGGGCAAACATCTGGGCAATAAAGCTGAGGCTCGCAACCGTTACCACCGCCGCCGCCGAGATCGGCGTGAGGCGGAGGGCCAAACTGATGTCGAGGTCTTGGAGATGAACCCAGCGAAATACCAGCGAAGCCGGCACCGTTGTCGAAAGCACCTGATTGAAGAGGGCGGTGGCATGGATCACCGAACCCAGGGTCATGACCAAGTTGACATAGGCCGCTAGACGGGGGCCTGCATTCCGCCAGAGCCCCAAAGCCCAAGGCAGAGTCAGTAGCGACCCAATCAGTCCATAAAAGGGAATTAACCAACTGGCATCAACAATAAATGATGTCATTTAAGTCGTTATCAAAAAGAAATTCTGTCTAGGGTCATCTTACGCGGCTACTTGGCCCCTGTTGGCGGCGCTGTCGGGGAGTAAACAGGGCTGATAGTAAGGCTGTCTTGAAGCAACGGCGTGCTACCCAACTGGTGTAATCCCACTGGTGTAATCCCCTAGATGTTGTAATCCCGCGTAACAGTCCGGTCGTAACCCTGGGTGAGCCCAGACGGCTAGCGCGCAAATGGCACGGCTCAAGAAAGCACGTTAAACTATGGCCAGCACAGGATACGGCTATGACCTACCAAGAAAGCTTTGCCGTTCATTTGCAAATGGCGCAGCGCCTGATTCAGGTGGGCATTGCGCTGTCGGCAGAGCAAGATGTAGAGCATCTCCTGGAACTGATCGTGGCCGAGTCGCGCTCACTAACGCAGTCTGAAGGGGGCAGTCTTTATATTCGGGCGGGTGACAGCCTCAACTTTGTCGTGAGTCAAAATGAAGTTCTGGGTGACACGATCAATTTCAAACCGTTTGCGTTACCCCTCAGTGAAGCCAGTATTGCCGGCTATGTGGTGCTAACGGGTCAGACTCTCAATATTGCTGATGTCTACGCGCTATCGCCCGAGCTGCCCTATCGCTTTAATCCGGAATTTGATCAGCGCTTGGGCTATCGCACAACCTCGATGCTGACGGTGCCGCTGCGAGATGGGCGGGGTACGGTTATCGGTGCGTTGCAGTTGCTTAACTGTTGCTCGCTGCCAGGGCAGCCCTTTCCACCCGTGGCGGTCAGCTTGGCGGAAGCGTTGGCGTCTCAGGCCGCCGTGGCTTACCTCAATGCCCGTCTGACCCATGATTTGAAAGCGGCTAATTACGATACGATCTTCCGCCTGTCGTTGGCGGCTGAATATCGCGATCGCGACACCTCCTTTCATCTCAAGCGGATGAGCCACTACTCCAAAATTATTGCCAAGCACCTCGGCTTTAGCGAAGCCGAGCAAGAGATCATCCTCTACGCCAGCCCAATGCACGATGTCGGCAAAATTGGTATTCCGGATGCGATTTTGCTCAAGCCTGGCAAACTCACGCCCCAAGAGCGCGCTGTCATGGAGCAGCATCCCGTCATTGGAGCCGAAATTCTTGGTGGTTCAGATTCGGTGATTTTGCAAAAAAGTGCGGTGATTGCCCTCTCCCACCACGAAAAGTTTGACGGCAGCGGTTATCCCAACGGCACAAAGGGCCAGGATATTCCGATTGAGGGGCGCATTGTTGCCCTCGCTGATGTCTTTGATGCCCTCACCAGTCGCCGGGTGTACAAGGAAGCCTGGACCCTGGATGATGTCTTTGCCCTTGTGGCGCAATCGCGTGGTCAGCATTTTGACCCCGAGGTGATTGATGCCTTTTATGCTGGCCATGATGAGGTGATGGCCATCTATGGGCGCTATCAGGAACCGGCCTCAGCGCCAGAAGCGCAGCAAGAGAATCATGCCGACACCACCAAAGACAATGTTATGACTCCAGCCCGCTAGCCACGGCTCAATCGCCCCTGCTTCGCCCAAGCTGCGAGAGATATTCAGCAAAATATAGTAGACAAAAATTAGCAAAATAGCGACGACAATACCGCCATAGCGACCAATTTGGCGCGTTGATTGAATCGCCATGGGCATCGCAATTAGCACGGCAAAAAAGCTGGCGAGGGGCAAGGAAAAGCGTAGGTGCAGTTCCGTGCGCAGATCAACTGAGGCAAGGTTAGAACCAGCTAAATCTTGAATCTGCTGCCACAGTTCTTGGCTGGTCAGTTCTTTCGGATCGACCGCTGGCAACATCAACGTACTGAGGTCGCTACCGATCGCGAGGGGGTAGGTCTCAAAAGGACGTTCGAGGGCACCCTGAGCATCGTAGACATGCTCGACACCATCCCGCAGCAGCCAAGTTGTGCCATCCCAGTTGGCCTCAGTGGCCAGCAAAATCTTGCGAAAACGGCTCGTGGTCGAGTCGGGGTTGATATCCAAAATCGTTACATCGCGCATCACATTGCGCTGCGGCTCGACACTGCGAATAAAAAACCAGAGGCCGTCGCGGGTTTTGAAGAAGACATCTTGATTGAGGCGCGGGTTAACATCCGCAAGGATAATCTGGCGATCCAGGGTGCGAATCCGTTGCTTGGCCAAGGGCATAATGCCATCGTTAATGCCATAGGCCACGCCACTGACCAGAAGACCCAGCAGCAAAATCGGCGCAAAGATTTGGCGATAGGAAATGCCGACTGAGCGCAGCGCTGTGACTTCGCTATTGGCGGAGAGCCGCCCCAGGGTAAGCATGGTCGCGAAGAGGGCTGCAATCGGCATCGCCAGTACCATCGTGTCAGGAATATCCAGCAGCAGCAGTTGCAGCACTGTCAATGGCGGCGTGCGATCGCGAATGAGCTGATCGGCCAGCTCAAATAGGCGGCCTGCGGTCAGCAAAATCGTACCGCCACCAATGGCCGCAATCAGCGGTTGCAGCATCCCACCCATGAGGTAGCGTAAGAGCAGCAGGCGTGGAAACCAGAGCATTGCCGTTGTTATCCCGTAACCTCCCTGAGTCTAGGGGGACGCAGGCCCGGCCCACCAGTGGCATACTGGTACAACCAGGAGAGCACGCCCATGTTTACGATTGAAATCACACTGAAAGGTGTTCCCGCCATGTTGGCGGTGCAATACAAAGAAGCCGAAGCGGCTGAGGCCAGCTTTCAGCATTTGAGTGATGTGCTGCGATCAGGACAACCCCAGTGGCTGGATCTCACCTGCGAAAAAACCGAGAAAAAAGTCCTTCTCGCCAGTGCCGAAATCGCCGCGATTCAACTCACGCCCAAGGCTGGGGGTGCTCAGGCTGGTACCCGTGCGGGTTTCCTCTCGGCAGCGAGCCAAAGCTAGGGAAACGACGCCGTTTTTCCGGTTGTCTCCGTCATCATTCAGTTCGCCCTCACCCACGAGCGCCTGTGTCAATTTGCGTCCGTAACCTGAGTTTTGCCTGGTCTGAGTCGGCAACGGTATTGCACGATCTCAGTTTTACGGTGCCCAAAGGCGAGCTGTGGATGCTCTTGGGTAGCAACGGCAGCGGCAAAAGTACGCTTCTGCAATTACTGGTCAATCTGCTGCCCGTCCCGGAGACCGCCACGATTGAGCTGGTGCGGCCTGTGGGCTTTGTCTTTCAAAACCCCGATCGCCAGCTCGTGATGCCTTCGGTGGGGGCCGATGTTGCCTTTGGTCTGGCCAGTGAGAACCTCAGTGCCGCCGCCGTGCGCGAGCGGGTGCTGACAGCCCTAATACAGGTCGGCCTGGCGGAGATGGCGCGCCGCCCGATTTATGCCCTCAGTGGCGGCCAGAAACAACGGGTCGCGATCGCGGGTGCTTTGGCCCGGCAGTCTCAGGTATTGCTGCTCGATGAACCCACAGCCTTGCTAGATCCTGATAGCCAGCTTACCTTGGTTGCCCAAGTGCGTAGCCTTGTCGATCAATTGGGTATTACGGCCCTTTGGGTGACACACCGCCTGGATGAGTTGGCCTACGCCGATCAAGCCTTGATTTTGGATCGGGGTTGCTGTCGCTTTCAGGGCTCGCCCCAGGCCGTACGGCAACAGCTCACAGGTATTGCCTACTAGAAATTATATTCTTGCAAGTCCTGCTACAGACGCTGCAGCACCAGCAAATCTTCGAGCTCGCTGACCACTGGGGCCGTATGAGAATCAACCACCAGATGACCTTCGTTCAGGCTTGCCAAGGCTTGTAAATCACTCGCTGTAATTGTCACCTCGATGCCTGCCCAGGGAAAGCGTAACTCGCCCTGGCTGGTGACTGCCTGCTGCCAGAGGTTCATCAGGCGCGGACTTTGTCGCAGGAGCGGATTGAGTTGAACCGTTGCCCCTAGCCAGTCATCCCAAGGCAAGGCCAGACGGGCATCCTGGGGCTCTAGCCACAGTTCGAGATAGGGGTGCTGCCCCAGACGCTCGATCACCTGTAGGCGCTGCCCCAGCTCTAGATCGGGTGATACAGCCGGATGTGTCCAGGCCGGAAAATCGACGAGATTGAGGATCCCGAGATCTGCTTGTTTCAGTAACGCAAAGACATCACCGAGGCTGTAAGTATTCAGCCCCGGATAGAGATAGAGCCGTGCCAGTTGAAGCTCCGGACTGGGCAGGGGGAGCGGGGGGGTCAGGGTGTTGGCCAGTTGACGAATCTCGCGGCAGGCTTGGGCAACCGGCAGCTTGGCAACACCGAGATCAACAAGACTTTCGCGCAGGTTCATGAGGGTTTGGCAGCCATAACGGCTGTAGAGGCGCAGGTAGAGAATACCGTCGGGCTTGAGTCGCGATCGCCAGGTTTGCAACGCTACTAAGGGATCGGCAACCCAGGCCAAGGCATCACCGGCATCAATAAAGTCGAATGATCCTGGCACAGTCTCCAGGCGGGTTGTGAGGTGATAGTCGCCCTGCCAAAAGCCGTGGTAGCGCAGGCGACGCTCTGTTTGCTTAATTCGTAGTGGGTCAGGATCAACCACGCTCACTTGGGCGCCTGGATTCGCGGCGGCTAAGAGCAATGCTTCCCAGGGGTCGGCCAAACTGAGCAACTGCCGGTCGTCGGTACTGACTCGCGATCGCGACCCGGCATAATGCACCGTGCCATAGCTGCGGCGCAGCAACCCGGCTAGATCATCCCAGGGGGTTGCCTCAAGGGCTGGCAATAGCGGCGGTTCATCAAAGGTATAAAGCACACGATCACCCCTGTGTACTCGCGGAAGCAGGCTAACACTACACATCACGCTACAGTAGATAGGCCACACTAAAGCTTGTGTATGTCTGTCCCTACCCTCGATGGGCGTCTCCCCCTAGATTTGGGCGCTGTGTTGACGCAGCGGGTACGGAACCACGTTAATCCCCTCAACGGTCAATATCAAGTTCCGGCTGAGCCGCCCCACTGGGAACACGCCTACGCCCGCCTGATGCAGCCCTTTCATCTTGATATTGGCTGCGGGCCGGGGCGATTTTTAATTGCGATGGCCCAAACCCAGCCCGACTGGAACTTTCTCGGTGTCGAAATTCGCTCACCCCTGGTCGAGCGGGCTCAAGGTTGGGTGAAGGCGCTCCAGCTCGATAATCTCAGTTTTCTGTTTGCCAACATCAACGTTACTCTGCCCGATCTGTTTGCCCCCGGTGAGTTGGCGCGGGTCAGTATCCAATTTCCTGACCCTTGGTTCAAAAATCGCCACCACAAACGGCGGGTTGTCCAGCCCGAACTGGTCGCTGCCCTGGCGCGCTGCCTCCAGCCAGGCGGTACGGTCTTTTTGCAATCAGATGTCGCGATCGTCGCGACCGAAATGGCGGCCCGCTTTGCCGAGCATCCCGACTTTACGCCGCCGCTCGCGATCGCGACCAATCCGCTGAGTATCCCCACCGAGCGGGAGGTGTCCTGCCAAGAACGGGGCCTCCCCATTTATCGCTACCTCTTGGAGCGTCGCTGATGGCGGAGCGCGTAGCCGTCATTGCCCTCGATGTCGGTGATCGGCGCATTGGTGTGGCCGGGTGTGATGGCTCGGGTCTTATTGCGACGGGTTTGGGCGTCATCCACCGCAAAAAGTGGGCCGATGATCTGGCCGAGATTCGCGCCTGGATTACCAAGCGCCAAGCCACCCGTGTTGTTGTGGGACTGCCCCGCAATATGGATGGCTCTGTGGGCTTTCAGGCGAAAAAAGTCCAGACTTTTGTGGCGAAGCTGCAACCAGCCCTCAATCTGCCGATTGACTACATCGACGAGCGCCTGACCACCGTCCAAGCCGAATGGAATATGCAAGCCATGGGTATTCCGGCGCGTAAGCAGCGAGATCGCATTGATCAAGCCGCTGCCGCCGTGATTTTGCAGCAATGGCTTGACCAGCGCCGCCGTAAACTCGCTCGCGAAGCTGCCGATCGCGACAGAGAGACCGAAGCGTGATCCCTAAGGGAGGTACACAGGGAGGTACACTCTCTTGTAGGGAAGGATAATTAGGCATGATGCAAACGTTACTGCTGAAAGATGAAGCGCAACTCGAACTGGAGTGCGAAATTCTGAAGCAGGTGATTGTCGATGATGAAACCTACGCACTGGTAATGCCGGTACACCAGCCCGTGCAGATTTTGATGTGGGATGCGAGTCAGGCCGAAGATAGCCTAATGGATCTTGACCCGGAGGAGCAGGCGGCTGTGTTTGATAATGCCCAAGCGGTTCTGGCCGAGCTGAACCTGAAGCTGATTGAAAGTGCCTACACCCTCACCGTCTCTGGCGATCTGCCTGAGCCCAATGAGGAAGATATCTTTGAGATTGCCAGTGATGATGATGACATCGAAGAATACTTCTTGCTGACCAAATTCTATAAAGACACCAATCAGTTTGGCATCTTTGCTCCGCTCGATCCGCTGATTTTCTTTGCTGCCCAGCCCGAGGACGAAGCGCCCTACCTGCTCTCGCCGGAGGATGATATGGCACTCCTGGAGCGCCTCCAAGATCAACTCTTGGATTTGGCAGATGGTGATGATGCTGAGAATAACTAGCGCTTTTGTCTTCTAGCATCTGCACATGGCGGGACGTCGGGTTGCGGGTTTAGCTGTCGGGTCACTGGTCGTCTTGGTGGCGGCTGGTGGCACAGGCTGGCTGTGGTGGCAGCAACAGGTTGCCCCCCTAGAGGCCGCACCACAGCGAGTTGTTATTGCCCCCGGCAGCTCGATTCAGCAGATTGCGACCGAGTTAGCTGCTGGTGGCGTGATTCGCTCGCCCCTTGTATGGCGTTTGTGGCACCGTTGGCACTCTGATCTGTCGCCAAAGGCTGGTACCTACGATCTCGACCCCCGCCTGGGCCTGATTCAGCTTGCGACCCAACTGGATGAGGGGCGCGGTGTAATGGCCACCTACACGATTCCGGAAGGCTGGCGGATTCGGCAAATGGCAGACTATTTTGAGGCCCTGGGCTGGTTTAGCGCCGCCGAATTTGAAGCGGCTGCTGCGGTTATTCCCGACTGGCTGCCGGCTGATTTGCCTCACTTGGAGGGCTATCTCTTCCCGGATACTTACAGCTTGGCTCTCGATCAAATTTCAGCTGAGGCGGTAGTGGCCCAAATGCTGGGCCAATTTCGGCAAACGGTGCTGCCGCTCTACAGCGAGCAAACCGATCTCTCCCTGCACGAGTGGGTGACGCTGGCCAGCATTATCGAAAAAGAAGCGGTCGTGCCCGAGGAGCGTGATCTGATTGCAGGTGTTTTTTGGAATCGCCTCGAACAAGCCATCCCGTTGGGCGCTGACCCGACGGTGGAGTACTTCCTTAATGTTCGCCAAACCCCCGAGCGCCGTCTTACTTATGCCGAAGTGGCAACTCCTTCGCCCTACAACACCTACATCAATCCGGGCTTGCCACCAACACCGATCGCGAGCCCAGGCTTGGCCAGCCTAGAGGCGGCTTTGGCACCCGCCGAAACCGATTACCTCTTTTTTGTCGCCCGCTACGATGGCAGCCATGTCTTTAGCCGGACGTATAGCGAACATCAGGCGGCACAGATAGAGAT
>CAZAGN010000002.1:3243-29187 GCA_964484905.1 uncultured bacterium | reverse complement strand
GCAGCCATGTCTTTAGCCGGACGTATAGCGAACATCAGGCGGCACAGATAGAGATCATTGAAGCCCTACCGAGTAACTAGCGGCCATTGATTGAGTTCAAACCTATGGAACACTGGTGCGGCGGTCCGAGGTCGCTCCCTTAGATTTTTAGGATGCCAATCTGCCTTGCCTTTATCGCTGATTGTCAGGGATAGCAGTGAACTACGACGCTCGGCAAACTGACGCGCAGAGATCACCGCCAGCCGTGCTGGGAGTTGGTACTGTGAGAAAAACGCGGAGCACCCTATGGTTCTGCCCGATCACAGCAAGCTATTGATGGCAACGCTCGAGCCCCTGAGCTGGCAGATTTTGAGTGCCAATGCCACCTTCACTCAGGTGCTTGGGGCCTGCCGCCTTGACGATGTGACCTCGCTCTGTAGCCTATGTCCTGACTTAGCACCCGCCGAGATCGAAGCCCTCAAGCGTCGTCACCTGATTCCGCTGATTTTGCGAGATATTTTGCAGTTGCCGCCCCAAGAGAGTCGTCTTTGGGATGAGCCGCAGACGTTACGCCTGCGCAGTATGCACCATGCCGAGCCCCGCTATGTGCAGTGTTGGGTGCGCTGGGAACAGCTCCGGGCTGAGCGTCTTGATCCGGCACGTGATGAGTTTGCGGCCCTAGATACGGCTCAACCGGCCAATCTAGCGCCCTCCGAGTTGTTAGAGCGGATTGCCTGGGATAACTACCGCATTACGGGCGAGCTGGTGTGGGAAGGGCTGGATATTACGCCCCAGGAGACGCTCCGCCGCCTGAATCATCAATTGCTGGATCTGGGGCGTTCGGTGTTTGATCCGCCCCATTTGCAACATTTGGGGCAGCAGCTCGAGTTGCTGTTTGAAGCGCAAATGCTACTGATTCTGAGCTTTAAGGGTGAGCGAATCCAGCCTTTTTTCTGGCACCAGGGCGAGGTTTACACCCTCGATCCGCTTGTACCGGCAGAGCTGGAGCATTCGCATTTCCAGACAGCCTTGCGGGAGCAGCGCATTTGGAATGTGCCTGACTTGCAGGCCGATAGCCCCACGGCTTTTGAGGCGCAGCTCCAGCGCTACTGTCGCTCGTTGCTGTTGTTGCCGATCGCGAAACTGCTACCGAACAGCAGTCAAGCAACGCCCTTGGGTGTCGTGGTGCTCGGGCATCCCGAGCCGCATCAATACGACCAGCTGGATATTTCCTACGCCGAGCAACTGCTACCAGCCTTTCGCACCGCCTTGTTGCAGGTGCATCAGCAAAAATTTGCCCGCATTCACCCGGCGGTGGAGTGGCGCTTTAGCCAAGAGGCCGATCGGCGCAGTATGGGTTTAACACCCGAGAAAATCGTGTTTCGTAACCTCTATCCGATGTTTGCAATGTCGGATATTCGGGGCTCATCGAATGAGCGTAACCGGGCGATTCAGGCGGATTTGGTGCGGCAATTCCAGCTCGCGATCGCGATTTTGGCCGTTGCCCTCCAGCACACCGATAACGCCTACTTGCAGCAGATTTATCAGGATGTCGTCGCCTACGCGGCCCAGATTGAGGCTGGTATCCAGGTCGAAGATGAGGTGACCGCTCTGAACTACCTCCAAGAGCAGATTGAGCCCTACTTTGAAGCGCTGGCTCGTTGGGATGCTGCCACGGCGATTGCCGCCTATCGGGAGGCCTGCACCAATGCCCATGCCTGTGTGTATGAGGCTCGCGATCGTTACGACCAGATGATTGCCGTAATTACCAACAGTCTCCGCCAAACCTGGGATCGCTGGCAAAGCCAAATGCAAGCCATCTTGCCCCACTACTGCGATACCGAAGTCTCAGATGGGATTGACCACATGATTTATGTTGGTGCTGACATTTGCGCCGACTTCTCGCCCTTTCACTTGCATAGCCTGCGCTACGAGCAACTGCGGGCGCTCTGTGACTGTGCCCGCACATGCTTTGCCCTGGAGGCGCAGATCCCGTTGACGGTAACGCACTTAGTATTGGTGCAAGACTTTACAGTCGATATTTTTCATGATGAAGATACTGAAAAACTGTTTGACGTTATGGGTACCCGCGACACCCGCTACGAAATCGTCAAAAAGCGGATTGATAAAGCGAACGATCAAGTAACCCAAGAGCGCATCACCCAACCTGGCATGATCACGGTTGTCTACTCGACCGAAACCGAGCGCTGTGAATACCTCACCTATCTCCGCTACCTCGAGCGCGAGGGCTGGATTGAGGGTGAGATTCGCCATGGCAATGTTGAGCCGCTTCAGGGGGTGACGGGGCTGAAGTACATGCGGATACGGGTGAAGCAGCAAGAGCAGAAGACCAGCGAGCAGGCCACCATACCCGCCGAGGCATCCCCAGCCGAATCAGATGTCCTAGATGCCGCCCTTCCTACGGCCAATGGCGCTTTGACATAACCCTGTAAGACATAAGTAATGAGCCGTCGCCTCGCTTATCCCAGACCAAAAATTAGGCACCTGGCGCAGTTCGGGAACTTGCTTGGATCGCTCTAGCGTCTGTGCTGTTAAGGTAAGCCTGAGTTGGTGAACTAGGCCGATGTGGATCGCGATCGCGATATTGAGCGTACTGGGGGGCTGGGCCATGGCCAACCCCATCTATCGTGTGGTGATTACGCCCAGCGATGAGGCAACACTCAGCCAAACCCAAGAGTGGGTTGAGGATGCCTACCTCAGTGAATTTCAGGGTGGCTTGATCTTGATTGCTGGCAGCTTTAGCAGTCGCCAACTGGCCGAACGCCACGTTCAACGCCTTCAGGGCTATGGTCTGACAGCGGCTGTGCTTGACGATGCGGCGCCACCACCTGAGTCAGCGGCTACAGCGACCCCTCCACCAACTCAACCAGCGATCCCTGCACCACCACCCACAGCACCACGTCCTGATCGTCCTTTCGCCACAATTATCGCGATTCCGGCTGGGCGGGATGCCGATGCTTGGCTGCAAGAGGTACAACGCCTCTTTCCCGCCGCGAGCTTAAGTCCAGCCGGGATTCGAATTGGTCAATTTTCGCAGCAGGCTCAGGCCGACATTCAGGCTAACTGGCTCGAGCAGCGGGGCTATAGCGTCCAAGTGATTGAGCAGGCCAGTTTACCAGTCGCACCTGCTGCCACCCCTGCGCCCGTGACACCAACAGAACCCGCTGCTGAACCCACCGAGACGACCCAAGTCTGGGTTTTGGTAGCCGATCCGCTCGGCGATCGCGAAGCGGCGCTCAAACGCCTCATTCCTGATGCCGCCGCCCTCAGCTATCGCGACCTGCGCGTTGTCCGTACCGGCAGTTTTGCCAGCGACACCGAAGCCAATGAGCACATTCGCTTTCTGGCCAGTCAGGGTATTGAAGCCGGTATCTTCCCCGCCCTCGACGGAGCCACGCCAGCCAGTGAGACTAGCGGCACCTTTCGGGTCTTGGTGCCCTACAGTGATACCGCCCTGCAACAGGTATTGAGCCTCAGCCCCGATGCTTTTGCGCGTGATTGGGAGGGACGACGGGTCATTCAGTTCGCCACCTATGCCCGCTCGCGTAATGCCGAAGCCGCCGTCAGCCGCCTAGCCGAGTTGGGGTTAAGTGCCGAGGTTGTCCGCGACGAGCTGTAGCCTAAGCTAAGTAAAGATGCACCTAGGTTGTTCATGTTGC
This sequence comes from uncultured bacterium, assembly GCA_964484905.1. GTDB lineage: Bacteria > Cyanobacteriota > Cyanobacteriia > Thermostichales > PCC-7336 > CAZAGN01. The sequence goes on along the minus strand of CAZAGN010000002.1, from coordinate 25,528 downwards.
GCGTTTGTCTGGCTATTTGCCTCAGTCTCCTGCTGTGTTTGCCTGTTTGGGCTGAGTCAGTGCCCAGGGCGCCAACGACGGTGCCAACCATTGGCGAGCTGTTTCAGGAGGCGATGGCGGCCACCCAGCAGTTTGATTTTGAGACGGCCCTTAGGCGTTGGGATGCGATTTTGCAGCAAGACCCCGATAATGCCGCTGCCCATAGTAATCGCGGCAATGCCCTGGTTGGTCTAGGGCGCCTAGAGGAGGCGATCGCGAGCTATGACCGTTCGATGGTGTTGCTACCCAACCAAGCGGCGGCCTACCTCAATCGGGGTACAGCCTACGAAGGACTCCAAGCCTGGGATCAGGCGATCGCTGATTACCAGACGGTGCTCGAGCTTGAGCCCACCGCCGCTGATGCCTACAACAACATCGGTAATGCCTATGCGGGCCAAGGTGACTGGCCCCTCGCGATCGCGAACTACCGCCAAGCCACCGAACTGAGCGGCGACTATCCCTTTGCGACGGCAAACCTGGCCTTGGCGCTCTACCAAAGCGGCGAAACCCGCGAACCGCTCAAGCTCTGGCGTCAGGCAACCCGCCGCCACCCCAACTTTGCCGATGCCCATGCCGCGATCGCGATCGTCAGTTGGCAGCAGGGCAATCGCGGCCTCGCTGAAGAGGAATGGAGTCGGGCGATGCAAAACGACCGCCGCTACAGCGATCCTGTATGGGTACAAAACAACCGGCGTTGGCCTCCCCGCGCCCTCGAAGCTCTCAACGCCTTTCTTTCGTTATCCTGAGATGCCCAGGGCGTGATATTTCAAGACCAATCAGCCAGCGCCTAGGCAAGCCAGCAGAAATCCGGCTCACTCTCCTCGCTGTACACATGCAAATCAAACCAGAACGTTGTGCCCACACTCGGCGCACTCTCTAGGGAGATTTGGGTATGGTGTTTCTCCAGAATATTGCGCACAATTGAAAGTCCTAAACCTGTACCTTCGAGGGTATGCACCCGATTTTCGGCGCGGAAAAAGCGATCAAAGATATGAATTTGATCTTCATAATCAATACCGATCCCCGTATCTTGAATCGCGACCCGAATAAAGGGTTTGTTGCTCAATTCCTGGCGTACCTTTTCGGCCCGAAGCGTCACTGAACCACCTGTCGGCGTAAACTTAAGGGCGTTACCAAGCAAATTAGTCAGTACCTGCAAGAGCAGATCATAATTACCCCAAATCAGCGGCAGATCGTCATCCATCGCTTGATGCAGCGTAATACCTTTGTCTCTGGCATTCAGTTGATAGGTACGCAGGGTTTGCTCGATCGGAGCCGTAATATCAACGGGCTCAAAGCGGTAGCGATGGCCCGACTCTAGACGTGAGAGATCAAGCACATCATTCACCAGGCGGGTCAGGCGATCTGTCTCGCGGTTGGCTGTCTCGAGAAAATCATGACGCTCGGCAGGTGTAATCTGATCACCAAATTCCTGCAAGGTTTCGATAAACGACTTGATATTAAATAAAGGCGTGCGCAGCTCGTGACTGACATTGCTAATAAACTGGCTTTTGGCTTCGTTGAGCTCCACCTCGCGGGTAATGTCTTGCACCGTCATCACCAAGCCCTTCACATTTTGTCGCCGCTGGTCGAGGACTGAGGAGAGTAACACCCGAACGACGCGCATACTGGGTTCGGAGAGCGTCACCCGAAACTCACCCCCCTCCAGCTCGCCGCGCGCAATCTGAAACAAGGGTCGCGTAATCTCAAGCCGCAGTGGATCGGGCAAATGATCAAGTATGCTAACGCCATCAATCGCTTTACCTTCCCAGCTAAAGATGCGCAGGGCCGCTGGATTAACCAGCAAAATATGAAAATCGGGGTTAATCAGAATCGCGCCATCGACAATTGTCGAAACCAACGTCTCGAGCTTTGCTTTTTCCGCCGTCAGTTCTTCAATATTTTGCTCTTCGTAGCTCTCAAGGCGTTCAGCCATTTCGTTAAAGCTACCAATCAGTTGCCCCAACTCACCGCCAAAGGGCAAATCAATACGTTGATTAAAGTTACCCTTCGAAATTTCCTGAACACCGTTGACCAGCTCTTTAATCGGCTGGGTAATCGTCAGCGCATTAAAGACTGCCCCCAAAATCGCAATCACCCACACCGCAACAAAAACACCGATCGCGACATCACGGGTCAGATTCGATACCACCGTTGGGCTGGGATTGATGCCCATCCCCAGGATGCCGAGAAAGCGATCCTCGTCATATATGCCAACAAAAATATCCGTAACCCGGCCATCGGGGGTGTTGTGGATGCGCACCAAGGGCTCATCCCGCTCGGGATTGCGTTCGAGCTGCAAATGACGACTGATTGTCAGCGAGGCCGAAACATCAGAACTAGAAAAGGGAATGCCGTAATAGATGTCGCCGTTAGGGTCGGCAAACAGCAGATAGCGAATACTGGATGTACTTTGGAAATATTGCCGCGCCATCTGCGCCACTTGACTTTCTTGCTGCTCGGCCACCAGCGGCGCCACATTGGCCGCCATCATCAGGGCCAGATCTTTACCAAAGCGGCTGTCGTTAAGCTGGGCATCTCGCTGGATATTATTCACTGCCCAAAAGGTAAAGCCACTGATTACCAAGGAAACGGCCAGGGTTGCCGCAAACAACAGGCGCGTTTCAAGACGAAGATCTTGGGTAAAGTTGCGCCACCACGTTGCAAGACGCAGAAGCCACGGTGACGTTGGGGTGCTTAACATAGCCAAGGGTTTTGTTTCCCATCATGCCATGATCCCGCTCGGCAGCTTGTTTATCGCGCCTTACTGGCCTGGGGGTCGCGATCTGAAGTAACACCAGTCTGTGGCTAATCAGTCGTTGTGATTCCGCCTTGATACGCTAGGCTCAGAAGGCGACCTGGGATTGCCGCTATGGATTCTCGCCTGACAACACTTCAAGCCCATCTCGACCAAGTGATTGTCGGTAAAACCAAGCCTATCCGGCTGGCCTTAACCGCCCTGCTGGCTGGTGGTCATGCGCTTCTGGAGGATGTGCCAGGGGTCGGTAAAACGCTGTTGGCTAAGGCGCTGGCACAGGCGATTGACGGTCAGTTTCAGCGACTGCAATGCACACCCGACCTTTTGCCCACCGACATTACCGGCACCAGTGTTTGGAACCCCCAAAACGGTAGCTTTGAGTTTTTGCCCGGGCCAGTCTTTACCAATATTTTGCTGGCCGATGAAATTAACCGTGCCACACCCCGCACCCAGGCGGCGCTGTTAGAGGTGATGGAAGAAGGACAGGTGACGATTGACGGGGCCACGCGACCGGTGCCACAGCCTTTTTTCGCGATCGCGACCCAAAACCCCATCGAGTATCAAGGAACCTTCCCGCTGCCCGAAGCCCAACTGGATCGCTTTGCCCTCTTTTTCAGCATGGGCTATCCCGATGCTGCCGAAGAACTGGCCATCTTGCAACGGCAGACAGGCGGTAAGCCCAAACTTGAGCCCTGCATGAGCCTCGCGGATATCGAAGATCTGCGACGACAGTGCCTGAATGTGACTGTCACAGAATCCTTGCAGCTCTATATTTTGGCGATTATCCGGGCCACCCGCAGCCATCCGGAGCTCCTGCTGGGTGTCAGTCCGCGTGGCAGTGTGATGTTGCAGCGCGCCAGCCAAGCCTGGAGCTTTATTCATGGTGAGACCTTTGTCACGCCCGATATCGTCAAAGAGCTGGTGCCCCATGTGCTGGGGCATCGGGTGATTGCCAAAGGGAGCACCAAAGCCAAGCTGGTGCTACACGAGATCCTTGATCAGACGGCGATTCCTTAACCCTCATAACTCCTGCGACAGCGCCATGATCCTGCTGAGTTCGTTTACAACCTGGCAACCCGACCAAACCAGTAACAGTGCTGACGATTTACTGGCACTCCTAGAACCGCGCACGCAGGGCTGGCCCGTGGCCTACTGTCGGCAGTTGCCTGTCGATACTGACCGCGCTTGGACGCACTTAAACCAAGTGCTGCTGACCGTGCAGCCCCAACTCCTGATCTGCTGTGGCATGGCCGTAACCCGCACCCAGTTATGTCTTGAAACGGGGGCAACACTCAATCGTAAGCAACGCCACTGTCGGCTGCCCCTCGCAGACTGGGCGGCGGGGCTGGCAGGTGTGGTGCTGAGCGATGACGCCGGCACCTTTGTCTGTAATGCGCTTTATCATCGCGCCCTAGCGCTACCCATACCGGCAGCCTTTATTCATGTGCCGTACCCGGCTCAGGGTTGGGAAGGTGCCCTAGAGCAGATCCTTCGGCGGGCCTTGCAACCGCTCCAGTCGTTCTAGGGATTCAGGCCACACAAGCTAATACATCTAGATTGGGACAACCAAGGCTGCGGGCAACTACCGAGACATGCCAATCAGTCCTCAGAGGGGCTCGGCGACAAGGCGCTCCAGCTCATCCAAACTCGGAATACACAGCAGATCGCGACTGCGATCTCGTTTGATAATGCCGTCTTGCTCTAGCTTGCCAATCACCCGCGTTACGGTTTCGCGGGCCAAACCACTCAGGCCACTCAATTCCCGCTGGGGAAGGTTGGGCACCTCGACGCCCGCCCGACTAACCTTGCCCCGAAACTCCGCCAAAAACAGCAAAATATCGGCAACCCGTGCCGTACTTGAGGCTTCTCGGAGTTGGAGGCGTCGGTTAATTTGCCGCAGCCGTCGCGACATCAGTTGCGCCAGATGGACGCCGGCAAGGGGCTCGGTTTCCAGGAAATGGAGAAAATCTTTGGCCGACAGCATCGCCACCGTGGTCACCGTGAGGGTCATGACATCGGTCGAGCGGGGCGCCTCATCAAGGGCGGCCATCTCACCAAAGATTTCCCCCGGGCCAAGGATAGTCAGCGTTACTTCTTTACCGTCGGGGTTATAGGTCCGAATTTTGACCCAACCCTCTTGGACAAAGTAAACGCCGCTGCCCCAATCGTTCTGGAGCATAATCACTTGGTTGGCCGGATGCTCGCGGGTACTCATTTGGTGGGCCAGTTGATCGAGCTGGGTCGCTGGCAACCCCTCAAACAGCGGCATACTGCGCAAATCAGTGGCGGTGAGTCCAGACATGCAGCGCTCTCGCAAAACGGCTAGGTAAGTTGACTGTACTATGAGGCGATGATAGTCGTCCCCTCAATCACCGACACTCTACACAAGGGACTTTAGCGCAGCAATTACTGTAAAAGCTACGTTCTAGGGCTCGACCCTGGGGCGCCATGGTGCTAATGTTTCGAAAATGCAACAGAGAAGACAACAGTTCTATCACTCCAGCAACCGCTAGAGTCAGATAGAGACCGCTTTGGCAGCATCACCCTTGGCCAACGTTGATCATCTAGCCATGTTGCAAGCCGGGCAGAGTCGCTGGCACCATTGGCGGTACCACCAGCCGCTTACCCCTGACCTGCGACGGGCCGATCTTCGCGATCGCGATTTACGTCATCTTGACCTGCGTGGCGTTGATCTGCGCGAGGCTGACTTGCGGGGTGCCCAGCTTCAGGGCGCATGTTTTGATGGTGCTGACCTACAGGGGGCCAATTTGAGTAGTTGTCAGGCTGCCGCTGCCAGTTTTCGGAATGTTATCGCGATCGCGAGTGAGTGGGTCCTGGCTAACCTAAGCAATACCCTCTGGGATCAGGCTCAACTCAGCCGCACGATCTTCACGGGCGCTAACCTCGAGCGAGCGAGTCTGCGGGAGTGTGATCTCACTACGGCTAACCTTACGGGTGCCAACCTCAGCTACGGTGACCTGCGGGCTGCCGACCTCAGCCAGGCCACCTGCCAGCGAGCCATTCTACGCGCTGCTAACGTTATTCACGGCCTCGCGATCGGTACCGATTTCAGCCGCGCTAACCTGCACGCCGCTGATTTGGTGGGTGTCCAACTGGCCCAAGCAAACTTCCAGCGTGCCAACCTCAGCCATGCCTACCTCACAGGTGCCTTCGCCTACGGCAGTGATTGCCAAGAAGCCGACCTCGGCTTTGCCTGTCTCGATGGCGCAAACTTCACCAAAGCCAACCTCCGTCAAGCCGACCTTCGGCGCACATCCCATCGCCACACCTGTTGGCAGGGTGCCTGTCTGACAGGCGCCCACCTACCCGCCCATTTCAGCCTGGCGCAGACTGAGCGATCCTGGTTCAAGATCCTGGCAGAGTGAGCCCAGTGAGCACAGCTATTGCCCAGTCACACAAGTCAGACGAGTGCAAAAACCAGGCTAGGACTCAAAGGCTTAGTGAGACAGTTTCTAGACGTTTCTAGACTGACGGGGTACACCCTGCTGATCCAATTTACTGCGGCTAGAAAAGCCAGGCAGGGTGCCAAAGAGGTACTGAGCCCACCGTGTGAGTTGATATTGTGAGTCGTAGCAGTCTGGTTGCACAGCTTTAGACTGCACAGGTTTATGCCAAAGTGACGCATTGCTTGAGGCTACCCAAGCACTCATTCAAGCCACCAGTTGCCAAACCAATGGCAGCTTGGTGCTAAGAGACAAAACTGGCTTTGATGACGCTGAGTTTCGTTCTGTTAACGTTCGTTGCGAGACCTTGGGTATACAGGGTGGTGGCGTGATAGGCTGCGACCGTAGCGTAAGTGAATCTGCCGTGGCGCCCCAATCTTTTGCTCAAAACGACGGTCTTTGTCATTACGTTGCCGATATGCAGCTTCATATGGCATTGCAAGCCCGCTTTATGCTGCCCAACCTCAATTCTGATGCCAACGGTGCGGCGGCTCTGGTACACCAAGCCCAAGCCGATGCCGAAAAGTTTGCTTCGCGTCAGTGGCGCTAAGAATCCCCAAAAGCTCGGGTTGGCTAGGTCAAAATGTTCAGCGACCAACCGCCCAGGTTAATCAGCTTAGGCTGCTTGTTAGGATAAACGTTACCTTCATGCAAGCAGCAGCGCGTGTCTAGCGATACCCTCCACGGCAAAACAACGGGGCTTAAACCCTTTCAAATTAAGCAGTTGCAGCGCCTTTACCAGCAGCGTCTGCCCCAAGATGCGTTAATCACACCTGAATTTGCCCAACGCTTGGCGGCAATCGGTCAAACCCTTGCACCCGTGCCCGTCAGCGTTTATGTCAATCGGCGTGGTCAGGTCATTCGGGTTGCCCTGGGTGCCCTGCTAGAAAACCGGATTTCCCCCCTCGATCTGCCCCGCCAGGGGGCCGAGCGTTTATCGGGCTTGCGCTGCATCACAACTCAAAACAGCAAAGAGCCACCCAGCCAAAGTGTGCTGATTGCAATGGCCCTACAACGCCTTGATGCCCTTGTCAGTTTGGTGCTCGAAGATAATCCTAGTCGTGCTTACTGGGCCCACCTCCAGGCCGATCCAGAAGAGCGCTGGTGGGTCTCGCCGCTGTCGTCCTACCGCCAGGTGGCCGATACGGACGCAATTAACCTGTTTACCGAACTAGAAGATACCTTTCGCGAGCAGTTTGCCGCCTACGCCGTCGAGTCGGATCAGGAGCGAGCTGTCCTGATTGGTTTGGGTGCTGACGATCGCGATCTGCAAGAGCTAGCCGACCTGGTCGGGAGTGCGGGTGGCGAGGTCTTGGCCACCCTGATGCAGCAGCGTCGCCGTCCCGACACGCAAACCGTTATTGGTACGGGTAAGGTGCAAGAGCTGGCGCTGTTAGTGCAGGATGTCGGCGCGACCTTGGTGGTGTGCGATCGCGAGCTAACGCCTAGCCAAGTGCGTACCCTCGAAGACCGTGTCGGTGTGCGCGTGGTCGATCGCACTGAAGTCATCCTCGATATTTTTGCCCAGCGGGCCCAGTCCCATGCGGGTAAATTGCAGGTAGAGCTGGCGCAATTGGCTTATTTGCTGCCCCGTTTGGCCGGACGCGGTAAAACCATGTCCCGTCTGGGCGGTGGTATCGGCACACGGGGGCCGGGTGAAACCCGCCTGGAGATGGAGCGGCGAGCGATTCAAAAGCGGATCTCGCACCTGCAAGGCCAGGTGAATGCCCTCCAAGCCCACCGCCAGCGCCTGCGGCAGCGCCGCCAGCATAACGAACTGCCCGTGGTCGCGATCGTCGGCTATACCAACGCCGGTAAATCAACCCTGCTCAATGCCCTCACCAGCTCTGAGGTCTATGCTGCCGACCAGCTTTTTGCCACCCTCGATCCGACAACGCGTCGTCTGCACGTACCGGGGGGCCAGCCAGTGCTACTCACCGATACAGTCGGTTTTATGAGTGAGCTGCCACCGCAACTGCTCAATGCCTTCCGGGCCACCCTCGAAGAAGTCACCGATGCGGATGCGTTGTTGCACGTCGTCGATGTGTCGCACCCCAATTGGCAAGACCATATCGATGCCGTCAATCAACTGCTCGACTCCTTTACGATCGCGACCGGCCCCCGTCAGATCGTCTTCAACAAAGTCGATGCCGCCGCCGCCGATGCCCTCGAAGAAGCCCAGATTCGCTATCCCCAAGCACTACTGATTTCGGCGCGTCAACGCCAAAACCTTGATCAGTTACTGGTGCGTCTCTGTCGCTTTGCCGCCGCTGGTTAAGGCGGTTGGATCGCTGGCTAGGACACCAATTTTTGCCATTCTTGCTGCAACCAGCTTTGGGCGACACGCACCTGATGGTCAAACGTCGGCAAACGCAGCAAGTACACGGCCCGGCGCGCCCAGTAGGCAAGTCGGCCATTGAGGGTCAGTCCCAAACTGGTTAAGGAAGCCGCATCGGTGCCAAGGCTTAGCATTTCGCCGAGGGCTTCGTAGCGGAAGGCTAACACCGGCCGATTTTGGATCAGGGCCCAGATGTTCCAGGCACAATAGCCCGCTTGCTGGAGGGCCGCTTGGGCCGTTGCTGGCACCGTCGGATCGCCTTTAGCGGCATCACCGAGGGCAAAAATTTCGGGATGTTCACGCACCTGCAGTGTGGTGCCAATCTCCAGGCGGCCATCATCGGCATGGGGCAGCGCCAGATCCTTTACCAACGGGGCAACAACGGTACCACCCGTCCAGAGTATGCCCGCAATCGGCATCAGTTCGGGTTCAGCTCCGTGGGCTTGAATCACCACATGATCGGGACTGACCGAAAGAATATCGGTACTCAAATAAAGCTTGACGCCTCGATCACGCAGCGCTTTTTCGGCCACAGCGCGACTGCCATCGGCCATGCGCCGGAGCACCTGATCGCCGCGATCAATCAGAACAATGCGGGCTTGGGGCAGGCAATCAGCAAGCTTGCAAGCCAACTCAACGCCACTAGCGCCGGCACCGCCGATCGCGATCGTCGGTTGGCTCTGCTGCTGCCACAGGGGTAGCTGCGCCTTGAGACGCTGGGCATCGGCTAACGTCCGAAAGGGCAAGGCAAAATCGGCAACACCCGGCACCGCTTGTAAGGGAGTTTCACCACCCAAGGCCACCACAAGATAGTCGTAGGCCAAAACAGCACCGTTATCAAGGCTGATGGTGCGTGTGGCCACATCGACCGCTTGGGCTTGGGCCTGTACATGCTGTACGGGTGTATCCACTAGCAACTCGGCATAGCTAGGGGCAATTTCCCAGGCTTGCATCTCACCGCTCACCAGCTCGTAGAGCAAGGGCGAAAAAAGAAACTGAGGATTACGCTCAACCAGGGTAATCTGGGGCGCTTCGAGCCAGGGATAATCCTGCAACTGAAGCGCCGTATAGAGGCCACCAAAGCCACCACCAAGAATGCAAATACGCATGAACCGATTTGGGCTGCAAGTACCCCCAAACCTTAGCGCACTTCCGTGAAGGTGCGCCTAGAGCGCCGCTGCAATCGCGGCTGCCATGGCCTGGGTGCCAACCGAATCACCCTTCGCCAGGTCATAGGTCACGTCCTTTCCTGCCGCAATAATTTTGCGCACAGCCTTCTCAACCCGCTCAGCCGCTTCTTGCTCGCCAATGTGACGCAGCAACATCACCCCCGAGAGGATGAGCGCCACCGGGTTGACCTTATCTTGACCGGCATATTTCGGCGCTGAGCCATGAATGGCCTCAAACACAGCAACATCAGTGCCAATATTGGCCCCCGGTGCAACCCCCAAACCGCCAATCATGCCTGCACAGAGATCCGACAAAATATCGCCGTAGAGGTTGGGCATCACCAGCACGTCATAGAGCTCGGGCTTTTGCATCAATTGCATGCACATGTTATCGACAATGCGATCTTCAAACTCGATGTCGGTATAGTCGGCTGCCACTTCCCGCGCCACATCCAAAAAGAGGCCATCGGTAAACTTCATGATGTTGGCTTTGTGGACGGCTGTCACCTTGCGCCGACCGTTGGCACGGGCATACTCAAAGGCAAACTTGACAATGCGACGGCTACAGGTGTCCGAGATGGGCTTGACGCCAATGGCCGAATCGTCACGAATCGTTTTGCCAGAAAGATTGGCCAAAAATTCACGCGCTTGGGCGGCTTCGGCACTATCGGCGGCAAATTCAATGCCAGCGTAAAGATCTTCGGTGTTCTCGCGGACAATCACAAGGTCAATATTGTCAAAGGTGCTCTTAACTCCAGGCACAGTCCGGGCAGGCCGCAGGTTGGCATACAAATCGAGCGCTTTGCGAATCGCCACATTCACCGAGCGGAAGCCGGAGCCAATCGGTGTGGTGATTGGGCCTTTGATCGCCAGCTTGGTTTCGCGGATCGAGTCGAGCACCGAATCAGGTAGGGGTGTGCCCTGGGTCGCGATCGTGGCATCCCCCGCATCTTGAACAACCCAATCGAATTCAATGCCCGTGGCATCAAGGACGGTGCGGGTGGCTTGGGCCACTTCGGGACCAATGCCATCACCAGGAATCAGGGTTACGCGGTAGACCACAGCACCACTCCAGCTAAATGCCTCAATAGTCTACACATTCCTCGCGATCGCGAGGTCAGCGTCTGTTGATGCACAGGTAGGTGGCACCCGACAGGGTCTGACTGGGTTCAAAAATTCTGTAGAGCCACTCAGTCACGAACGATCACTGCAGTGGCGGATCACCCCAAAATAAGCGATCATTAAATTAAGCTTAATTTTTGGGACTGCTTTGCAGTCATACGCTTTATGTTTGATAAACGTTCGCTGACTCTTACCGACACTAGCTACGCCGAAGCACATGCGGCTCTCCGAGAGCTGGGTGTGTCTGTACGGCAGTGGTCGGATGGTTCGCTTACCGCCCTAATCCGTCTGGGTTATCCGGGCCTTCGCGATCGAACCGCCATTGACCAGGTTGAAATGCGCCTGGGTAGCACTACCCCCGAACTTATTCGCTGGCTGAGTATGTGCTGGCAACTGCCCGCCCACAGCGAAGCACCTTCTATCTAAAACGTGTTCTCTACCTGAGTAGCACCCATTCCGCAGCGACACTAAACTGGTGAGCCATCATCTGTATTAGTACGGGCAGCCTGACATAAGTTCAGTGACCCTAAGCCACTGGCCTAAGGTGAATGTTTTGCCCAGCTATCACCTTCTCAGTTTGAAACTTTTGAAACTGGTGGCCAAGTGCGCACAAAAAAGGCAACTGTCGGGAAAGCGACTGCCGAGAAAAAGTCTTTGAGCGCCCACGAAAGGATTCGAACCTCCGACACCTGGGACCGGAACCCAGTGCTCTAGTCCACTGAGCTACGTGGGCACAGCTATCACTAGATTAGCAAACTTCCGCAAGTCGCAACATCAGCTTTTAGCGGCGGCCTCAGATTGCAGCTGAGTACTCTGACATCAACCTTTTGCCGCACAATAGCCATAGTGCTCATCGTCACAGAGCACAGAGGAAACCAATGCGGCGATGGCAAGTCTGGTTTGTGGGGGGGCTCGTGCTGCTGTGGGGGCTGTGGGCGCAGGCGCAGCCTCAATTTGAGCTCCAAGTTAGTCAGCGTAGTGAGGTTGAGTTAGCCCCCATTGAACGCATTGAGGTCAGTGCCAATGCAGCGGGTGAAGTCACAATTGCGATCAAAGCTGCTTCTGTGGCGTGGACCCACGAACAGCGTCGCCACGGTAATTACATTCTCGATTTGCCCCACGGCCTGATTACTAACGAGACAATCATTGTGGCCGTGAATGTGCCCCTTGAGTGGGGCAATGCCAACCGTGTCACTGGGCGCTTGGTGATTTCGCCCGAGCCAACGACAGTGAGTGTGCAGCTCAGCCATCAATGGCAAACTAACCTGAATCCCGCTCCAGACAATACAAACTATCAACTGCCCCCCGAAGAAGCTCTGTTGCCTGTACTCGATGCACCACCGCGCAGCGCCTTTTTAACCTTTGATGATGGCCCGTGGCCCGAGACAACCCTGCCGCTACTCGAAACTCTAGAAACCCTTGGTGTACCGGCAACGTTTTTCGTGATAGGGGCGCACGTTGATCAGTATCCCGACCTCGCCGCCGCCATCCACGCCCACCACTTCGCGATCGCGAACCATACCTACACCCACGACTACAGCCGCCTCTACAGCAGTGACAGCCTCTTTTTTGAGGAAATTGAACACACCCAAACACTGATGGATGAGGCGGACTATCAGCCCCTGGCAATCATTCGGCCACCGGGTGGTTTCCCCCTCAGTGAAAATCTACATCTTTCGTTGCAGCAGGCGGGCTATAGCGTCCTCTACTGGAATATCAGCCCTGATGATGCCTACGCTGACCAAACTGCGGCTGCGATTATCGAGCGGATTGATAGTCAAATTCAGCAGTATGCCGACTCAGACCTGCCCCTGGTTGTGCTGCTGCATGATCGCTGGCCCCATACCGTCGAAGCATTACCGGCGATCATCGAGCACATTCAAGCCGCGGGCTATCGTTTCCTGCCGTTGTCCTGAGGCTTAGGCTGATGCGGCTATGTGCCATTATTCCAGGCCACAAAAAAGGGAGGCATTGAGCCCCCCTTATTATATTTTCTGTTACTTTCTGTCTGTCCTACTCAGTGATTGAGTCCTACCTAAGTATGGCCAGGAATCATTTAGGCACAGCTCAAACCTAGGCCAAACCTAAATTAGCCCCTCGGCCATCTGAACCTTCTCGACCTGTTTCTTCTTCAATACCAGCATGATCTGGGCCAAAGACACAGCACCCAAGAAGGCGATTAGCCACTTAATTCGATCTGGGCTTTGGAGAACAAACTCCCGCTCGACTTGGCCAAAACCACCAACATTGGGGTTGGTCGTTATTGCTTGACCATCAGTGACGGTATCACCAACGCGCACAAGTAGCTCGGGGCCAGCCAGTACAATCTCGTCCACTGTCTCAGCCTCAGTGGTTTCGATGGTGACGATGCTCAGAGGCGTATAGTAGGCACTGAGGTCGATATCAGCGACTTCAGCGGGCGGAACGAACGGATCGACAACATCGACAATGCGGGTGATGGTGCCCGGCACACTGGCACGAAAAGCGTTGTTGTTGCTCAAACTACCATCGGGATTGAGCTGACCCCGGCCTCGGTTAGCACCGACATAAATGGGGTACTTAAGGAAGTGAACGCGGTCATCGGTAGCCGGATCGGGTGCCATCACCGGGAAGACGATTTCCTGATGGTCATCGCCAGCAATCGGGCCGACAACAAGAATATTCGGCTTTTCGTCGCTGTAGGGAGCAATGTAGGTTTCTGCGTACTCAGCGAGTTGAGTTTCGGTCATCTCAGACTCAGTGGCGAGGCGGAACCCTTCGGGCAGCACAACAACCGCGCCAACATTTAAGCCACCGCGCGTACCGTCACCGCTGACCTGCTGCAATGAGAGGTCGTAGGGAATTTTGACAACAGCTTCAAAGACTTGATTGGGCAGAATCGCCTGGGGCAATTCTAGTTGAGCGGGCATTTGCGCCAGATGGCAGTTAGCACAAACAATTTTGCCGGTGGCTTCGCGAGGATTATCGTAGGCGCTTTGGGCATAGGCTGGGTAGGCTTGGGCGGCTTGAGGTTGACTGACCCACAAGCTCGCGATCGCGAGGGCAGCCAACAGAAGCCGCTTGGGCGACAGATATTTCAAAAGGGGGGTCGATGCTAAACGTCTCATGGTTAAAAATCTCGCAACAGTCTTGCAATAATCTCGGGCAAGGTCGTTAGTCGTATTAGGTAGCCTGGCTGCCAGACAATCTAGACAATCAATCTGGTGAGTGCCGGCAGCTCAGGCACTAGGCGTCCCGGAAGTCTGTCTCAGACCAAGTCGAGAAGCGCACAACATCACCCTCGACGGCTGCGGCCACCAAGCCCAGGGATGTCGGTGCTGGGCCGCGTACGACTTTACCGTTGGCGGCATACTGCGAACCGTGGCAGGGGCACTTGAACAAATCTTCACCCGCCACCCAAGGCACAACACAGCCGAGGTGGGTACAGACGGCATTCAGGCCATAGCCAGCTACCGCGCCATCGTTGATCACCACATAGGTTGGGTCACCCTTGGGGCCTTGAGCCAACACCCGATCGCGAGCGGGGTGGGTGGCCAGCAGGTCGCTTGCACTGACGGCATTACCTTGGGCATCCTTGGCCACCACACCACCATCACCACCACCTTCGGAAGGCGGAATGAAATAGCTAACAAATGGGTAGAGGGCACCCAGGGCCACCACGCCAATCGAGCCGGTGGTGAGCAGGGTCATAAACTGGCGGCGGCCTAAACTTGGTGCTTCAATTGCAGCTTCACTCATGCTGTATCCCTTGCAAGCGTCAGATATTAAAAGTAACGTCGTCTTGTCACGCAAGCGCTCAAGATTCTGGGCTGAGGCCCATGGGCTGACGTCATAGCCCCGCAGGTGCCAATCGCCTTACCGAATAACGGCAAAAGCGGGCGCAACCTCTGGCCACAGCTTGGCAGCCGAAGCCAAATCAACTATAGAGCGGAACCGTAATGCACGTGTGTTGTGGCCAACGCCGACCGGTGCCTGCGACCGGCCTTAAGCGCTCAGTCTACGGCGGTCAGAAAGGGCTCAATTGCCCGCCAAATCTAGCAATCGGGAGTTCCGCCACCGACGGCGATCAGCTTGGGTTATGCTGAAGTCAGTTCATACTCTGTAATGTTTATGCAGTGCATCATCTGGCGCCGTGCCGAATTTGCCGCCAGCCATCGCTACTGGTTGCCCGCGCTCAGCGAAGCTGAAAACTACGCCCGCTTTGGCAAAGCCGCAAATTTTCCGGGGCACGGCCACAACTATGTACTGCAAGTGGGCATGGCCGGTGAGGTCGATGCCTACGGGATGGTGCTAAACCTTTCTGATGTGAAAAAGGTGATTCGGCGTGAGGTGATTGATCATCTTAATTTTGCCTACCTCAACACAGTCTGGCCTGAGTTTGAACGCACCTTGCCGACAACCGAATGGATTGCCCAGGTCTGCTGGCAACGTCTGGCGGATCAGCTACCCTTGGTGGCGCTGCAAGTTTATGAACACCCCGAACTGTGGGCCGAGTATCGAGGAGAGCCGATGGAAACTTATCTAACAATCAGAACGCACTTTAGCGCTGCCCACCGCTTGGCCCTGGACAGTCTGTCCTTTGAAGAAAACTCTGAGGTTTACGGTCTTTGCGCCCGTCCCCACGGTCATGGCCATAATTACTTTCTCGATGTGACAGTAGTCGGCGAGACCGACCCCCGTACGGGCATGATTGTTGATCTGGTTGCCCTTCAAGATGCGGTCGAGGCCCATGTGGTTAAGCCCTTTGATCACACGTTTTTAAATAAAGACATCGCCTATTTTGCTGAGGTTGTACCCACAGCCGAAAATATCGCTTTGCATATTCGCGATCTCTTGACAGAGCCTGTACGGCAGTTGGGTGTGCGTCTGGCCAAAATCAAGCTGGAAGAGAGCCCCAACAACAGTGCCGAGGTTTTGGGTGAATCGCCCCTCAGCCCCGCCCGCGAGCTGGCCGCCATGGCTGCCCAGCAGCGTTAAGCCAAGCGTCAATGTACCCAACATCAATGAGCGCGGTTCGGGGTCAATGGCCTCGAACCGTTTTTGTTTCAACAGGCCAACACTTTTAATAGCCTAATACCCACTTGGGAACTGCACAGGGGCTGGCACTGCTGGCTCTTCAGCCTCCCGCAAGGGTCGCGGCGGTGTGGCGGGTACGGTAACGACACGCTCGGGGCTGAGGGGGACAAGTTGGCTTTGGCTAGCGGCTTCGCGCAGGGTTTGGGCTAGTTCTTCGCGAGTTAGTACATAATGGCGCTCGTCGAGTTGCAGTTGGCGCAGGCGACGGTGCAGTTGATTCCATTCGTCTTGGGCTTGGACGGTGCGCACATACACACCCGCAGTAATGAGGGTGGTCGCGATCGCGATCGTGCCGGTCAAGACTTGCAGAACGCCCAGACTGCGTCGCCACACGGAAGACTGACGACGTTGCGAACGCCGAGGCGGAATCACTGTTACCTTTACCGAGGTCCGCGCCATGCAGGAGTGTTGAAAGGTGCTTACGTGTGCTCAGTATAACGACCCACGTCTGGAAATCCGCTAGCCCAAGTCCGTCTGAACCTAGCCAAGGCGAAGTCGCCGCAATTGCAAATCAGCCGTAACAGCCGTACGCAAGGCTTGCTGAAGACGCGCCTCTTCGTCGCTGGTTAGCGGTTTTTGCTGTTTGTAGAACGACTCAGCAAGGGTGGCAACATTGGCAAAGACCGGCTCACGCACTGGCGCTGTCACTTTGATTCCCGACAGGGTGTTGGCGTTGATGCTGCCGATAATTGCTTCCAGTTTGGGCTGCAATATAGACAACAGTTGCGCCTCAATTCGACTCAGATCAATTTCAACATCGCCGCGTTGGATCACTTGGTTCGCGATCGCCTGGTCGGCCACCGTCAGGTAAGCCGTTGTAAGCTGAGCCACTAGCAGACTAGCTTCTTTGCTGGCAGTTACGGAGAGGGAGTTGCCCCACCAGCCCAGACCACCAACCACGGCCACAATTAGCAAGAGAAAAGGCACTGAGACCTCCAGATTGTCTCAGGATATATAATGCCTCAATCTGCCGTAGGTGCCGCTATGCAAACGATTGCCGGAAGTGTCACAGCGCCCCAAGGATTTCGCGCCAGTGCCGTCGCTGCCGGCCTCAAGCCCTCGGGTGCCCCAGATCTGGCGCTGGTCGTTTCCGATGTGCCCGCAACAGCCGCCGGCACCTTTACAACCAGCCAAGTAAAGGCTGCCTGTGTTACCTACGACAGTGACTTGATTGCGCAGCAGCTGCCGATGCGGGCGATTATCTGCAACGCCGGTCAAGCCAATGCCTGCACCGGCACAGCAGGCACCGAGGATAACCTGACGGTGGTGAATTGGCTCGCCCAGGCACTTCAAATTGAGCCGAATACAATCTTGACAGCTTCGACAGGGGTGATTGGTCGCCGGCTTGATTTGGCCAAGTTTGAGCAGGGAATTGCGCCCCTCGTGGCGGGTTTGGCGGCAACGCTCGAAGCGGGCGAAGCGGCCAGCCAGGCCATTATCACCACCGATTTGGTGACCAAGACGATCGCGATCGAAGCCACAATCAACGCTCAGCCCGTCCGTCTGGGTGGCATGAGCAAGGGTTCGGGGATGATTCACCCCAACATGGCGACAATGCTTGCCTTTATCACCTGCGATGCAGCGGTATCGGCCGATCTGTGGCAAACAATGCTGCGCGAAGCGATGGATCTAAGCTTTAACCAGATCACCGTCGATGGTGATACCAGCACCAACGATATGGCGCTTGCTTTGGCCAATGGTGCCAGCGGCGTCGCGATCGAACCTGGCACCGAAGCCGCCGCCACCCTGCAAACAATGCTGAACACGGCTTGCATTCACCTCGCCAAGGCGATCGCGAGGGATGGCGAAGGTGCCACCAAACTCCTTGAAATCACCGTTCGAGGTGCAGCCACCGCCCAAGATGCCCGTCACATTGCCCGCACAATCGCGAGCTCACCCCTCGTCAAATCAGCGGCCTTTGGTTGTGACCCTAACTGGGGCCGTGTGGTTGCCGCTGCCGGACGCGCCGGAGTAACGTTTGATGCCGCTGCCGTCAACGTTTGGCTCGGGGACTTTCAACTGATGCAAGCAGGAATGCCCCTTGAGTTTGACCGTCAGGCCGCATCTACCTACCTCAAAAACGATCCCGTTACCTTTGTTGTTGAACTCAGCGAAGGTGATGGCCGTGGCACTGCCTGGGGTTGCGACCTCAGCTATGACTATGTGCGCATCAACGCTGAATACACCACCTAAGCGCACGCCTCAGGCTCTGAAATAGGCTCGCCGAAAGCCCATCTCAGTGATATTTGTCGCGGTGCTGGCGCGGCTAGTTATGGATGCCAACGGCATAGATATTGAATGTCAAGTTCAACCCCACCTGCCTGTGAAAATGAGGCCGCACAATCCCTCAGACAACGACTGCGGGGCGGGGCCGTCGCGTTTCTGGCCTTATACTCTCGCCGTTGTCATGGTGGAATGACCTGTTTTTTGGTGGAGTGACCTGTTTTTTAATATGCCGATAGCTTATGGTTTCGGCTGACTTTGTTGCCTGCTCAATCCCGAGTGGCTTTGGCCAGGCACGGTCGCGGGCTATTGGCTTTCTCATGTGCTGGGGATGGTTTTGCTGTACGAGGATGCCCTGGGGCGATCAACCCCCAATCTGGGGCGCAGCATTGCATAGGTATGCTGTCATCTACTGCCTACACGCTTGTGGTTCTGATTCAGTTTCGGATGCTTGATCTCACGTTTGCCAGCTTTGTGAGAACGTTTTAGGCCATGGACTGGGGACACTTGACGCTATGATATGGGCGCCCCAACTGTTGTCAGCCCATGGATTTGCAGGCCCTGATTCGTGCTGTACCCGATTTTCCAAAGCCGGGTATTGTATTTCGCGACATTACACCGATTCTGCAAAGCCCCGCAGGCTTAAAGGCGGTCGTGCTGGCTTTGGCGGCCACAGTGCCTCAAGAAGCAACAGCCATTGTTGGCGTAGAGTCGCGGGGGTTTATTTTTGGAGCACCCCTCGCACACTATCTAGGGATCGGGTTTGTGCCGGTGCGTAAGCCGGGTAAGTTACCGGCGGCGATCCATCGGGTCGAGTACTCCCTGGAGTACGGCCAGGACTGTCTTGAAATTCATCAGGATGGCCTCAGCGATCGCGATCGGGTCGTCATTGTCGACGATTTGCTAGCCACAGGGGGAACCGCTGCTGCTGCCGCGACCTTGGTACAGCAGACTGGGGCCGCGTTACTCAGCCTGCACTTTGTGATTGAGTTGGCCGCCTTACAGGGACGGCAACGCTTGCCGCAAACGGCGGCTGTCCATAGCCTAATCAACTACGACGACTAGAACTTGGGCACTCAGGTCTGTCGAGACCGATGGCTCTTTGCGAGTGCTTTCAAGATGTCCGGAGTCAGCCGTTACAGCCAATGCCAAGAGTTGTAACAAAAAGTCACCGAATTGAGTCACAGTGTGTATTTTTATAACAACACCAGCCTTTTCGTGAGTTAAATCACGCAGCCATCTCCGTAAAGCTACTACATTGACGCAATAAGTTAGTTATTGTGCTGCCCATGATTATTCTTGATGCTGCCGATATTACCCCTACTCTCATGACGCTTCCCTGGGGCGAAGAGCTGGCCTTGCAGTTGCAGCGCAGGTTTTATGTGCGCTGGGAGCAGTTTTGTGATCTTGCCCTCGCGATCGCGACCTGTCGCCATGCCCTTGATGATGGTTTTCTCTGTGTCGTGCTCCAAGAAGATGCCAGCCATGTCAGCATCTGGAAGGCCCTTGCGGACACTGTCCCTGTGACTGCCACCTCCGTCACGCCAAGATCACCTCAGCCGCCGGCAGCAACACCTCAAAGCACCTATCGCGGTCGCCCCGTTGCCGTCAACAGTCAGCCCCCGAGCACCACACCGGCAGCCTTTAGCTACCGAGGGCGGCCAGTTGAGGCGGCTACTCACAGTGTCGCGATCGAGCGGCCTGACGCTATCTTTTATCGGGGACGGGCTGTCTGAGCGGCGGCGTTGTCGGGTGATAGAGTCAAGCTATCGATTGCATAAAACAGTTTTGCCAGACCAACTCATGACGTTCTGATCGCGGGGGAGCCATTGGTGGTGGATTAAGCCTGTTTCCTCATTTCTTGGGCTCACGGTAACGCCAACAACGTGTTAAATACCTGCTGATTTTGACTAATCCTCAAGCAGAAATCCCTCGGGCCACCACTCCGCATGAAAACTGCCCTCCAGAATCGCTTGGCGGATTTTGCGGACAAAGCCAACTAGCTCCATGATGTTGTGGATGGAGAGAAGCGTGTAGCCCAGCAGTTCTTCGGTACGGATGAGGTGGCAAAGGTAGGCCCGGCTGAAGGTTTGGCAGGTATAGCAGGGGCATTCGGGGTCGATGGGGCTAAAGTCTTCGCGGTGACGCGTGTTTTTGATATTCCAGCGCTGACCCCGACTGAGGACAGCACCGTGGCGGGCGAGGCGGGTCGGAATCACACAGTCAAACATATCGACGCCAGCAGCAATGGCATCGCGCATTTCGCGGTAGGTGCCAACACCCATAAGGTAGCGGGGCCGATCTGTGGGTAAGAGCGGAGTTGTGGCCCGGACAATATCAGCAATCAGCTCGGGGGGTTCACCGACACTAACGCCGCCGATCGCATAGCCGGGCAGATCGAAGGGGACAATGGCACGGGCGGCGGCTTGGCGCAATTCAGCATAGACTCCGCCTTGGACAATGCCAAAGAGGGCTTGATCACTCCGGCTATGGGCAGCAATACAGCGCTCCAGCCAAGCGGTAGTGCGTTTGACAGCGGCCTCGACCGCAGTCACTGACGCCGGATAGGGGGGGCACTCATCGAAGGCCATGATGATGTCGGCACCGAGCGCATTTTGGATCGCGATCGCGACTTCGGGCGTAAACTCAATCGTGCGGCCATCACGGGGTGACTTGAACACAACCCCTTCATCGGTAATGCGGCGCATATCGCTGAGGCTGAATACCTGGAAACCACCCGAATCGGTGAGCATCGGCCCTTGCCAGCCCATAAACCGGTGCAACCCACCGGCCTTGGCCACGATATCTTCGCCGGGCTGAAGGTGCAGGTGATAGGTATTGCTCAGTACCACCTGGGGCTGAATCGCCGCTAGTTGGGCTGGCGTTACGGTTTTGACGGTCGCGAGGGTACCCACCGGCATAAAGCAGGGGGTTTGGATCAGGCCGTGGGGCGTGGAGAAGGTGCCTGCCCGTGCCGCACCGCAGGTTGCTTCACAGGTGTAGTCGAACATGGTTGGCATATCCTTGAAGCATTAGCGTACTGGAGAAACCTCATGACTGCAAACAGATAGACTCACAATACAGTCAATGTCATTGGCAACAGCATTAAATATTTTTCAATTATCGGCACAGAATAGCGACTCTTAACAGGGGAAGAAGTTACTGAAATGACCGAGAGAAAGAAACTCTATACTCGTCTGAGAATAACACCAACACAGCTGATCAATTTTTGTGAACGTAATCACATTCTAGAATTGTCTCTGTTCGGCTCGATCTTACAAGATGATTTTAGAGACGACAGTGATATTGATATGTTAGTTGTGTTTGACCGCAGCGCTGCACCTCACTTAAGTCTAATGGATGTAATTGGCTTAGAGTATTCCCTTCAAGATCTCTTGGGTCGTGATGTTGACCTTGTTGAAAAACGTGCCATCCTTGACAGCTCTAATTGGATCCGTCGAGATACTATTTTAAATACTGCTCAGGTTATTTATGCATCGGGACGAGTCTTATCTGCTTGATATCGCCAAACTATGCCAGACTATTCTCCGCCTAACGATCAATATGAGTGAAGCAGAATTTCAGGACGATGAAAGAACACACCTAGCTGTTTTGTATGAGATCACGATTATTGGTGAAACTGTGAAGCGCCTTTCGGCGGAGTTTCGCAGCTTGCACCCCAGTATCGAATGGCGGAAGATTGCTGGTATGCGTGATCGGCTGGTACACGACTATAACGAAACTAAGCTCGATTTGATTTGGGTCGTTACTCAAACCAGTATTCCCGAACTGTTGGCATATATTACGCCCCTTCTACCCCGTAAATCATAAACAGTACACACCAGATAGCTTTATATAACTGAGGCTTACACAGGGGCCATGGCGCAGATTTCGCGGAGTAAGCGTTGCTCTTGGGCGGCCATATTCGCGATCGCGACCTGATAGACATCAGCCACGCTCTGTCCCGCCGCCTGAGCTCGTAGCCAGCGCTGAGCTTCATTGCCCTCACGCAAAATCTGCTGAATCGGCGCCAGGTATTCAGCAAAGCCATACTGATGGGCGATCAGCCAGGCATCGGTATATTGCTGCTCAATCC
>CAZAGN010000002.1:0-3143 GCA_964484905.1 uncultured bacterium | reverse complement strand
GCAAAGCCATACTGATGGGCGATCAGCCAGGCATCGGTATATTGCTGCTCAATCCAGGCAGCGGCGGTGATCGTTTGACCCGTCTGCCAGTGAATGAGGTTGGCATCAAGGGAGTGACGGGCGGCCGCTTGCTCATTCTCGGTCGCGATCGTCTCCAGTTCGGTTGGTGTAAACGCCCCCCGAAACGGCTCAAACTGCTCGGGGTTGAGGCTCATCTGCAACAGACGTGCCTCCAGCAAGGCCGTAATCGCCAGCAACGCCAGCGGGTCGCTGACCATATCGCAAATGCGCAGCTCGATACGGTTGAGATCATGGGGGCGATTATCGCCATTGGGGCGCACCGCTGCCCAGAGGTGGCGCGGGTTAAACATAATGCCCGCTGCAATTTGGGCTTCGGTCCAGTCGATGTAGTGCTGGTGGCTGGCAAAAAACGGTACCTGCTTGGGTGTGGGCGGGAACAGTTGCCAACGGCTAGAATGAGACCCTGTAATATGACCATTCCGGAAAGGCGAGGCTGCACTGAGCGCCAAGTACAACGAGGCTTCAGCCCGAACCAGACGGCAGGCTTGAAAGAGTAAGTCCATATCAGTAAGGCCAATATTGATATGGATACTGGCCGTAACGACCGTGGTGCCGTAGGTAGTCTCGATGTAGGTGTGGTAGGGATTATCGGGATCGGAGCGCTCAAAGTGGTCTTCACCACCCAGGGCAAGCGTACTGCCTGGCAGCAGGGTGTAAGGCTGCGGCAAAAACTGACGTAGAGCTAGGCGGGGCTTGAGGAGGGCACAGGGGAGGTCGGCATAGCGACGCAGGGGGGAGGTGGTGTATTCCACATTGCGGCGGTCGGGCTCGGTGACAAAGTTGGGTAGCGCCGCCACGACTTGATCCGCAAAGCCCACAGCTACACCCTCAGGAGTGCCGGTATAGATTTCGACCTCAAAGCCCTTGGTCAGTGCCACGGCATGATCCTCCCTGTGTACTGTCAGTGTGCCACGCCGCCCCACAAACCGGCTGGGTCGCAAACCTTGAGACTATTTTAAGGACGGCGGCGAACGCACGAACTCACGGCACCCTAGTGAATGTTGCTTGACTCAGGAATGCTATGACGGTACGGATCGCTATTAATGGCTTTGGTCGCATTGGTCGTGCCCTATTGCGCGTGTTTTTGGCCAATCCGGCTGATGTTGAAGTGGTAGCCGTCAACGATCTCGCTGATCCTGAAAACCTGGCCTACTTGCTCACCTACGACTCGGCCTATGGTCGTCTGGCAACCCCGGCTTCAATCGATAACGGCGATCTGGTTGTCGGTGATATGCGGATTAAGCTGCTCTCAGAGCGTGATCCGGCCAACTTGCCCTGGGCCAGCATGGGTGCCGATATTGTTGTCGAATCGACGGGCTTTTTTACAACCCGTGAAGGCGCAAGCAAGCACCTGACAGCGGGGGCCAAAAAGGTCATCATCTCAGCACCGGCCAAGCAGCCAGATTTGACCGTGGTTATGGGTGTTAACCACGAACTTTATAACTCCGCCGAGCATCATATTGTCTCGAATGCGTCCTGCACAACCAATTGTCTTGCGCCGGTCGCCAAGGTAATTCTGGATAACTTCGGCATTGCCAACGGCCTGCTCACAACCTGCCATGCCTACACGGCCACCCAGGGTCTGGTTGATCGTCCCGATGCCAAAGATTTTCGCCGGGGTCGGGCGGCGGGTAACTCGATTGTGCCCTCCTCGACCGGAGCGGCGACAGCCGTTGCCTTGGTGCTGCCCGAGCTGAAAGGTAAGCTCGATGGTATGGCGCTGCGGGTGCCGACTCTTACAGGGTCAATCGTTGATTTTGTTGTCAATACCGAGCAGCCAGTGACAGTTGAAAGTTTAAATGCGGCCTTTGCCGCCGCTGCTGCTGGGCCGATGGCGGGTGTGTTGGGCATTGCCGAGCCCAATCTCGTTTCGGCAGATATTGTCGGCAATCCGCTCTCGTCGATGGTCGAGACGAGCTGCACAATGGTGCTGGGCGAGCGTACGGCAAAGGTGCTGTCCTGGTATGACAACGAGTATGGCTATGCCTCGCGGGTGCGGGATTTAGTAGCGCTGGTCGCAGCCTCGTTGTAGAAAGCCTCACTGTAGAAGTTGATGAAACTACTTGTCCCCCTCTCACCGAGTCGTGAGGGGGTTTCTATAACAACGCTAGCCGTAGGTTGTTGAGCGCCGTCTGAGCACTGAGCCAGCGAATCCAGTCACGTTCACGGCTATAACCAAAGTGAAAGGCGGCAGCGAAGGGTTCGCGATCCGGCGGCGCTACGGCAACAAAGACATCACCCACCGCCTTGGTCTCGGTGGCCCCTTGCGGCCCCGCAATGCCAGTAACGGCCAGCCCCCAATCGGCGAAGCGCTGGGCACCCACCGCCATCGCGATCGCGACTGCCTCACTCACAGCGCCATGCTGAAGCAACAGGTCTTCCCTAACGCCCAGCACCTCGGTTTTGAGGCGGTTGGCATAGGCCACCACACTGCCCTGAAAATAGGCCGAGCTCCCCGGTACAGCCGTAATCAGTTGACCAACCAGGCCGCCAGTACAAGATTCAGCAACGGCGAGCGTCTGCTGGCGCTGCAGAAGCAATTCACCCACCACACTGGCAAGACTGGCCTCATCGCTACCAAAGTAATGCTCGGGGGCGAGGGCAATCAACTCACTCACAACCGGCTCAAGCAGGGCTGCTGCTGCCTCGGGGGTCTGAGCGCGTGCCGTCACCCGCAGGCGCACTTCGCCCTGGCCCGCATAGGGGGCGATGGTGGGGTTAGTGGCATTAAAGCGATCACCAACACGCTCAGCCAGGCTCGATTCAGGAATGCCCCAGTAGCGCAAAACCCGGCTGTAGAGCTGATCTTGGCCCCAACCCCGTGATTTGAGATAGGGAACGGCTACATCTTGCCACATGTGCTTCATTTCGCGGGGTACCCCCGGAAACGTCAGCAAAATCAAACCTGGGCGGGGTTCCCAGATTAGGCCCGGCGCACTGCCGCCGCTATTGACTAGTTCTTCGGCGCCAGCAGGTAAATAAGCTTGTTTGCGATTGTTGGCTGAGGCCACCCGACCACGCACTGCAAAACGTTCTTGAATACTCTGCCAAATATGCGGGTG
>CAZAGN010000001.1:78104-88457 GCA_964484905.1 uncultured bacterium | reverse complement strand
GGCACCACCCTCAGTGGCCGCCTGCTGCTCTACGATGCCTTGACGATGCGCTTCCGGGAGCTGAAACTGCGCAAAAATCCACAGACACCGCCTATTACGCAGCTCATCGACTATCAAGAGTTCTGCGGCATGCCTCACGTGAGTGAAGCCCCGACCAACGACGATATTGTCGAAATCACACCGGCTGACCTCAAGGCGCGGATGGATGCGGGCAAGGACTTTGTTTTGATTGATGTGCGCAACCCCAATGAGTACGACATCTGCAAAATTGCCGGATCGCATCTGATTCCGTTGCCCGATATCGAGCAAGGCAGTGGTATTGATCAGGTACGTGCTGTGCTGAATGGCTCAGAGCTCATTGTGCATTGCAAGAGCGGCATTCGTTCAGCCAAGGCGATACGCGCACTCAAGGCGGTTGGCATTGAGGGGCTCAACCTTCAGGGCGGCATCCTGGCGTGGGGTGATGCCTACGATCCTTCGGTACCGAAGTACTAGGGCAGCGGGCTTAAGGTCTTTCAAGCGCACGGATGCGCAATCACGCCCAAACTAATGGCTTTGGCGGCGCCGGTGACGGCTGGGACATTGCTGGGGAGGTTGTGCCAGCGGCGGTAGGCGAGCCAGGCAAAGGCAATCGCTTCTTTGAAGTCGGGGTCGATGCCCGCTTGGGCGCTACTTGCGACAGGAATCGGGGCGAGGTGGTGCTGCAAGCGTTCGACGAGGGCGAGGTTACGGACGCCGCCGCCACTGAGCCAGACTTGTGCGGGCATGTGGGGCAAAAACTGCTGATAGCTGGTCGCGATCGCGAGGGCGGTAAATTCTGTGAGTGTGGCAAATTGGTCGGCCAAACTTAGGCGCGTCATCGGTGCAAGACAACGCTCGAGATAGGCGGTGTCAAAATACTCGCGGCCCGTAGATTTGGGCGGTGCTTGCTGGAGGTAAGGATCCTTGAGCCATTGCGTGACTAGCGCCATCTGAGGCGTGCCTTGACGCGCTAGGGCTCCGTCGCGATCGCAGGCATGCCCCAGCAAATAGCGGGCGGCGCCATCGAGCAAAACATTGGCGGGGCCATTATCAAAACCCAACACTGTTTCGCCATCACTATAGGTAACGTTCGCAATACCCCCCAAATTTTGCCAACAGCAGCGCTGCCCCTGGGCCAGCCAAACATCTAGGTGTGATACGAGTGGTGCCCCGTGGCCACCGGCACTAATATCGGCCTGACGGAACTGACTTACGGTCGGGATGCCCAGATGGTGCGCAATGACATCGCCGCGCCCAAGCTGCCAACTAAAGCCCAACCGATCGCGACCTGAGTCCTGTTCTGGGGGGCGATGCCAGACTGTTTGGCCGTGACTGCCCACAAGATCAATCGAGACACCTGCGGCTTGGGCCAGCGCCACCTGGGTTTGAATCGCTGCCGCAAAGGCAAGGGCGACATCATAATCGAGGGCATCCCAGGCGGCGGCACTGAGGGCGGTGCCAGCAATGGCCGCCGTTAAGCGTGCTTGCAGCGCTGGTGTGTAGGCAATCGTTTCGGCACTGTGGCACATAATCGACAGTGGCTGGGCAGCGCTGAGTGCTTCTGTACCCGCCGTAATCTCGACCCAGGCCACATCAATGCCATCAACTGAGGTACCACTGATTGCGCCAATCACCTGCATAGAGACTACCTAAACGCCCTGTCCGCCTATGTGGTAGCGTACCCTGAGTCTGTCTCTACATCTGATGGATAGCTTCAAAACCGCCATGGTTGCGCATTTCAAAGCCCAAGCACCCCAACTGGGTCGCTGGCGGCAGCGCAATCGCTATTATTATCGCGATCTGGAGCGACTACACCGCTTTTTGGTGCCAGAACAAAGCCGGGTGCTCGCGATCGGCTGTGGTACAGGTGATTTGCTGGCTAGCCTCAACCCCCGTGTTGGTGTGGGTATCGACTTTATTCCGGAGATGATTGCGCAGGCGCAGGCACGTCACCCACACTTACAGTTTGTTTGTGCGGACGCTGAAACCTTGACCCCCGCTCAGGTCGGTGGCGAGCCCTTTGAGGTGATTATCCTCTGCAATGTCTTGGGCTACCTCAGCGATATTCAAGCGGTGCTCCACCGCCTTCAACCCCTCTGCACACCGCGCACCCGTATCATCCTCAGCTTTCACAATTTCCTCTGGGAGCCGCTGCTGCGCCTCGCCTCTGCCCTGCGCCTCCGCTCGCCCCAGCCACCGCAAAACTGGCTTTCGATGCGTGATGTCGCCAATCTGTTGCAGATTACGGGCTATGAAGTTGTCAAGCAACATCGTCGTTGCCTGCTACCAGTGCCCCTACAGCCGCTGGCGTGGTTTTGTAATCGCTATCTCAGTCGGTTGCCGCTGCTGAAGCATCTGGCGCTAACCAACATGATTGTCGCCCGCCCGCCCGCCCCCAAAACTGGCTATTCCTGTTCGGTGATTATTCCGGCCCGTAACGAAGCAGGCAATATCGAAGCGGCGGTGTTGCGCACGCCCCAAATGGGTAAAGGCACCGAAATTATTTTTGTGGAAGGCCACTCCCGCGATGCGACGTGGGCAGAAATTCAGCGGGTGCAAGCAGCCTACGGTGACCAAGTGCCCATCAGAGTGATGCAACAGACCGGCAAAGGCAAAGGTGATGCCGTGCGGCTGGGGTTTGCGGCTGCCACGGGCGATATTGTGATGATTCTTGATGCCGATTTGACCGTACCGCCCGAAGCGCTGCCCCAGTTTTATGATGTGCTGGCCGGGGGGCGGGGTGAATTTCTCAATGGCTCGCGTTTGGTCTATCCCCGCTCCTATGCGGCAATGCCCTGGCTGAATGCGGCAGCCAATAAATTTTTCGCCAGTGTCTTCTCGTTTTTGCTCGATCAACCGCTCAAAGACACGCTCTGTGGCACCAAGGTTCTCTTGCGCAGCGATTACGAACGGTTGGCGGCGAATCGGCACTATTTTGGCGATTTTGATCCCTTTGGCGATTTTGACCTGTTGTTTGGGGCGGCCAAGCTGAACTTACAGATCGTTGAGGTGCCGGTACGCTACCAACCCCGTAGCTATGGCGAGTCGAATATTGCCCACGTCAAAGAGGGGCTGATTTTGCTGCAGATGTGTCTCTATGCTTCCCGCAAGATCAAGTTTTTCTAGGCAAGTTTCTGCTTCAGACACGTTTGGCCGCTAATCCGCGCTGAGTTAGATGTCTAGCAGCGCCTGCTCTTTGAGCTTGGGGTTAACGCGGCGCTCGAGTTGGCAATTGCGCTAGGTAGGCCACGAGGGCTGTCTCGTGATAGTCTCCGACCGGCCTTCGGCGATCGCGAATCGCATAGATCGCCACGAACTGCTCTAAGTCTGCCAGCTACAGGGCCAGCCTCCTGAGTGCCGACACAGACCTTCAGCCATGGATACCGGCCTCTACAACACCTGGGCGCGGGGGGTGCCCTCTAAGTAATTGGCCACCATCTGTGGCCCCAGAATCATAAATCCATAACGATCGCGAATGTGCCGCGCCGCCTCGGGGGGTACGCTAGCCACCACCAACCACAACTGCTCGGGCGCAAAGCCCAGCCACTGGCACTGCTTCAGCCAGATATCCAGTTGGCTGGGGGTAAGCTGGGCCGCAGTCTGTAGCCAGCGGGGCTTATCCTGCCACCAAAACAAACCATCAAGGCGCAGATCGTGATCGCGAATCGTCAATTCAACATTCCGAAACAGGGGCTCGGGCAAAGCCTGCTGCACGACGGTTTCGACATAGCCCCGCAACCAACCCCCCCGCCAAAAGGGAATTGAGGCCGCCGTAAATGTCACCCGCAGATGTTCAGTACTGGCCTCGTTCACCGTGGCAAACGGAGAACGCTGTAACAGAGGCGTGAGGAGCTGGGCGGCGACACCCCGAAACTCTAGGGCCTGATTTTTCGCGATCGCCGCCAGAACCTTATTGATGCTGCCTTGCCAGCCCTGCTCAAGCCAAACCGTGGCCAAGTCTAATTCATGCCGAGGCGCAGGGGTCGCAATCTCAAATGTATTGACGCGACATTGGGCCTGTTGGTTTAACCACGTCACAATATGGGGCTGATCGGGTTGCCGAAAAGGGACAACGTTATCGGGTAACACTGACGCATCATCTAACGGCACACCAGGTGTAGCCGCCGCACTCGGCAAAGCCCGTTGGCTAAGGGCACTAACCCGCGACACAAAATGATGCTGAAACTTTTCGTGGTGCTGAATCAAACGATCTTTGAGTTCTAGGCGTCGCTCCAGCTGCTCAATGTGACGTTCGTGCATGGCCAATTGTTTTTCAAGCTCAGTTTGGGCGGAATGCTGCTGCCGCCCTGCTAGCCACAAACCTGAAAGGCCTGAGCTCGCTGCAACCAATGATGTTGCGACAACCGGTGCTGTACCCTGACCCGCCAAAGCCCCTACCAGGGCTCCCCCTGCCAATAGCGGCGCCACAATCAACCAGTGCTTAGCCATGACAGGAAACAGTCGCAATATCTATAGTTTTAGAATAACTCCGAATGATATAAACGGCACAAATTGCCTCAGGAAATATGCCTGAATTCAGGGCTGCTAATCACCAGGTAGTTATACCTAGATTAATCACGGTACTAGTCCTTTTACCCAGCTTTATAATTCCGATTTTGGCTCAGTAAATTCTCATGAATTAGCTTTGATCAAAGCTAATTCATCTGTATTTTTACGGATTTATTCACGCAGACTAGATCGATCTTTGATTACAAGAAGTGGCTAGACATGATCCTAAGTAGCCTCGGCCAATCGCTGAGCAAGGCGTAGCTTGGCCGATCGCGAGCGGGGATTCACCCTAATCTCGGCAGCAGTCGCCTGAATCGGCTTGCGGGTAATCACCTCCAGGCGTTCATCCTGACGCAAAGCCCACTTCACGCGCCGATCTTCGAGGCTATGAAAACTGATCACCGCCAGATGGCCACCGGGCACCAACCACTCAGGTGCCTGAGCCAAAAACCGATCCAACACACCCAGTTCATCGTTGACCGCAATCCGCAGCGCCTGAAAAACCCGTGTGGCCGGGTGAATACGGCCATGGCGAGCGGCTGGGGGCACGGTCTGCCAAATCAAATCGGCCAGTTCGGTGGTTGTTCGCAGGGGTCGCTTCTCACAAATCTGCCGTGCAATTCGCTTCGCAAAGCGCTCTTCGCCATACTCACTAAAAATTTTGACCAGATTTTGCTCGCTGCGATAGTTCAGCCAATCGGCCGCTGTATCGATCTCCGCCTCCGGGTTCATGCGCATATCCAGCGGTGCCGTAGATCGCCAGCTAAACCCTCGCTCAGCCTGATCTAATTGCGCCGAACTCACGCCAATATCGGCTAAAACACCCGCCACCGGCTGGGTTGGCACGTAGTCGGCAAAATTGGTGGCCACCAGCGTCACCCGCGCCGGATCGAGATGGCTAGCGGCGGCGGCTAGGGCATTGGGGTCTTGATCGAGGCCAATCACATGATCAGCCCCCGCCGCCAACAAAGCCGCCGTATGACCACCACCGCCGAGGGTGGCATCAATATAAACACCGCCTGGCTGCTGCACCAGGCCCGTAATCACTGGCTCAACGAGCACCGGCACATGATAGGAGGTCTCCACCACCCCTAAAACTCGCCTGCCAGCGCCCCAACACAGCGCTCACACAACTCGGGATGTTCCGTAAAGCTACCGACCTGCTCGGAGTAGTTCCAGCAGCGGGCGCACTTATGACCGGCTGCCTTAGCAATCTTGACCTCAATACCGGCTCCACCCTGAACCAGATGTACCTGAGAGGCCAAGAACAGATAGCGCAACTCCGGTTCGCGATCGCGAAGGGCGCTCAACAGTTCCGGCTCCGCTACCGTTAGGGTGATCTGAGCATCGGTAGACGCGCCAATTAGCTTCTCCGCACGGGCCGCTTCCAGGGCTTTGTTTACCGCCTCCCGCACCCGGCGCAGGCTGTCCCAGGTTTGCGCCAGCTCTGGCTGCTGCCACTGATCGGGCGTTACCAACCAGCCCGCTGCAAACACCGATTGCTGGGGCACATCATAGGGCAAGGCTTGCCAAATATCCTCCGCCATATGCGACAACACCGGCGCAATCGCCTTAGCCAAATTC
Organism: uncultured bacterium; assembly: GCA_964484905.1. Classification (GTDB taxonomy): domain Bacteria; phylum Cyanobacteriota; class Cyanobacteriia; order Thermostichales; family PCC-7336; genus CAZAGN01. Next base: position 82,343 of record CAZAGN010000001.1, on the reverse strand, counting down.
TCGACAATCAAGGCCAGCACCGTCTGACACTGCCGCCGCCGCAGAGCGCCTGCATGACTGATATACAGCCGGTCTTTGGCACTATCGAGATAGAAATTCGAGAGATCAACGACACAGAAATTCTGCACCGCCTGGAAAAAGCGGAAGAACTGATAGCTATTAAACGCATCCGTAATCTCTTGGCCGACCTCCCACTGACGATGCAAAATATAGCGATCTAACTCACTCAAATCAGCATAGGCCACCGCATCGGTCGCCGGATCAAAGTCATAGAGGTTTGAAAGCAGAAAACGAGCTGTATTGCGAATCTTGCGATAGACATCCGCCATCTGACTGAGAATTGTCTTGCCTAGGGGTACATCGCCGCTGTAATCGACACTCGATACCCACAGCCGCAAGACATCCGCTCCGTAGGGCGGCTCTTTTTTCTGATCTTTGCCACCATTAATAATCGTCAGCGGGTCAACCACATTACCCAACGACTTGCTCATCTTCTGGCCCTTCTCATCCAGGACAAAGCCATGGGTCAATACCGAGCGATAGGGGGCGCAGTCATTGACTGCTACCGAGGTCAGCAAGCTTGACTGGAACCAACCTCGGTGCTGGTCAGAGCCCTCCAGATACAAATCCACCGGATAGTGCAGCTTACGTTTCGCCACTGCCGCCCAGGACGAGCCGGAATCAAACCAGACATCCATCGTGTCGCTACCTTTCACATAGGTGCGGCCATTACTGCGATAGGGCTCCGGTAGCAGCTCTTCAACGGGCAACTCCCACCACGCATCCGAACCCTTCGCCAAGAAAATATCACGCACGTGCGCCACCGTCTCCGCCGTCAGCAGCACCGCTTCCGTCTCGGCATCATAAAACACCGGAATCGGTACGCCCCAAACCCGTTGCCGCGAAATGCACCAATCCGAGCGCTCAGCAACCATCGGCGTAATCCGATTTTCACCGATCGCCGGAATCCAAGTGACGGCCTTAATCGCCGCCAAAGCCGCCTCCCGGAAGCCAGCTACCGAGGCAAACCACTGCGTTGTCGCCCGGAAAATCGTCGGCTTTTTCGTCCGCCAATCGTAGGGATACTTGTGGCTGTAGGCTTCTTCTTTGAGTAAGGCGCCCGCCGTCTGCAAGGCACTAATCACCGCACTATTGCCACCGCCCTCTTTGGCCAGCACATTCAAACCCGCAAAATCAGCACCAGCCTCAGTGGTAAAGCGTCCCTGCGCATCGACAGGCGAGAGAATCGGCAGGCCATACTTTTGACCAACCATAAAATCTTCCTGACCATGCCCCGGTGCCGTATGGACAATGCCCGTCCCCGACTCGGTGGTGACGTGCTCGCCCAGGATGCACAAACTCTCGCGATCGAAGAGGGGGTGCTTACCAGCACAATGCTCCAGCAGCGTGCCCGGAAACACAGCTTTAACCGTCAGGGCTTCACCCAAGGTCGCCGCCAGTTGATCCTTCAAGGCTTCGGCAATAATCAAATGCCCCCAGCTCGCCGACTCAACCACGGCATAGCTGAGGCTGCCATTGAAGCACAACGCCAAATTTCCCGGAATCGTCCAGGGTGTTGTTGTCCAAATGGCAATGCGAAGGTTCGGCATAAACTCAGCCAAGACCGTCTCTGCCTCAGGCGTCAGCGACTGAATCGGAAACGCCACGTAAATACTGCGCGAGATGTGGCCTTCGGGATATTCCAACTCTGCCTCGGCAAGGGCCGTCTGCGAACTGGGGCTCCAATGCACTGCCTTCAGGCCGCGATAAATATAGCCCTTCAGCGCCATCTGGCCAAACACTTCAACCTGAGCTGCTTCGTACTCCGGCTTGAGCGTCAAATAGGGATCATCCCAGTCGCCCCAAATGCCGAGGCGTTTAAAGCTCTGCCGTTGCGTATCGACATAGCCCAGGGCATAGGCTTTGGCGCGTTGTCGCAAAGCGAGAGGGGTCAGATCTTGGCGCTCAGCTGCACTCATGCTTTGCAGCACTTTCAGCTCGATAGGTAGGCCGTGGCAATCCCAGCCCGGAATGTAGCGCACCTTGCGCCCCTGCAGCATTTGATATTTGTTGACGATATCTTTGAGGATTTTGTTGAGTGTTGTGCCCATGTGAATATCGCCATTGGCGTAGGGCGGCCCATCATGCAAAACAAAAGGCGCACCGGGGTTCGTACTCGCCAACTCTTCGTAAATAGTGGTCTCTTGCCAGGACGCTTGAATCTCCGGTTCCCGTTGCACGGCATTCGCCCGCATCGAGAATGAGGTTTGCGGCAGATTAAGCGTATCTTTATAGTCCACAGGTACGTCCAGGCACAATTGCTTACCTATTTTGACACTCGTGCTACGGCCTTGGAGACGATTTTTGCAAATGGCCGCGTTGGGCCGAGTGAAGAAGCTGTGGTGATTGATGTATCGAGGGCGCAGCGGCTAGCGACTGGGTGATCTAGGCTGGGTCTGGCTTTGTCATATTCAAAATCTATTCTTAGTTACTCAGTTATTTGGCCCCTGAATCGCTTTTGCGACGGGTGCAAGTGCTCTGATAGGCTAAGTTGATACGCCAAGGATGACACTGCTGTGGAGATTCAACTCGGTCGGGGAAAAACAGCCCGTCGCGCCTACGGTTTTGACGAGATCGCCCTCTGCCCCGGTGGCGCAACTCTCGACCCGCGTCTCGTCGATACTGCCTGGACTGTGGGCAACCTCACGCGCGAGATTCCGATTATTGCCAGCGCCATGGATGGCGTCGTTGATGTCCGTATGGCCGTGCTGCTGTCAGAGCTAGGTGCTTTTGGCGTGATCAACCTCGATGGTCTGCAAACCCGTTACGCTAACCCTAACCCAATGCTCGATAAAATCGCCGGCGTTGGCCCCAGCGAGTTTGTGCCACTCATGCAGCACCTCTACAGCGAGCCCGTGCAGCCCGAACTGATTGCCCAGCGCATTCGTGAAATTAAGTCCCAGGGTGCGATTGCCGCCGCTAGCTGTATCCCGGCCCATGCCGCCAGTTATGGCCCGATTGTTGCCGAAGCCGGTGGTGATATCTTCTTTGTGCAGGGAACAGTCGTCTCGACGCAGCACCGTTCGCCCGAAGGAATTGACCCTCTCGATATTGCCCGTTTTTGTGCCGAAATGCCGATTCCGGTCGTTGTCGGCAACTGCGTTACCTATGACGTAACGCTCGAACTGCTGCGGGCAGGGGCGGCGGCAATCATGGTCGGTATTGGCCCCGGTGCGGCTTGCACCTCGCGGGGTGTTTTGGGTGTGGGCGTACCCCAAGCAACGGCAGTGGCTGATTGCGCGGCGGCTCGTGATGATTATGCCCAAGAAACCGGCCAGTATCGCCCGATTATTGCGGATGGGGGCCTGGTTACGGGGGGCGACATTTGCAAGTGCATCGCCTGTGGCGCTGATGCCGTGATGATTGGCTCACCCATTGCCCGTGCTGCCGAAGCCCCCGGTCGTGGCTTCCACTGGGGCATGGCTACACCCAGCCCGCTCTTGCCACGGGGGACACGGATTCGCGTGGGCACAACCGGTAGCATCAGCGAGATTATGCGTGGCCCGGCTCGTTTGGATGATGGCACCCATAACTTCTTAGGGGCGCTGCAAACGAGTATGTCTACCCTCGGTGCAGCCACGATTGCCGAAATGCAGCAGGTTGAAGTGGTGATTGCACCGTCACTGCTGACCGAAGGTAAGGTTTACCAAAAGGCGCAGCAACTGGGCATGGGCAAGTAATGTCGGCCTATCGCTGGCATGAGTGGGCAACCCGCATTCGCGCTTTGGTACAGGGAGGGCTTGCCTACAGTGCCAGCCCCTACGAAGTGGAGCGTTGCCACAAGCTCGAAGCCCTCGCCGCCGAGATTATGGCTACCTATACTGAGACTCCTTTCGAGACGGTACAAGATTTTTTTGCTGCCGATCCGAGCTATGTGACGCCCAAAGTGGATGTGCGGGGTGTGGTCTTTGATGAGGCTGGGGCGATTTTGCTGGTGCGCGAAAAGTCTGATGGTTGCTGGGCGTTGCCCGGTGGTTGGGCTGATTTGGGCGACTCACCGGCCGAGGCAGCTGAGCGAGAAATTTATGAAGAGGCGGGCTATCACGCCAAGGCTCTGCGCCTGCTGGGTGTGCTGGATCGTAATAAAGGCGAGCCGAAACCCCGCCCCTATTTTATCTACAAGCTCTTTTTTCAGTGCGAGCTGCTTCAGGCTGCCGAAGCTCAGGATAATCCGGAGAC
>CAZAGN010000001.1:64704-78004 GCA_964484905.1 uncultured bacterium | reverse complement strand
TTATTTTGATTAATTTTCCGGTGTTTAACATTGCCGATATTGCGATCAATGTTGGTGTGGTGGCACTGCTGTTAGGCTTTCGTGAGCAGACCCTGGCTGCTAATGCCGAGCCTGAGGAGCCTGAAGTCGAATCGTAATTAGGCGGGGATTGATTCTGCCGAGTCCTGTCGCTGACTAGTCCGCAGAGCCGCAGCAGTATTGAGCTCTGATCCTGGTTTAGAGGCAGCCTTGGCTGGGGCTGCTAGGGATCCAGCAATCGGATACCCAGCAATAAGACACAATAGGTACGACGCATTCAGCTTGCCCATGCCTTTAGACCTCTCCCATCTCAATCGTGATCAGCAACGAGCGGCTCGCCACTATGAGGGGCCCCTGTTGGTCGTGGCGGGAGCAGGCTCGGGCAAAACGCGCACCTTGACCTATCGCATCGCCAATCTTGTGCTGACGCATCAGGTTGAGCCGGAGCATATCCTTGCGGTGACGTTTACGAACAAAGCAGCGCGGGAGATGAAGAGCCGCATCGAGCACCTGTTTGCGGCCTATCGAGCCGTTGAGACCTATGGCCGCGAGTGGGATGATTTGGGGCCAGCCGAGCAAACACGGTTGCGAAGTGAGGTGTCGCGGCGGCTGATTCGACCGATGTGGATCGGGACATTTCATAGTCTGTTTGCGCGAATTTTGCGTAGTGATATTGCCAAGTTTGCCGATGAGCAGCAGCGTCAGTGGCAGCAAAATTTCTCGATTTGGGATGATAGCGATTGCCAGAGCACGGTTAAGACGATTGTGCTGAAGGAGCTGAATCTGGATGAGCGCAAGTTTAATCCGCGTTCTGTGCGGGCGGCGATCAGTGGTGCCAAGAATCAGGGCTTGAGTCCTGAGCAATTTGCGGCTGAAGAGCCGGGCTTTCGGGGGCGAACGATTGCTGATGTCTACCGACGCTATCAGACGGCCCTAGCGGCCAATAATGCCCTCGATTTTGATGATTTGATTCGGATTCCGGTGCTGTTGTTTAAACAGGATGCGGCAACCCTAAATTACTGGCACTGTCAGTTTCGTCATGTGCTGGTAGATGAGTATCAAGATACCAACCCAATTCAGTACGATTTGGTGCGGTTGCTGGTGACAAATAACCAGGCGCGAGAGGCGTGGCAGTGGCAGGATCGTTCGGTGTTTGCGGTGGGTGATGGCGATCAGTCGATCTATGCATTTCGGGGCGCTGACTATCGCATTTTGCTGAATTTTCAGGAGAATTTTGGGGATCGCTTGCCGGATAATCGCACCCAAACGCTGATCAAGCTTGAGGAGAACTACCGTTCGACGGCGACGATTATTAATGTGGCGAATTCGTTGATTGAGCGTAATACAGAGCGTATCGATAAGGTTTTGCGGCCAACGCACCCCGACGGCGACCAGATTCGTTATTTTCGAGCCCAGACGGAGGATGACGAAGCACGCTTTGTAGTCAGTCAAATTCGGAGTGCGCTGCAAAATCAACTGACGCCGCGCTATGGTGATTTCGCGATTTTGTACCGTACCAATGCCCAATCGCGCCCCTTTGAAGAGTATCTTTTGCGCTGGCAGATTCCTTACACGGTGGTGGGGGGGCTGAAGTTTTATGAGCGCAAGGAAATTAAGGATGTGCTGTCTTACTTGCGTTTGCTCGATAATCCTTTTGATAGCGCGAGCTTGCTACGGATTATCAACACACCGCGCCGGGGTATTGGGGCCACCACGATCGCGAAATTGCAAGAAGCCAGCCAGCAGTTGAGTATCCCGCTCTGGGATTTGCTGATTGATACCGACTCGGTGCAGAGCCTGCTGGGGCGCAGTAGTCGGGCGGTGGTCAAATTTGTGGAGGATCTGTTGCGCTGGCGCACCCAGGTGAACCGCATTTCGGTGGCCGAGCTGCTGAAGCTGGTATTGCTGGAATCGGGCTATACAGCGGAGCTTGAGGCTCAGGGCAATGATGAGGCCGAAAACCGGCTCCAAAATATTCAGGAACTGTTTAATGCGGTGCAGCAGTTCCAAGAAGAAAGTGAAGATCACTCCCTGACGGCTTATCTGGCGCAGGTTTCACTGACCTCCAGCCTCGAAGATATGCAGACTGATAGTGTGTCGTTGATGACGCTGCACAGTGCCAAGGGGCTGGAGTTTCCGGTTGTCTTTTTGGTAGGGCTAGAGCAGGGGCTGTTTCCGAACTTCCGGGCTCAGGATGATCCGGCGGCGATGGAAGAAGAGCGGCGGCTTTGTTATGTCGGCATTACGCGGGCTGAGGCGCAGTTATATATTTGTCATGCGGATGCGCGGCGGCTGTATGGTGAGCGTCAGTCGGCAATTCCGAGTGTGTTTTTGAGTGAGCTGCCGACGGAGTTTATTCACAGTGTGGGCGATACGGCCCTGCCGCAACCCAAGTCGCGATCGACGAGCCGCCCCACGGACACAGCAACGTTTAAGCGTAATCCAAACCCAAGTTTGGCGTGGCGCGTGGGTGATCGCCTCAGTCACGATAGCTTTGGTATTGGTGAAGTCACCCATGTGTTTGGCAGTGGCGAGAAGGTGACGCTAGGGGTGAAGTTTCATGCCCTGGGGCAGCAAAAGATCCTCGATCCGCGTCTGGCGCCAGTCGAGAAGCTTTGAGGTGTGAAGAAGCCCTGAGACCTGCACACGCATCGATCCGGCGCGCGTTCTGTGTTTACCTCTCCGAGTCATACACCAGGGCTTACGCTACAGTGGGGGCGCATATTTCAAAAGCGCAATATGGTACAACGGCAGTGGCTCGCAGTCGGATGGTCTAGCTTCGGGGTCGCCGCCGTTGTCTTGGCGCTGCGGGGGCTGGGGGCGTTGCAAGGGCTAGAGCTGACAGCGTACGATTTGCTGCTGCGATCGCGACCCCCAGAGTCCCAAGATCCCCGTGTTGTTGTCGTCGGTATTGAAGAAAGTGACCTCGATCGAGCCGGCGAGTGGCCCCTGAGTGATCAACGTTTGGCCGATCTGATCGTCGCGATCGCGAACCAAGCCCCCCGCGCCATCGGCCTTGATCTGTACCGTAACCTGCCCGTACCACCCGGCACGGCCGCCTTCGAGGCCGTACAGCAATCCACAGCTGAGCTCATTGGTATCCAGAAGGTCGTGGGGGATCGCCTTGGGGGCGTGATCCCGCCGCCACCTATGTTGGCTGAGTTAGAGCAGGTGGGTGTGAATGATGTGGTTGAGGACGCCGATGGTCAGTTGCGACGCGGCATTTTCTTCATCACCACCGATGATGGCATTACCCATCTCAGCCTCAGCCTGCGCCTGAGCTTGATGTATCTGGCGGCTGAGGGTATCAATCCGGCACCCGCCGCCCGTAATCCCGACTGGCTGCAATTGGGGCAGGGTAAATTTCCGATCTTTGAGCCTAGCGATGGCGGCTATGTGCGTGCCGATGCGGCGGGTTATCAGGTGCTGCTCAATTATCGCGGCGGCCGCAATCATTTTCAGATCGTCAGTCTTTTTGATGTCCTTGATTCAACGATTGCGCCCGATCTCTTTCGTGATGCCGTTGTCCTGATTGGCCCCACAGCCGAAAGTCTGAATGATTATTTTCTGACACCCTACAGCGGTGGGGTTTTGGGGACGCCCGAGCGCACCTCGGGTGTCGAAATTCACGCCAATATGGTCAGTCAAATCTTGGCGGCTGCCCTGGATGGACGCCCCCTGGTGCAAGTCTGGCCCGAGTGGGCTGAGGTGGTGTGGCTGCTGCTGTGGTCGATCGCGAGCGCGGCTGTGTGTTGGGGCCTAAAGCTGCGCCCGCTCACGTTACTGCTCTTGGCGGGTGGAGTTGTGGTGCTGGTGGGTAGCAGTGTCGTGGCCCTGAATGTTGCGGCTCTTTGGCTACCCTTGGCGGCACCACTTGTGGCCTATGCGGGGGTCGCGATCGCGATTACGGCCCTGATCGCCAACCAAGAGCAAACCGACCGCAAAATCGTCATGAACCTCTTTGGTCGCCATGTCACCGCCGAGGTTGCCGAAGCCATCTGGCGTGATCGCGAGCAACTGCTCAGTGATGGCCGCCTCAAGGGGCGTCGCACGATGGCGACAGTCTTGTTTACCGACCTCAAAGACTTCAGCACGATCACTGAACGCACCGACGCCGAACTGCTCATGCGTTGGCTCAACGAATATATGGAGGTAATGGCGCAACAAGTCCTCGAACACCAAGGCATTGTCGATAAATTTATTGGTGATGCCGTCATGGCTGTCTTTGGTGTGCCCATTCCCCGCAGCACCGAGGCCGAAATCGCCCGCGACGCTCAGCAGGCGGTTCGTTGTGCCCTAGCCATGGGCGAAACCCTCGCGGTGCTCAATACGGATTGGCAGGCGCGCGGCTTGCCCAAAGCAACAATGCGCGTTGGTATTGCCACGGGCGATGTTGTTGTCGGTAGCCTTGGTAGCTCGAAACGCATTGACTACACCACCATAGGCGACAGTGTCAACGTCGCTGCCCGTCTCGAAAGCTACGATAAGGCGCTGGATGGGGGTACCTGCCGCATCTTGATTAGTGCCCGAACCTACGACTATTGTCAGGCTATGTTTGCTAGCGAAGGAATTGTCAGTGAAGTTGTCGGTGAAGTTCGCCTCAAAGGGCGACAGCAACCAGTTTTGGTCTATCAAATTCGCCGCGTGACGCCCATCACTGCCAGCCCGACGGTTGCATCACCATTGCTTTCGCCCTAGCCGCCGATACTAGCAATAGTTGAATCCTGTCTGTAATCGCTACACCCACTTGTTTACCTGAGTCACATCATGATCACAACCCCCCCCGTCTTAACTCGCTGGCTGTTACCGCTCCTGCTTACGGCCACACTACCCTTTGCTGAAGCGCTCACACCGCCTGCCCTTGCCCAAGCGTTACCCGCTGGTCTCAGCTTCGGTTACACCCCGCCCGATCGGGGGGCACCCCGCCGGACACGAGGGGCCGGTTCACGCGGCTGCAGCAACACCGATAACGCCGAACTGCAATTGCTGATCCCCAGCGATCACACCGGCCAAACCCTTGCCACCCACCCAACCCTCTTCTGGCATCTCAGTGAGCCCGTCAGTGTGCCCCTCGAAGTGACCCTGATTGACCCTGACAGTCCCGAACCGCTGTACAGCGAAACCCTAACCTCAGACAGTAGCGGCATTATGCAGGTTGTCGTACCCGACAGTGCGCCTGAGCTGGCCCTGGATAAGGAATATAGCTGGTCGGTGGCCTTGGTCTGCAATCCGGCGCGGCCTTCGGCTAATGTCTTTGTCCAAGGGCGGATTCGCCGCATTGCCGTCCCTGCCGAGCTGGCGAGCTTAGAGTCCGAGCCCCTCACCACCGCCCAAGCCTATGCCCAGGCTGGTGTGTGGTTTGATACCCTCGAAACCTTGCACACTGCCGATTTAAGCGAGGCCCAAGCTGCCTTCTTAGCCGAAGGTGGCATTGAAGATATCACCCCGTAGGCAGTGGGGGGGCGGTGCGCGCCAGCGGCAACGTGATCGTGAAGTCGACTTGTTGCGGGCTACTTTTGACAGTAATACTGCCGCCCAGATGCTCAATCAGTTGCTTGACCAATGCCAGCCCCAAGCCTGTACCTCCCTGCGCCCAGGGGTTATGACCGGGTACCCGGTAAAACTTATCAAAGATGTAGGGCAGGTCGCGATCACTAATGCTGACGCCTGTGTTGCTGAGGGTTAGGAACAGGGACTGGGCATCGGCGCGTAGGGCGATAATAATCTGCCCACCTTGGGGCGTGTATTTACAGGCATTGTTAACCAGCTCGCCCACAGCGCGTTCAAGAATGGTCGGATCGGTGCGCACGGTCGGGATAACCGTTAGGAGTTGGATGCTCAGGCGCTGGTGTTGGGCCTCCAGGCGAGCATAGTAGGGCTGAGTGACGGTCTGCAGCCAGGCGGGAATGTTCAAGTCCTGGTCATTTTGCGTCGGCCGCTCGGCCGTACTCAGCGTCAGCGACAGCAAATCCTCAATCAGTTGGGTTTCCCGCTGACACTCCTGCTGCAAAATCTGGAAGTAGCGCTGCACCCGCTGCCGCAACCCCTCAGCCAGATTGATATCGTAAAGGGCAATTTGGAGCATTTGCATCGCCATGCGCATATTCGCGATCGGTGTGCGCAACTCGTGGGAGACCGTACTTAAAAAGTCTTCTTTGAGGGTATTCAGCCGCTGTATATCTTGGAACTGCTGATCGAGACCGGCTAAGTAATCCGCCTGTAGGCGAGCTGTGAGCTTAACGGCGGTTACATCCTCAAATACGGTGACGGCACCCCGAAGCTCGCCAGTCTCATCCATGAGCGGGACACCGCTGATGCGTAATTGCAGTTGCTGCCCGTGAAGACGAATTTCCATATCGTCTTTGATCATGGGCTGCCCTTTGAGGGCATAGCCGACGGGCATTTCTTCGGGGGGGTACAACTCATCCGTACCCACTCGATAAGCCTGAAAGAGTTTGGCCAGATCCGGTAACGGCCCCTGCGGAATCGCCTCAAGGCCGAGAATCTGCCGACCGGCCGTGTTGAAGTAGGTGACAGTGCCCTCGCGATCGTGAATCGCCACACCAACGGGCAAATCAGCCAGCACTTGACTCAGTTGGGCACGGCTTTTACTGAGATCTTCGAGGTTTAGCCGCAAGCGTTGCGTAAGGGTCAGGAGGGCGCCAGCCAGAGCATCAATTTCTTTAATCCCCTCAGGCGCAAGCGTTGTCTGGGTATCGCCATCGCTAATGGCCTTGGCATTACTGGCAAGGCGATCCAAGGGGCGGGTTAGTTGATGCGATAACAGCAGCCCCAAGAGAACCGCGATCCCAATGTTGAAGCCGACGATCGCGAGGGTCGGCCGCCAATCTTGATAATGCTGGGTTGGTGCCCGCAGACTAATCTGCCAGCTTAGACCCCAATCAGCGGCAAAATTCTGGACATACTGCCATTCAGACCCAGCCTGACTGAGACCAACGGCACCGATCAGGCAATCATCGCCTAAAACTAGGGGTGCCGAGGGCGGTACAGTCTGAATCTCGATACACAGGTGTTCGCTGAGACCGCTATGGAGTGTTTGGTGCAACCGCGCGCGACTCAGCGCCGTGCTGACCACTGTACCCGTCGGCAGAACAGCGCGGGCAATAACCTCGGTGTCTGTCCATAGCCACGCTTCGCGACCCGCAGGAATAGGCGTCCCAATCGCGATCGGTGGTTGATTAGGCCGACTGACTAGGACAGCATCTAGCCCAAACACCTCGCGCTGCTGCTGCAGGTATGGCCCGAAAGACTCAGCCGCCGCCACAAAAGGGACTGCCTCAGCCAAGACCACAGCTTGCTGATTCAGCAACGCCAGCTCACGCCTCAGTAGGCGATGAATTAATTGCGCTTTGATACTCAGTGAGGTCTCTATGGCTTCGCGTGTGGCAACCGTAAAACTGTGCTGTGCCAACATCGCGATCATCACCGAGCCTGCCAGAGCTTGAAGCGCCAAGGGCAGCGCCAACAGGCTTCGCACCGAAAGAGAAAAGCGCCGCCGCATGTAGGCTTAACCGCGTAGTAGTCCTAGCCTATTAGTATCGTCTTGAAACACCCCTGTGGCATCGGTAGCACCGGTTACAATCCGTTACGAAAACCGTTAGTCTGCCTAGACAGCACGGTCGAGACAGTGCTGCAGCCATTAGGGACAGCGATAGTAACAGGCCCATGACTGAGCTTAGGCGAGAATCTTCAAGTAGACATCAAGGGAGCCGTTGTTGTCACTGTAGGCTTGCTTTTGATCGTTAATGGCGACGAACACATCCCACTCGGGATTGAGATCAATGATTTGCGGTGTTGCTTGGCTCGAATCGGTGAGCTGGTGCGCCATCACATAATCGCGATCGCCTTGGGGCTGAAACAGGATGGCACCATACCGCAAAAGGTTGGGAAAGCGCCAAGCTTCATCTACGGCTGTCCCTCGACCCAAGGGAGTACGAACAGCGGTGGCAAACGAAAAACCATAGCGCCAGCCTACATCTGTAATCACGATTTGAATACGGCTGGCACGTAGGGGCATCTCGTTAGCAAAAAGCTGGGTGCCAGTTTCTTGGCTAACGCCAATGTTGTTAAACCAATACCAGCCCTGCCAATCGCCAATATTGGGCTGCATGGCGTTAATCGAGGGCGCTTGGCTGAGATCGAGATCGTCAAAGATGCAGACACTGGGAGCCGGCAGACTGATCTCGCTGGCTTTGACATCAAACATAGCTGAAGCTCCCAAAAATGACCTTTAGCGAAACCCTAGCAAGTTCACCTTAAGGTGCGGTTAAGCGAAGTCGGTTTGGAGATAAACCGCAATAGTGCGTAATATCTCCAAATAATGTTGTGTATAAACCATGCTGCGTATCTTGATGTGCCTAAGCAGTGCGCTTACGCCCTGTAGAGTGAGCTCTGTGACCTGAACTCTGTGGGTTAGGGCTCCGTGTGCTGGGGCTCCGTGTGCTGGGGCTCCGTGTGCTGGGGCTTTGGGTGTTGGGGCTCTGCGAATTTGAGCGGTGCCACCAAAAAATACTGCCGCTGGTATTGGCAATCACTAGCGGCTTCGTTCGTAACGCATGCCGGGCAGTTGCTGAACATGGCCCGCGAGTTCCAACATCAGGAGGTTGCTGCTAAGGGTCGCTGAATCAAGCTGAGTTTTGAGGGCAAGGGCATCGACGGTTAGGCACTCGTTGCCCAGTGCTGCCCAAATCTGCTGCTCGGTGGGGTTGAGGGTGGGCGGTGGCGCTAGTGGTAGATTCGGTCTGGCTAGATTAACTGAGGCCGAAGCGGCTTGGGCTGGGGGTGTCGCGATCGGTGCGCCAGCAGCAGCAAAATCTAAGGTGCCTTGGTGTTGAATCAGGCCCAGGCCATCAAGAATATCGGCGACGCTCAGCACCAAGCGGGCTCCGGTTTGAATCAGGCGCAAGCAGCCCTCAGCATTGGCACTATCGACGTTGCCAGGCAGGGCATACACGTCACGGTTGTATTGGTTTGCGAGGTCGCTGGTAATCAAGGCGCCCGAGCGGCGCGGTGCTTCAATCACTAGGGTGGCTTGGCAGAGGGCGGCAATGATCCGGTTGCGCCGGGGAAAGTTCTCTTTGGCGGGGCCGGTGCCAGGTGAAAATTCACTGAGGATGGCGCCCTGGGTCTGAATTTTTTCGTAGAGCTCACGGTGCTGACTAGGATAAATCCGATCAACACCGGTGCCAACGATCGCGAGGGTAGTGCCTTGAACCGCGAGGGCACCCCAGTGGGCTTGGGCATCAATCCCGGCGGCCAGACCCGAGACAACTGTGACGCCTGCAGCGGCAAGTTCGGCAGCCAGCTTGTGGGCCCAACGCTTGCCGTAATCACTGGGGCTACGGGTACCGACAATCGCGATCGCGGGTTGCCAGGTCCAGCGCTCCCCCAACACATACAGATAGGGCGGCGGGTCCGGAATTTCCCACAATAGCTGTGGATAGGCTGCATCTGCCGGCGTCAGACACTGAATCGGTGGCTTGGGTGGGTCGGGCACTTGGAGGCGAGGACGCTGCTGGCTAATTGTCTCCGCCAGTTGGCGGCCAATGCCCGACACCCCTTGCAGGGCTTGGGTGTTGGCGCTCCAGGCAGCTTCAAGTGAGCCAAAATGCTCCCACAATTGCCGCAGACGATGCGCCCCGACACCGCTAATTTGGGGCCACAGCAGCCAATAGTCGCGATCGGCCAGATCAGGACGGGGTGAACCAGTAAGCACAAGCGTGTTAAAGCATCGTCAACCCAGATTAACCGACCCTCAGGCGCCTAAATGCACATTGACGGATCTCGATACCCTAGTGTTTGATGAGAGCTATCTGATTGCGACAGCACTATGGTTTCCTTGGTGTCCACCCCACCCGCTACGGGTTTCTCGTTGCGGGGCAGCATCCACTTGTTTGTTAACACCTACCGGGGCTTTTTTACGCCGGTCATAGCGCAAGCATTGCGGATCGCCGGTCAGGGGACACCTGTGCTGATTGTCCAATTACTTAAAGGTGGCATCAGCCAAGGCCCTGACCAAGCCATGCAGTTGGGCAATTCGTTGCGGTGGGTACGCTGCGGCATCGAGCGCTGTGTCGATACACCGCATCTTGAGCCCGCTGAAGCCGAAGCTTTGGCCGAGCTGTGGCAGTACACCAGCCTCGCGATCGCGAGCGGTGAGTATGGCCTGGTTGTCCTTGATGAGTTGGGTCTGGCCCTCAAGCTGGGGCTCATTCCCGAAGCCGACGTGCTGACAATGCTGGATGAGCGCCCCGAGTCGATGGATGTGATTATTACTGGCCCCGAGATGCCCGCGAGCTTGATGGAGCGTGCTGACCAAATCACCCAGGTGCGCCACTCTGTTATTTAGGACGGTGTTATTTAAAGCGGTCTGGATACTACGCGCACGGCAATGGTTGTGAGGCAGCATAGCCTCACCTTGCTCTTACGATCACAACCAACCCGGTGCTAGCGACGGCACTCGCCACAGACACCATAAAAATCCAGCACGTGATATTCGATCGCGAAGCCGTACTGCTGCGAAAGCTGACTTTCTAAGTTGCCCACCGGGCAATGGGGCAGCGGCAAGACCTTGCGGCATTCGGTACAAATCAAGTAGTGATGGCTATGACCATCACTGGCCGCGAGCTGATAATAGGCTTGGTTGTCGTGCAGGTTCACAGACTGCAACGTTCCCTCAGTGCGCAGGGCATCAAGCGCGCGATACACGGTTGCCAGCCCCACGGTGTGAGCACGCCCCCGCAGCTCCAGAAAAATTTCCTGCGCCGAGAGGGGCCGCGCCTGCGACTGCAAAACCTCAAGGACTAACTTTTGACTACGCGTTGCCATAGCTTTATTATGACGTGCCTGCCCCCCACACCCAGCCAACCATAGTCTTTGAGATCATTCCTTAACAACTTTCAAGGTCTCCAACCGGACATCCTCAGGCCCATTAATAAAGCCACCGGCCCGATGCACCAACACCACATAATCGAGGGCGCGCTGAGTCACCTCTTCGCCCGGAATCAGAATCGGAATGCCGGGGGGATAGGGCGAAATAATCTCGCCACAGATCCGGCCTACGGCCTGAGATAGAGGCACCCGCTCAATCGCCGCAAAAAAAGCAGTGCGTGGCGTCAGTCGTTGCGGTGGCGCTTTGGGAAACTGTAGCCGTGCCAGTTGCTGAATCCGCGCTTCGAGACTTTTGTGCGGGCGTAGTTGAGCCAAGGCTTGAAAGGCTTCGACAAGGCGGCCAATATCCCGCTGTGTGTTGCCAAGCGAAACGACAAAAATAACGTTGTGCAGGGTTGAGGTTTCGGGTTGCACATCATAGTGATCGTTCAACCAGTCGTCGGCCTCGTAGCCAAACACGCCCAGACCCGACACCGTTACCGTCAGCCGCGTTTGATCGAGGCTGTGGGGTGAATCGGCCAAACGATCAGCACCAAAACAATAAATGCCTGGAATCTGGTTCAGACGCTGGCGAGCTTGGTTGGCTAAGCAAATCGTCTCACTCAGAAGTGCCTGTCCGTGTAGGGCCATCTGTCGCCGAGCCACATCCAGCGACATCATCAAGACATAGTTGGGGCTGGTTGATTGGAGCAACTGCAAAATATTGCGCACCCGGTTCGGGGCAATACGATTGCCCTGGAGATGTAGCATCGAGGCTTGGGTCATGCCCGACAAAACTTTGTGGGTTGATTGCACCACCAAATCAGCGCCTGCACTTAGGGCGGCTTGGGGCAAATCAGGATGGAAGTTTAGATGCGCACCCCAGGCTTCATCGACCAGCAACGGCAAGCCATGAGCGTGTACCACCGTCGCGATCGCGACAAGGTCACTGCTAACCCCGTAATAGGTTGGGCTGACAACCAGCACCCCCTTCGCCTCTGGGTGGGCCGCCAGAGCCGCCGCCACCGCTGCCGGAGTTACCCCGTGGGCAATCCCCAAACTCTGGTCAAAATCCGGCTCAATAAATACCGGTGTCGCCCCCGAAAGAATAACCCCCGCAATCGCTGATTTGTGACAGTTGCGCGGCAGCAGAATCACATCCCCCGGATCGCAAACCGCCATAACGAGGGCTTCGACGCCACAGGTCGAGCCATTCACCAAAAACCAGGTTCGGTCCGCACCATACGCTGCCGCTGCCAAGACCTGAGCTTCGTCAATCACACCATCCGGATCGTGGAGATTATCGACCTCTGGCAATTCTGTCAAATCAGCCCGAAAAACGTTTGGCCCTAAAAACGCTAAAAGCTCACTGTCAACCCCTGCCCCTTGTTTATGACCGGGTGTATGGAAAGGTGCTTTATCAGCAGCACAGTAGGCGCGAATGGCCTCAAATAATGGTGCCCGTGCCTGGGCGGAAATTGCCCCTACGGCCATAGATGAGGTCAAAACCATCCAGGGAGTCCTTGAGTGACGCTTCGGTTATTATCACGTACTAAGCCAGAATTAGCGTCATGAAGCCCTGGCCTTGGGGCGCTGCGCAATTTGACAAATATCCGAAACCCTAGCTGCGAGCGCTCAAAATCTGCTAAAAGACATTAGCTTGAGGGTGATGTCTACAGCGATTTTCCCTCGCTCAAAATCAGGATCGATAGCCGATCTAGATAAGATTGATACTTGCTTTTATTCATCTAGTATCGCTAGTATGAATTAGCAAATGTCCCCCTACTTGTCCTGTCGTTAAGTTTTTTCCTGATGGCAACAAAAACCAAAGCAGTCCCGTTAACGGGTGAAGCCCTTCTAACTAAAGTCCGCGAACTCGATGGCGCTGATAAAAAAGATATCGCCAAAGCCTGTGGCTACGTTACCCACACCAAAAATAAGCAAGAGCGCGTCAATATGATGCAGTTCTATAATGCGCTTCTTGAGGCTGAGAACGTAAATCTAGATGCATCGAATGAAGTCGGCACACGTGGCCGGGCGCCAACCTTTCGGGTCTCCGTTCACAAAAACGGTAACCTGCTGATTGGGGCAGCCTACACCAAAGAAATGGGTTTGAACCCTGGCGACGAGTTTGAGATCAAGCTTGGTTATCGCAATATCAAGTTGGTTCGCGTCGAGTAGGGTTTGCGCCTTCACTCAAGCACCTCAATCAAGGCCTCCGGTGTCCCTTGCTTCGGCAGGGGGCAATGTTTGATAGGTATTGCTGAGATGGCAGTGCTAGCTCAATTTAAGGTTAAGTGAGACAGCAATAGGGTGATTTTAACTACGGTTTTGATCCCCCTATTGGGTATAGCTTGGGCATAAATAGCATTCTATTAACTGAGTCGCGTAG
>CAZAGN010000001.1:29034-64604 GCA_964484905.1 uncultured bacterium | reverse complement strand
CCCCTATTGGGTATAGCTTGGGCATAAATAGCATTCTATTAACTGAGTCGCGTAGTCCCGTGCTGGCGTCCACTTGGATGCAGTTCCCATCATTCAGGCAGAGACCTATCAGTCGGTTTGCAAAATGAGCCTCGCTTTGCCATCTGGGCGCGAGCCTGGCAGCGAGATCATTGCCTAGAATCAAAGCTCAAAACTTAAGATAGCCGCTCTAGCGAGGACAGCCGATCTAGAGGGTGAGGGCGCGCTGATAGTTAAGCTCGCTGACAAAAGTCCGTACCCGATCGCGACTGCCAAAGCCTTTCACCTTCAGACGGATTGTTGCCCCTTTAAGGCCCGGAAATTCTTTGATCGAGCGCAGAGAGCGTAGTTGCAGACGCAAGAAACTATGGAAGACGCGGTACTGCATATCGACGCTCGCAACCTCGCTTAGGGGTAGGTAAACTTCCTGCACAGTTGACTGAAAAAAGCCTAAGGTTTTGGTGCGGAACTCAAACACCACATCCGGCCCCTCAAGGCGAATAATACCCGCCGTGTCGCGCCAGCTCTCCTCATCAATATGAAATTCGAGGCAATCGGTCATCCTACACCTGTCGCGTGCAGTTCTAGATTAACCCAAGCACTGCCACCATTAAGTGAGCGACAGGGCTTGGGTGCGCGTGCTGAGCAGCACAAAAGCATACGACGCTAAGGCATTTGTCACCGAACCATGACCTACGGTTAGGTCGAAACACAGTTGAGCAATTGATCTCAGTTTTTAGCCCTTTCCTCACTCGTAAGGCGGCTCGTGGCAAGGCTTGGGGACTTTCTGCTGCTCTCAGCCGAGTTGACTGTGGAAGATCGATCATCAAAGTCGGTCATCAAAAATAGTCAGCAACGCGTGGCATTTGACTTGTGTGGCGTGTCAACCGGCTTTATTCCTCGATCGCGACGACATCAATCACCTGAAAATTGGGGTCGGTTGGGGCTGCCTTGGTCTGGGCAACCGGCTCTTCGGCTTTATCGGGGCCCAGAAACCAAACCTGCGCCAGCTCAACGAACAACAGCCCCAAGAGAAATACATCATCCAGCTCGCCAACGCCCGGCAAAATTGAGGGGATCAGATCAATCGGACTAAGTAGATAGACAAACACCCCCAAAATCACCCACTGACGGGTGGCTGGGTTCCGCACACCTCGGCGAAACCAACCGTAAAGAACTTGCCCTGGAATCCGCATGGTCCATACCTTATTGAATTTGTATTGGTCGAGAATCTGTCGTGGGCAGGTGAATTGTTTGGGTTATGGCGGGCCCTAGAGCATCTCCGCCGCATGATAGGAACTGCGCACCAGCGGCCCCGAGCGCACATTTTTAAAGCCCATCTGCCGCGCCAGCTCACCCAATGCCTCAAACTCAGCCGGTGTCCAATACCGTTCGACGGGGCGGTGCTCGAGGGAGGGTTGCATATACTGGCCCAGGGTGAGGTAATCGCAAGCGACTGAACGGAGATCGCGGAGGGCCTCGAGCAGCTCGGCTTGGGTTTCACCGTGACCCAGCATCAAACCTGATTTGGTCGGCATGGTTGGATCAAGTGCTTTGACAGTTTGCAGAACCTGGAGCGAGCGATCATATTTGGCGCCCCGACGGACGGGCCCTGAAAGGCGCGCGATCGTTTCGAGGTTGTGGTTGTAGCAGACGGGTTTAGCCGCAACCACCGTGGCAATACAGTCGCGATCGCCCCGAAAATCGGGGGTCAAAACTTCAATCTGGGTGCCGGGTTTAGCGGCCCGAATCGCCTCCATGACGGTGACGAACCAACCCGCCCCCTGATCGGCCAGATCATCACGGGCGACGGAGGTGAGCACAACGTAGTTTAGGCCCATGAGTGTGACGGCTTCGGCGACCTTACGCGGTTCGTCAGGATCAAGGGCACCCGGACGGCCCTTATCCACTTGGCAAAAGGAACAGGCGCGGGTACAGACCGACCCCATGAGCAAAAAGGAGGCCGTTTGTTGGGCATAGCATTCGCCGCGATTGGGGCAACGACCTTCTTCGCAAATGGTATGAATGCCGCGCTCTTTGACGATGCGTTGCACCTGCGAGAGTTCACTTGCTTTCGCGATCGGCTTTTTGAGCCAACTGGGTAAGGACGCGGTCACCGGGCACCCTCAAGAGCACTACTTACCATGCTAGCGGTAGATTCAGTCCTCATGAGCGAGAGTGTGGCATGCGCGGTGACACCTAGGAAATAGGTCTGAGCAGAGAAATCTGAAAAATACTGTAACGAAATATTTCGAGGTGAGCTAGGGTAGGAACTACTGCCACCTGCTTATGTTGCCATCACTACCGCCGCTTGTTCCGGTTTCCCAGCCCTGCCTTGGGCAGTGGGATGTTGTGATTGTCGGGAGCGGCGCTGCCGGTCTTTACCTTGCCTTGAACCTGCCTGCCTCCCTACGGATTCTTGTTATCAGCAAAACGAAATTACCTCTCTCAGCCAGTAGTTGGGCTCAGGGGGGCATTGCCACCGTCTGCAGTGCCGAAGATTCACCAGAGCTCCACGCCGCCGATACCCTCCGGGCAGGCGCAGGCTTGTGCGAACCGGTGGCGGTGCGAGTCCTGGTTGAAGAGGCTCGCGATCGTCTCGATGACCTGCTGCGCTGGGGGGTGCCCTTCGATCGGCAGGATGTGCCGCCCTATTTGCTGGCCACAACCCTTGAGGCGGCTCACTCACGCCACCGCGTCGTGCATGTGGCTGATGCTACCGGCAAGGCGGTGATGCAGTGCTTGATTGAGCAGGTGCAGGCTGCTGCCAATATTACGGTCTGGGAAGAATGGCCGGTGCTCGATCTCTGTTGGGTTGATGGGCGCTGTGCTGGTGTGGTTGGCGAGGCAGGTTGGCTAGCGGCAGCTCACACGGTGCTGGCAACGGGCGGGGCGAGCCAAATGTATAACCACACGACCAATCCCAGCGGTAGTACGGGCGATGGGATCGCGATCGCCTGGCGGAGTGATGTGAGTGTGCGCGATCTGGAATTTATCCAGTTTCATCCCACGGCCTTGTGTATGCCTGATGCACCCCGGGCCCTGATCAGCGAAGCCGTGCGAGGTGAGGGTGCCCATCTGGTCTTGGCGACCGGCGAGCGATTTATGGATCGCTATCACCCCGCTGCCGAGTTAGCACCCCGTGATGTAGTCAGTCGGGCCCTCTTTGCTCAGCAAGGGCCGGTCTATCTTGATATGCGTCCGATTCCGCGTCTGGAGCACCGCTTTCCGAGCATTATTGCCATGTGTCGCCGTCATGATCTTGATCCCCTCAGCCAAGCGATTCCTGTGGCGCCGGCCGCGCACTACACCATGGGTGGTGTGGTCACCGATTGTGAGGGTCGCACGGATCGCCCTGGCCTTTATGCGGTTGGTGAGGTCGCTAGTACGGGGGTGCATGGCGCCAATCGCTTGGCAAGTAACTCGTTGCTGGAATGTTTGGTGTTTGCCTACCGGGCAAGTCTCGCCATAACGTCTTCGCCAACACCTGTGAGAACTTCAGCCCTACCTCTAGCACCCTGTTTTGGCGCACCTCAAAACCCACCGCTGTTACCACCACTGATGTGGCAAACGGCGGGCATCGTTCGCGATCGGCATGGTCTTGCCCTGGCTCTTGAGACCTGTGCCCAGCAAACCTGGGCCGAACACGGGTCTGCTCAGCAGCGTAACCGCTGGCATTTGGGGCAGCTCATGCTGGCTTCGATGCAGTTCCGGACGGAAAGCCGGGGTGGGCATTACCGTAGTGACTATCCACAAACAGCAGTGTCATGGCAGGCACACAGCGTTATTCGAGGCGAGGAAGTTGTCCGGCAACCTTTGTTAGCTGCAGTGTTGCAGCCGGTGCCCTAAGGTCTCGTTATTGGCCAAACTCCTTGCGAGCCGCCTCGACTAACTCCACGGTCACTTCCTCATGGTCGCGCGCCTGCGCCCATTGTTCGATACGGCTCCGAACCTGCGCCCGAACAAAGAAGGGAATCTGTTGCAGACGCTCAAGGGCGGCTTCTGTCCAGTACATGATGATCGGTTCCTCAATGCGGCGAGACAATCGTGAGCTGTAATCGGTATTGTCGGAGATTACTGGGTTAGGGGTTGCTTGCAAATTGTTGCTGTTGCTTGTGCAGATACTGCTCGAGGCGCCTGAGCTCGTGTGTGAGGTGAGCTAACGTCTCAGACTCGGGGCGTTGGGCAAGAGCAGCGGCTTCGAGGGTGGCCGCCAGTTCAGTGATCGCTTCGGCACCGATATTGCTGCTCGCGCCTTTGAGCTGGTGTGCCCGGGCCCGGAGGGTGGCGAAGTCGTTTTGGGTTTGGGCAGCCAGTAGCATCGTTAGGGCTTGTTGGCTGCTTTCGAGGTACGTGGCGAGCAATTCCTGTTCAAATTCGGTATCACCCTCCGAAATTTGGCGTAGGCGTTCCCAGTTGAGGGGGCTGGGCTGTTCTAAAGATATTTCAGTGGCAGCTGACTCGGGACTAGCTTCAAGGGTCACCACAGTTTGGGATTGACTGTAGAGCTGCTGGAGATAGGTTTGCAGATGGCCAAAGAGTGCTTGCAGATGTTGCACCTGAGCAGCGCTCACACTTTGACTTTGGGCACCAGTTTCGAGGCTGGCAGCCCAGAAACCAATCGCCTCGGCACCAATGTTACTGCTGGATCCTTTGAGCTGGTGCGCCCGCTGCCTCAGGGTTAGCCAGTCACTCTGTTGGTAGGCAGTCTGGATGGTCGCGATCGCTTCAGTGGTGCCCTGAAGATACATGTGCAGTAATTCTTGCTCGAACTCAGCATCACCATCCGAAATCTGACGCAAGCGAGTCAGGTTCAGGGGGCTGTTGAGATCAAGATCGACCGCTGTGGCTTCGCTAGGGAGAGGCTGATCTAATTCACCAAGGGGGGCTTCGATCTGCTCGGCCCAGCGATTAATCACTTGGCGCAGTTCTTCGAGGCGAACAGGCTTGGAGAGAAAGTCATCCATGCCGGCGGCGAGGGCGGCATCGCGATCTTCGGTGAGAGCACTGGCAGTCATCGCAATAATGATGGTGTGGTGATCGCTTTCACGTTGCCGCAGTTGGCGAGTTGCCTCCAGACCATCCATGATTGGCATTTGGCAATCCATCAAAATCAGGTCGTAGGCATGGACGCTGACGAGATCAAGAACAACAGCACCATTTTCGGCGAGATCGGCCCGATAACCGAGTCGTTCGAGCTGTTTGAGGGCAACGCGCTGGTTGACGACATTATCTTCGGCGAGAAGTAGCCGCAGCGCCCGTTGGGGCTGATCGGTGGGCAATGCTGTGGGGACTAAGTTGGCTGGTAGTTCGAGATCTAGGGCGCTGTAGATTGCGCGCCAGAGGCGTTCGCGTTTGATGGGGGTATAGCAATACTCGCGTGCCAGTCCTCGGCTGATCGCCTGCTTCAGTTCGGCCTGTTGGCTGAGGCGTCCTAGGACAATCACTGGGATGCTGCCACTGGTGATGGTTTGATCGCGATCGCCAAAGGCCGGTCGGAAACCATCGCGAAGGATGAGATTAGCGGCTTGGGGCTGATCAACAAGCTCAGCACCCCGCCACCGCAGTAATTGACTGATGCTTTCGCGCAGGGGCTCCCAAGCGATCGCGAGGTAAGCCTGGAGCGGCTGAGGCAGGGGTTCGGGCTGTAGGGTCGTAACGGGTAAAGGAGCACGGAACCAAAACGTTGAGCCAACGCCAACCTCACTCGTGACACCAATCTCGCCCCCCATCAACTCAACGAGGCGCTTGCAAATCGCTAGGCCTAGGCCCGTGCCGCCAAAACGCCGCGTCGTTGACGTATCCGCCTGAGAAAAAGATTGAAAGAGGCGGCCTAAACCTTCCGCTGTCATGCCAATGCCGCTATCAATGACCCGGATATGAATCGTTTCGCCGACACTGACGCGCACCGTGACACCGCCCTGCTCGGTAAATTTGAGGGCGTTACTGATCAGATTGGTCAAGACTTGCCGCAAGCGGGTCGGATCGCCGGTGACAACAACATCGTGATCAACGATCACACTCAGACTTAAGCCCTTGCGGTCAGCCAGCGGCGCCAACATATCAAGCACGGCTTCGACGCAATCAACGAGGTTAAAGTCGAGGCTTTCCAGCTCGACTGCGCCCGCCTCCAGCTTTGAGAAATCCAGAATTTCGTTGATGATCGCCAGCAACGTGTCACCACTACCGCGAATGGTATTGACGAAATCGGCCTGCTCGGGTGTAAGGGGTGAATCGAGCAAAAGATCAGCCATCCCCACCACGGCATTCATGGGTGTCCGAATTTCGTGACTCATGTTGGCCAGGAAGGTGCTTTTGAGTTTGGCAGCGGCTTCGGCCATGCGGCGTGCCTCATCCAGCACCCGGTTTTTCTCCGTAAGCTCAGCCCCTCGCTGGCGTTCGAGTTTGAGTAACTTTAGCTGAGTTAGGCGCTGCTGGGTGACATCCTCAACCACCAGCAAATAACCACTGGCACGATCTTCGAGGGTCAAGAGTTGCATCGCATACAGACGCTTAGCCTGACGCTGCTCCCATTGCTGGGGTTGGGGCTGCCCCCAATGCTTGAGGGGAATCCAAGTGGGAATCAGGCGTTGTAGCGAATCACCCACGGCGACCCGGAGCGTTTGGGCGGCCACAGGATTACAAAACCAAATCTGGCCTTGGGCATCGGTGGCCACCAAGCTCGCCCTGAGGCTACGGGCAATGGCGGCTTGGGCCGACTGAGAACGGCCAAACTGGGCGGCCAGTAAACCCAACTGGGCCACTTTCTGCTCTGCTGGTGAGACCAATGCGAGGGGATCGCCAAAGCGAACAATATCAGCGGCGTAGGCTTGCCAGAGCTGCTGAATTTGTTGTGAGAGTAAACGGTTTGTTCGCAGGCGGTCTTGAATAGCCGTCAGGCCCCCTGTCAGCACCACGGTCGCGATCGGCCAGACGACGGGCCACCACTGCTGCTGTTGCGTCAATAAGCCCCAGGTCAACCCCAGCCAAGCAATGGCGATGAGTGATACCCCAGCTAGTCGCCGTTTAGCGGGCCAGCGACTGATCAGGACAGCCCATAGGGGGCCAAACAGAACCAGCACAAGTGCTGTGCCCCCAGGCGACAGACGACTGAGGGTTTGCTCGGTCAGAACCGAGTGCATGACAGCGGCATGGAGATGCACCGCCGCGGCGGTGATCTCGAAGGGGGTGACCAGCGGATCTAGCCCGGCGGCTGTTGCCCCCACCAAAACGTATTTATCTCGAAAGCGTTCTGGGTTGATCGCCCCCGCAAGGACATCGGCATAACTGTAGGTGGGCAAGTTAGCCACAGAGGCGGGCCAGTTCACCCATACATCAGGCGCTGGCCCCTCAAGCCTGACGGGCAACTCCGGTAAAGGCAGGGGTTCTGCAGCGCCCAAAAAGTCCCAGACTTCCAGGGCAGCCATGCCAAATGTGGGCAAGCCACCCGCCCACAGTTCTACACGGCGGGCAATGCCATCGGCATCGAGCAGCAGACGCACATGACCAATAGCGGCGGCAACCTCGGCCAGCTCCGGCACCGGCGCGAGGGGACGGCCCCCGTCAATCCAGGTTTGGGCAAGCACGACACGGCCTTGATTCGTGATCGCGATCGCGAAGGCCGCATCATCAGGACTCGGCTCCGGCAACAGCACATCAAGGGCCACCACCGCCGGTGCATCACCGAGGATTTCTAGCAGCTCGGTGTAGTAACGCCGGGGCCAAGGATAGCGGCCCAAGACCCGCAGACTCGGCTCATCGATCGCGATCAGCACCAAGTCGGGGTGCCAGGGCTGCGGCCCCCGCCAGCGGATGTAACGGGTGTAGATCAGCTCTTCAACGGCCACAAAGGTAGTGAGACTCGCCATCGCGATCGCGAGCCAACCCGGCAGTGTTCGCGTCAGCGTTCGACCCAGCATCTGCCAGTGCTTCACCGTAATCTCCTTCTGCTCCCCTATTCTGCCCCGCAAAATGCGGAGCCCTGGGAGTAGCTTTGTTATGCTATGTAAAGAACCGCAAGGGAAGCATTGACGATGAGCGATCCCGTTACCCGCGCTTTGGTCGTTGGTCAAGCCGCCGCCGCCGTTTTAGTCGAGCGAGCTGCCGAAGCCTGGCAAGGGCTCAATCACGATGTCTCAACCACATTGGCAGAGCTCCAGACCGAGTGGGACAAATTCAACACTGAAGTCCAACGGCGTGCCGATGCCATGAGTGTCCCGAGCGTCCCCACAGGCGCTGACATCGACCAGGCTGACCTCCAAGCGAGCCTCGATGAACTGCGTGCCGAAGTGGCCCAACTCCGTTCCGAATTGCAGCGCTACCGGAGCCAATCGGCTTGATCGTAGCCACCTTGCCTGAGCCCCGCCGCTCCTACAGCTCCTACCGCTGGGCACGCCAAAACTACTCCTCCCAACGCCGCGTTGTCGATATCTGGGGCTTTGTCCTCCGCATCCTCTACTACACATGGCTTGACCAAAAAAATTGGAGTTACGGCCAAGACACCGAACCCAGCGACGAGCAACGATCCCAGCGTCGCCGCAAGCGTGCTGTCTGGATGCGCGAAACCCTCCTTGAGCTCGGCCCCACCTTCATCAAGGTTGGGCAACTGTTTTCGACCCGCGCTGACCTCTTCCCCGCCGAGTACGTCGAAGAACTCTCATTGCTGCAAGATCAAGTCCCTGCCTTTGATTACGACCTCGTTGTCCAAATCGTCGAGCAGGAACTCGCGAAGCCGCTCCAGCAGATGTACCGCTACTTTGACCCCACGCCCCTTGCCGCCGCCAGCCTCGGTCAAGTTCACCGTGCCCAACTGCACAGCGGCGAGAACGTTGTGGTTAAGGTGCAGCGTCCGGGCCTCCAAAAGTTGTTCAGTATCGATCTGGATATTTTGCGGGGCATTGCCAGCTACTTTCAGTACCGCACCAAGTGGGGTAAGGGCGGTCGCGATTGGGTTGGCATCTACGAAGAATGCCGCCGCACCCTCTGGGAAGAAGTTGACTACCTCCGTGAAGGCCGCAATGCCGATACCTTCCGGCGGAACTTTCGCGGTATGGCTCAAGTGCGTGTGCCGCGCGTCTTCTGGCGCTACAGCACACCCCGCTTGCTCACCCTCGAATACCTACCCGGCATCAAAGTCAGCAACGTCGATGCCCTCGAAGCCGCTGGCCTTAATCGTCAGGCGATCGCGAGATTGGGTGCCGAAACCTATTTGATGCAAGTGCTGCGTCATGGCTTCTTCCATGCCGATCCCCACCCTGGCAACCTCGCGGTGCAGCAAGATGGCAGCCTTGTATTCTACGACTTTGGCATGATGGGCGAAATTCAGCCCCTCACCCGCGAGAAACTACTCAACACCTTTAGCAGCGTCATGGGTCGTAATGCCGGCGGCATTGTCGATTCTTTGGTCGAGCTGGGGGCATTGGTGCCCACCGCCGATATGGGCCCCGTCCGCCGCTCCATCCAATACATGCTCGATAACTTCATGGATCAACCCATGGGTGATCTCGAGAGTTTCTCCGTCAGTGCGATCAGTGATGATTTGTACGAGCTGGCCTACGATCAGCCCTTCCGCTTTCCGGCCACCTTTACCTTTGTCATGCGCGCCTTTTCAACCCTCGAAGGCTTAGGCAAAATCCTTGACCCTGACTTTAACTTCATGCAAGTTATTCAACCCTACGCGGCAGAACTCATGACTCAAAATGGCCCCGGCGGTAACTCATTTTTGGATGATCTCGGGCGGCAAGCTGCTCAATTTACCAACAGCAGCCTTGGCCTACCCCGCCGGGTCGAAAGTACCCTCGATAAGCTAGAGCAGGGCGATCTACGCCTGCGGGTACGCGCCAGCGAAACCGACCGCCTCGTGCGCCAAGTTGTCGGTGTCGGTCGAGCCGCTGTCCTTGCCCTCTTTGCCGTTGGGTTTTTGATTGTTGCGACCCAACTCTTCACATCTGGCTTTGCTCGGTTGGCCGCAGTAGTATTAATAGCAGCGATTGTGACGGCGGCCTTGGCTCTTCAGCGCCTGTTACGCCCTGATCGATAACCTCTACGAGTGTTTCTGCGGCCATGCGCTTCTCTGGACTCACTGACCAAGGCCGTGTCCGGCAAAATAACCAAGACACGTTTTATTGCGATCCCAAAGGGCGCTTTTTTATTGTCGCCGACGGCATGGGCGGTCATGCAGCGGGGGCCACAGCTGCTCTGATCGCGGTTGAGCAAATCAAAGGTTTTATCAACCAGCGCTGGACTGAATTTGCTGCCCCCAAATTACTGAATGAGGCGATCCAGGCCGCCAACGACGCCATCCTTGTCGACCAAAAAAACAATCCCGAAAATGCTGATATGGGCACCACGGTGGTGATGACCCTCATGGACGACGAAGGTCGCTGCTGGAGCGCCCATGTGGGTGATTCGCGCCTTTATCGCCTGCGCGGTAAAGAGATTATGCAAATGACCGAAGATCACACCTTGATCGCACGGGCCATTCGTTTGGGTGAGATTACGCCCGCCCAAGCCCGGATTCATGCTTATCGCCATATTCTCGAGCGCTGCCTCGGTCGGCCTGAACTTGGCCCGCCCGCAATTCAACCGATTCCGCTCCAAGTGGGTGACCGCCTCGTCCTGTGTACGGATGGCCTCACAGACGAACTCGAAGACCCCCAGATTTTGCAGCATTCCCGCGAAGCTATCGTTCTCGAAGAGGTGCCGAGTAAATTAATAGAAGCTGCCCTCGAGCATGGTGGCCGCGATAACGTTACGGTAGTGGTCGCCGAGTATCTGGGCTAGCTAGGCTGGTGTCGGCACAGTCCCCCAGAGCCCATGCGTAATCAACCAACGCCCACACTTAAGCCTGCCGAAGCACGTCTTCAGATTGGCCAAGTGGCATCACTCAGTGGCCTCTCGGTCAAAACGCTACGGTTTTACGAAGCATCGGGCCTTATTGAGGCGGTTGAGCGCACTAGCGGTGGCTTTCGGCTGTTTGACCGTACCGTCTTGGCGCGGCTGAGTTTTATCAAGCGTTCTCAAGCCTTAGGGATGCGCTTGGCTGATATTTGCGAGTTTTTGGCCGTCCGCGACCAGGGCCAAGTGCCTTGTGATTTGATTCAAAGCCGCTTGACAGCCCAGGTCGCCGCCATCGAGACTAAAATTGCCGATTTAGAAGTGCTGAAGCAGCAGTTGATCGGGGTGCTCGAAACGTGGCAAACACCAGCAGAACTGATCGACAGCTCGATTTGCCCCAATCTTGAGAGCCCGCCCCCCTACACTAACGGGGAGGCAGGAGAGAGCACCTATGGAATATTGGATCGCACCAACGGCGGTAGTTTGCGGTGATGTGCAGCTTGCAGCGGGCTGTAATGTCTGGTTTGGGGCGGTGCTGCGCGGTGATGTTGCCCGCATTACAGTTGGCGAGCTGACCAATATCCAAGATGGAGCAGTGTTGCACGGCGATCCGCGCGAGCCGATCGCGATTGGTGCGCGGGTCACCATTGGTCATCGGGCAATTATTCATGCCGCTACCCTCGAAGATGACTGCCTTATTGGCATGGGTGCGATTGTGCTTAATGGCGTCACGGTCGGGACGGGTAGCATTGTCGCGGCGGGGGCAGTTGTCACAAAGTCGGTGCCACCGCGTACGTTGGTGGCGGGGGTACCCGCTAAAGCCCTGCGGGAGGTGAGTGAGGCCGATGTTGAAGGGCTGCGAGCACATGCCACAGAGTATTGGCAGTTAGCCCAAGCCCACGCTCGCGGTAATTTTCCTGCGGTTTAGGGTCTCCGTATCGCGCGGGGATTCTGTTGTGTCAGGGTAGGCGTCAGGCATAGAGGTATGGTGTGCGAACCGATACGATTTTCTACCAGCTTTTTCAGATTTTTCCTAGTCTGCTCTGGCAACTGTTGGGCCAAGATCCGGCCTTAGCACGTCAGTACGAGTTTTCGTCGCGCGAGATCAAAGAGTTGGCATTTCGCCTCGATGGCCTGTTTCTGCCTCGCAGCAGTCAACTACCTCTGTACTTTCTGGAGGTTCAGTATCAACGCGTAGAGAGCTTTTACTGGCGTTTTATTACAGAAATTTTTATCTACCTCAATCAGTATCGCCCCGATGAGACCTGGGTAGCTGTGGCTTTATTTAGCAGTCGCACTGTTGATCCGGGGCTGCCCAAGGCTTACCAAGGGCTAGGACAGGCGGGTTGGTTACAGATTATCTATCTTGATGAACTCCAGTTTCCAGAAAACGCCTCATTAGAGCAAGAAATTCTGAAATTTATTATTGTTCCTGAGCAGGAGGCAAAAGAGCAGATTAAGCGCTTAAAAACAGAGATTACCGAGATTACCGATCTCAGTAGCCAGCGACAGATCGTAGAATTGATTCAGAAAATCCTCGTCTACAAGTTCAACACCCTCAGTCGGGAGGAGATCGAGCGCATGTTCACCATGGATGATTTAATGCAGACTCGCTACATGCAAGAGCTAACGGCGGAATTAAAAGAGCAAGCGCAGCAGGAGGGGTTGCAAGAAGGGCTTCAGCAGGGGTTGCAGCAGGGTTTGCAGCAAGGGCGACAAGAAGAAGGACGGATGCTGGTATTGCGTTTGTTGAACCATCGACTTGGAATGATCGCGCCAGAGATTCAGGCCCAACTTCAAACTCTCTCATTGGCCCAACTTGAAGCCCTGAGCCTGGATTTGTTGGCTTTTCAGACAGAAGCTGATCTCAGCCACTGGTTGGCAACACAGTCCTAGTAATGCGTGCTGAACGGCCAATGCGGGAGTGAAAAGCCGTGTCGATACGATAGACTCAGCCCTACTGAGTAGAACTTAGTGCATTTGCCTTACTTTTCAGTACGAGCATTTGTGGGAGAGGCTAACAGCACGTTTCCTACGGTTTAGCGTCTCCGTATCGCGCCAGCGGCTCTGTTATAACAGGGCGGGAGTGGCAAAGGTGAGTAATGCTACGTGGACTGCTAGGACTGGTGCTATCAGGAACGAGTATTGGTGCGGCCTGGGCTTTGTGGCACACCACTCCGAATGTTGCCCAAGTCAGTTCCGAGCCGGTTACAGCCGCCGCCACCCAACCGTCTCAAACACAAGCAACGCGAGCCAGCTTAGAGCGGCTGGCAATGGCAGACCAAGCCCTGCGAACGGGCCAAGCAACCCGAGCCCTTGAGCTTTTGCGTGATTTAGAGATTGCTGAGCTGAATGATCAAATCCTGTACCTGCGGGCACTGGCCTACGAGCGTGGCCTCAGTCCGGTATCGACGCAGCAGCAATGGCAAGTACTCTTAGATCGCTTTCCCGAGAGTCCACTCGTACCCCGTGCTTTGGTGGGGCTCAATCGTGACGAAGAGGTGATTCGGCGTTTTCCGGCGCACCCCGTCGCTGTGGCACCGATGCAGGCCGCCATGCGCAGCAACCCGCAAAATTGGGCTGTCTTAGAGCAGCTTGCAATCCATCATCCCAGTACTGAGGGGTTAGTCGCCTGGCTGGATAATTGGCGTGGTGCTGGTGGTCTGAGTGCCGATCAATGGCAGGGTGTTGCCGATGCCTATTGGCTACAGCGGGAGTATGGGCGGGCCTCGCGGGCCTATGCCAGCACCCAGCCGACAGCGCGAAATCTGTACCGACTGGCTCGCTCGCACCAGATTTCGCGGGAAGTGCCCCAGGCGATCGCGACCTATGAGCGTTTGCTGGCTCAGTTTGCGAGCGACCCATTAGTGCCTCAGGCACGGCTGTTTTTGGCTGATTTACAACCACCCAGTGCGGCTATTGCCACGTTACGTAACCTTGCCGACCAAGAGCACCCCGAATCGGCCACGGCGCTTTTGCGTTTAGTGCGTCTTTATGAGGAGACCAGCAGCCCCCAAGCGGCGCAGGCAGCGCAAACGGAATTATGGCAGCGCTTTAGTCGTAGTGAGGCGGCAGCGACCTTGGCCTGGGATCGTGCCTGGCCTTTGGCGCAAGCAGGGAACTGGAGTGGCGCGATCGCGATCGTCAACCCTCTCTTTACGGCCCAGTCTGATACCGCTGCTGGGGCACGCTTGGGCTTTTGGCAGGGTAAATGGCAGCAAAATGCCGGTCAGCTCGATCAAGCGCGTCAGAGTTGGCGGCGCGTGTTTCAAGAGGCGCGGGATACTTACCACGGCTGGCGGGCGGCTGATTTACTGGGCTTGCCTGTCGGTGATTTGCGCAGTGGACGGCGACAACTGGAAATTAGCTACACGCCCGTTGTCATGGAATTGCCCCAAGGCTCACCAGCGGTGCAACTGCTGCATCAAGGGGGTGCGGCCGAATTGGCTTGGGAGCGTTGGCAGTGGGAAAACCCGCCCCAGCCCAATGCCGATACGACCAATCCGGCCTCTGAAATGACTGCGGGTGTCTTGCGGAACCGTGCTGGTGAGCGTCTGCGGGGTATTAACCAAGTAGCACGGCTGCTGAGCCATGAAGACGAAGCAGCGGTAGCTGTCTTGCAAGCGCGGCCTGATTTTTGGCAGACGGTTTACCCGCTGCACCACTTTGAAGCCCTGGCCGAAAACACGGCCAGCTACAACCTTAACCCGCTGATTCTCGCGAGCTTGATTCGGCAAGAGTCTCGCTTTGAACCTGAGATTGAGTCGGTATCAGGGGCGTTGGGGCTGACGCAGGTGCTACCCAGTACGGGCCAGTGGATTGCAGAGCAAATTGGCGTGCCCAGTTTTAATCTGCGCGACCCTGAGGATAATCTCTACTTTGGTACGTGGTATCTCGATTACACCCACCGTCGCTATCAAGACAACACCCTGCTCGCGATCGCGAGCTATAACGCAGGCCCCGGCAGCGTAGCGGGTTGGGTCGATCAGTTTGGCACAGCTGATCTCGATGTCTTTGCCGAGCGGATTCCCTTTGCTGAGACCCATCACTATGTCAGCGCTGTTTTGGGCAATTACTGGAACTATCTCCAGCTTTATGTACCTGAGTTTGCTCTGATGACCGCACCCGAGAGTTGAACCATGGCAGAGTTTTTGCTGGTGCTGACAACAACCGACAGCGCTGCCCTCGCCCAGA
Organism: uncultured bacterium; assembly: GCA_964484905.1. Taxonomy (GTDB): domain Bacteria; phylum Cyanobacteriota; class Cyanobacteriia; order Thermostichales; family PCC-7336; genus CAZAGN01. The sequence goes on along the minus strand of CAZAGN010000001.1, from coordinate 49,556 downwards.
CGATCGCGACGGCCCTGGTCGAGCAGCAGTTGGCTGCCTGCGTCCAAGTCGTCGGGCCGATCCAGAGTACCTATCGCTGGCAAGGCACGGTGCAGACCGATACCGAATGGCAGTGCCAGATCAAAACCCAGCGCCGCCACTATCCGGCGGTCGAGGCGGCCATTCAAGCACTGCACACCTACGATCTGCCGGAGATTATCGCCCTACCTGTGCCGCTCGTGGGTGCCGCCTATGGTGAGTGGTGGCGTAACGCGTTGGCCTAACACTCAGTCAGCTATTCCCCAGAATAATTTTCGGCACAGCAGCCCCTTACACCAGCCCTAAAACAGCATTGAAAAGATAACCAACGCCAATAATACCCACCGTCGTAATCCCAACAAATGTGGCCAGCAGCTTGGGCCGCAGCACTTGCTTGAGAATGATCATCTGGGGCAAAGACAGGGCCGTCACCGCCATCGTAAAGGCCAACACCGTACCCAGGGGCATCCCTTTGCTGACCAACGCGGCCGCAATCGGCAACACACCGGCAATGTTCGTATACAAAGGCACACCCGCAATCACGGCAACTAACACAGCAATGGGGTTTTCGGGGCCAGCCCAGCGGGCAATCCATTCGGTCGGAACATAGCCATGAATCGCGGCGCCGATCGCGATACCCAAGACAACATACAGCCAGACCGTTTGGAGAATTTCGCGAGTCTGCCGCCACGCTTCCTGATAGCGCTGCCGCCGCGTTAATACGGGTAGTGCCAGATCAGTTACAGGCTCGCTGGTCGCCTGCCGCAACTGCACAATAAAGGGGGCGACCTCATTTTCGAGGTTAAGGCGGCCAATGCCATAGCCCGCAAGAATTGCCAGGCCCACGCCAAAACCGACATAAATCAGCGTGGCGGATAGGCCAAACAAGCCCCACAACAACGCGATCGCGACCGCATCAACCATGGGGGCGGCGATCAGGTAGGAGAACGTGATGCCCAACGGTACCCCCGCCTTCAGAAACCCGATAAACAAGGGCACAGCCGAACACGAGCAAAACGGTGTGACTGCGCCCAGGGCCGCCGCAAGACCATTACCCAGCCAGGTTTGCTGCTTTTCGAGAAAGGTACGCACGCGCTCGGGCTGCAAAAAGCCCTGGATCAGACTGATCACAAAGCTAATCACCAGCAGCAGGGTCAAGACCTTGGGCACATCATAGAAAAAGAAGTGCAAACTCTCGCCCAAAGGACTCTCAAGGGAAACCCCCAAGCCTTTAACAATCTGGCTGGAGAGCCAGTCGTAGGGATAAAACAGATCAAACATATTAAGCCACCCCTTGCAAGAACGTTTCTACCTCAGCCGCTGTCAAAACCTTGCCGGTACTGACGATCATGCCGTTAATCGCGAGGGCTGGTGTTGACATCACACCCCGGGTCGCGATCGTGACAACATCGGTAATGTGGCTAACGTCTACGGCTTGGCCAAGGGTTTTTGCGGCGGTGCGGGCATTCACCTCCAGTTGTTGGCATTTTTTGCAGCCTGTACCCAGAATTTCAATCGTAATCATGATGTGTTCCTGTGAATGTTTTAGATAAGAGCATGGACGCATGAACGGGCAGCTGTTTCAAGCCGAGAGCTGAGCCGTCGCAAAATCAGCCAGCGGACAGTCAGGTTGATGACTCAGACCGAGGCGATCGCGTGCTTCGATATAGGTTTCGAGTGACCACTGCTCGCGTTTGGCCAGGGTCAAGAGTGTGAGCACACCCGCCCGCAAGCCCGAGGCACAGCGTACATAAACCGGAGTGGGCAACGTTTCGAGGGCAGCGGCAAAGTCAGTCAGGAGCTCGGGTTGCAGGGTTTGGGGCGAAACGGGCAGTGATTGATACTGCAAAGCCTCGGGTAGGGCTGCCGCCGCGACTTTTTTCGGCTCGGCCGCCCCGCACAAATCAATCAGGCTCTTGAAACCCAAGGCCGCGACTTCGGCAAGCTCGGCAGCGGTCTGGGCCGTACCAATGGAGATTTGGGGTGTTATGTCTTGTTGCATGGTTTCTGCTGTGGGGGTATGAGCTAACCCTACGGCCTATACCTAGGTATAAGGTCAAGCCCCCGCCTGGACTGCGGGCGCAGGCGGATCGAGAATCACGCAGTTCTCTTGGTTGGCCAACGTTTCTTGACCAGCCAGCGTTCCCGCTGCTACTAAATCTGTCCTCAGGGAACATTCCGCTGCCAGCGCCCGTAGCTCGGCCTGGAGCTGTTGCATGGCCTCAATTCGGTGTTGCAACGCCTGCGCTTTCTGTTCGAGCTGCCGGAGCACCGTCTGACACGAAAGAGACTGAGACTCTTTGAGCTGCAAAAGTGCTTTGATATCGTTCAAGCTCAGGCCCAGGGTTTTGGCTCGGCCAATAAAACGGAGCCGTTCGAGGTCGGCATGGCTGTAAAGACGATAGCCCGCTTCTGTACGCTGTGGGCAGGGAATCAGGCCCGAGCGCTCGTAGTAGTACAACGTCTGCGGATTCAGCCCCAGTTGTGCTGCTACTTCACCGACTTGCCACACCACAGCCAACCTCCCGCACACAATCTGCTCTCAATACAAATCCTAGACGCTTGAGCTTGTGCGACAATGAAGCCCTCAAGCGCACCACAAGCCTTTGAGAGCATGAATCTTTGCGTGAGGGGCGTATGGACTGGGTCAATATTGTTGCCGGTGGGTTCGCGATCGCGATGTTGGGTGCTGCCTTTACGATGATGTTTACCGGACTGTGGACACAGCGGAATCGCTAAGCCAACGCTGCACCTTCTGCGCCGTCGCCTCACCGGAAAGGTAGGCGCTTTCGACACGGTTGCCTGCACACCAATCACCGGCACAGGCGAGTAGACTTGCGCCCAGGGTTGTACTGACACTGCTGCTGCCCACCGCCTCAATCGGGAAGGCATAGCGCCAGCGATGGAGCTGCACAAAGACAGGCTCTGCCAGCCACGGCTCAAGGGCCTCTGCCGCCCGCCGCAATAAAGCTTCACCCACACTAAGCTCAGGCTGTTCGTCTAAGTGAGCTTGGGCAAAGTCAGCCGTGGTATGTAATACAACTGTCGTTAGTGACTCACTGCCTTGATGGGCGGCTAGCCAGGCAATTTGTGGATCAGCTAGCCACTTAATGCCTTTCCACTCGGGGGCAACCGGCTGCGTATAGGCGGCCATCACTGCCAAGCTGGGGGCGTACTCGACTGATTGCACAAGCTGCAGCAACGAGTGCTCGTCGGGCAACACCGTACTCATAAGGGGCACAATTTGCGGCGCTGGCAAGGCCAACACCAAGGCCGGTGCTGTCCACGGCTGACCCGCTTCGGCCTGAACCCGCCAGCCGTTTTCGCTGTGCTGGAGCTGGGTGATACGGCTGTCGAGCACACACTCAAGATCCTGGGCAATATGCTTCGCGATCGCACTGATGCCGGGCTCCGCCACATAACGAACCTTTTGAGCATCGACAGGTTCGAGATACAAGCCTGTGGCATCGAGGCAGTGCAGCGCCCGCGCCCACTCTTGCAAAACACTCTGGTTGCTGAGATTACGCAAAAAACGATGGAAGCCGTCAGTTTCAGCAGTAATGTACTGAACACCATGATTGAACCGGATCGATTGATTATTGACCTCTGCCCGGCGCGTCGCTAGGCGCCCACCCAGCCCGCGCGACTTATCAATAACCACAACTCGATACCCCGAGCGCTGCAACCGCTGCGCACAGATCAAACCGGCAATGCCGGCACCAACCACAATAACGTCATGCATACCCCTAGTGTGCCATGTCGCCAGTGCTGCCAGACTCATCCAGCCGCTAGGGAGCCGGGTTACTGGCCGAACGATTAGAGGGCGGCAGCACTTCCTCGAGGCGGAGATCATCCCGAACTTGGCGCAGCTTGATCAAGTGCTCGATGGAGAGGCGATCCCGTTCGGTGCGCAACTGCGAAATAATGGCCTGGGTCCGCCGGATGTCGCGATCGCTACTGTAGGTATCATTCAAAAGAACATAGAGCTCGGCTTGATACTCACCAATTTGGTGATTAATCGAGGCTACCTCTTGACTAAAGTTATCTTCCAACAATGCTGCCGTCTCAGGATCAGGCAGCAATGGCAACTCCATCACATTAATAAAAATCGGCAGATAGCCATCCAGATCAGCCGTGAAGGGCTGAAACTGCCATTGTTCGGGCATTGCGGGAGTGGTTTGCACCGACAGGTTAAATTGCGGCGTAAAAATCGCCGCTTCGGGGATAGTCTCCGTCCCCACCTGCCACTGAGCCCAGGCTGTTGTTGACCACAGCAGGCTCAACCACCACCGCCACATGACCTAGAGTTCCTGCAGCAAGATAGCCAAGGCATCTGGTTCTGCTTTGTTGGCCAGAAGATAGGTAGCGGCTTGCTGCGTTGTCCGGGATTTATCGGGCACCACCGCAATCTCGACCGGGGGCATCTCGAGTGAGACCATGGCCAGTTCGACCGGACGGGGCCACATCTGCCAACCAACCCAGGCCACGGTCGCGATCGTCGCTGTCTGCAGCGTCCGCCACAGCAAAGTGGCACGATCCTCCCGGTGGGCGCGCTGAAGCACCTGAGCGGCTAAATCCTCCCGCTGACGGGGAACGGGCATTTGATCGAGCTGCCGCTGCACTTGGCAAAACTGCCTATAGATGGAGCGGGCTTCGGCATCATGCTCAAGCCACACTTCAACGGCTCGCTTTGCGGCTAGATCTAATTCGTCATCCACATAGGCGCTGATCGCTTCCCACTGCGGATCGACCGCATCAGGAAACGCACCCTCTGGCCAAAACCGAGACTGATCACCGGAATTCATCACTCACCACTCTGTAAATAAGGCTTCAGACTTTCCTGAAGACGGCAGCGGGCGCGCGCAATGCGCGATTTGACTGTGCCCAAAGAAACACCTGTTAGCGCCGCAATATCTTCATACGCTAGCCCTTGAATCTCGCGCAGAACAATAGTTTCGCGAAAGACGGGGGGCAGTTCTTGCATCGCTTGTCGCAGAACGTCATAAAACTCTTGACGTACGAGCAGCTCATGAGGCTCTTCGGCATCACTGGCAACATCCCAGGCCACACTATGATCGCCCAGGGACAAAGGTGCATCGAGGGATAGCGGGCGTTGCTGCCGCTTACTCTTGCGCAACTCGTCATAGAACAAGTTTGTTGTAATGCGCCCGAGCCAGCCCCGAAACTTTAAGGGTTCTTTGAGGCGGCGAATATGACGATAGACACGAATCCAGACCTCCTGAGCGAGATCATGTCGATCCGGCCAGTCGGGCGCCAGGTGATAAAGAATGCGCTCGACATCCGTTTGGTGACGCCGTACCAGCTCAGCAAAATCCTGTGAATTAGGGCGAAAGCCCCGCTGACAGCGCAGCACAAGATCCGTCGTCGATAGGGGCTCTGCGGCGGTAACCGCTGCGGTACCAGTCAGTAAAGACGCTTGGTTCATGCCATCTCGCAAATAATCAGCTATTAAAGCTTGTAAAACTTGACGCTATCGGTGAGCTTCAAGTTCCCCAGGTTGATCTGCCTGAGGCTGATTTGTCTTATTTCACTGTGCCGCAGTTATTTCATCGATCCTAGGATCGAGGCCGCAGACCTCTCGACGGACGACCGCTTTATCGTTACTCTCAGTCGTAGTGTGGCCTGCCGTAGTGTGATTGTTGATCTGTGATTATTGATCTGCTGGGTTTAACCTTGGCTGTGCCGTTATGGGCGCAGACGTTTCAGCCTGGTTTGACACCTCGCCCTGATTTGCCCGCGCCGCCCCCCCCAGAACCGATCCCCCTCGTGACACCGCCACCCCCAGATGTTGAGACCCCCACCCTCGATCTGGCGGTTGTCCTGCAAAGTATTGAGATTCGCGGCAGCACGGTGTTTGAGCCTGAGGTGTTTGTTCCCCTTGCCAGTACGTACCTCAATCGCCCCCTGATTTTTGAAGACCTCTTGGCTTTACGCACGGCAATTACGCAGCTTTATATCGAGCGGGGCTTTATTACCTCGGCCGCCTTTCTGCCCCCGCAGGATTTGAGCGCAGGCACGCTGGTGCTGCAAGTCATTGAAGGTGAACTTGAGGCCGTCAATATTACGGGGCTGCAACGCCTGCGAGATCGCTATGTTCGCGATCGGGTTGAGTTAGCAACCCAGGCACCAATCAACATCAATGCCCTCGAAGCAGCGCTGCAACTGCTGCGCCAAGATCCTTTGTTTGGGGAACTGCGCGCCGAACTGACCGCAGGCTCTGCCCAAGGTCGCAGCATTCTTGAGCTGGAAATCATCGAAGCGGCTGCCTTCACGCTCAGTGTGGGCACCAGTAGCCGCGACGACAGCACCGACAGCAATCTTCAGCCCAGCATTCGCCTCCAGCACCGCAATCTTTTCGGCTTGGGTGACTCAATTACCGTCACTACAAACCTGACCACCAGCGGCAACAGCTATGACCTCAACTACCGCATACCGGTTAATGCCCGTAATGGCACCCTAGGTGTCCGCTTCAGCACCAGCGACAGCCGCCTCATCGACCCCGTATTTACGCCCCTCAATATCCGGGGCTTTTCGACTGAGTGGGGCATCCAGTTCCGCCAACCTCTGCGGCGCACTGCCAACTCTGAGTGGGCCCTGTTTAGCAACCTTGATGTTCGCCGTAGCCAAACCTTCGTGTTTGGTGATATTCCCTTTTCGTTTGTGCCGGGGGCCCAAGACGGACGCCTACGGAGCACAATCCTCAGTGTGGGCTCGGAGTGGTTCCAGCGTGACTCCAGCCGTATCCTCTCAGGTCGAGTGCAGCTTAACCTGGGCTTGCCGCTGTTTGATGCCACCGAAAATCCAGCCGGCATCCCTGACAGTCGCTTCGCCTCGCTCACCGGACAGGCGCAGTGGGTCGAGTCGCTCCGACCGAATCTGGTGCTGGTGGGACGGGGCTCGTTTCAGCTCGCGAACGATTCACTGTTGTTGCAAGATCAGGTGCGCTTGGGCAGTGCCGATCTGCGTGGCTATCCGACTGGCTTTAGTAGTGCCGATAATGCCGTGCTGGGCAGCCTCGAGTTGCGCTGGCAGTTTCTTAATGCGCCCGAGGGTGTCGGGACATTTCAATTGGTGCCGTTTTTTGATGTGGCGCGGCTCTGGAATCAGAACGGGGCTGCACCAATTCAAGCGAACTTGGCCAGTGTGGGCGCGGGCTTAACGTGGCAATTTCGCGATCGGCTGAGTGCCCAGTTCACCTATGGCATTCCTCTGCGGACGCCCACCAATTTTGTTGACAATGGCCGCTTCAGCTTTTCGGTGCAGGTCAACCTGATCAATTAAGGACTTATCACTCTGGCGCACCCCTGAACGCCCACCGCCAAAATTCACTAGAGTAGAGCGGCGTAGATTGGACAAATTTGGATGTCGTTTCAGTTACGTTCGCACTACCAACCCACAGGTGATCAGCCGGTCGCGATCGCGAGCCTTGTCAACTCCCTCAATGCAGGCCATCGCTACCAAACCCTCCTGGGTGCCACGGGTACTGGCAAAACCTTCACCATGGCCCATGTCATTGCCCAGCGGCAGCAACCGACCCTAGTCCTGGCGCACAACAAAACCCTCGCCGCCCAACTCTGCAACGAACTGCGCGAGTTCTTCCCAGATAACGCCGTCGAATACTTTATTAGCTACTACGACTACTACCAACCCGAAGCCTACGTGCCGACCACCGACACCTACATTGCCAAAACTGCCTCAATTAATGACGAAATTGATATGCTGCGCCATTCGGCAACCCGTTCGCTGTTTGAGCGGCGCGACGTCATTGTTGTTGCTTCCGTTAGTTGTATCTATGGCCTCGGCATCCCCGAAACCTACCTCGAGGCGGCGATCCCCTTCAACGTCGGCCAAAGTCTCGATCAACGTCAACTCTTGCGCGATCTGGCGGGTGTGCAGTACGAGCGTAACGATCTCGAGCTGATTCGGGGGCGCTTTCGCCTTAAGGGTGATGTGCTCGAAATCGTGCCCGCCTACGAAGACCGGGTGATTCGAGTCGAATTTTTTGGCGATGAAATTGATGCAATCCGCCTTGTTGATCCGGTCACTGGCGAAATTCTCCAGAGCCTCAACAGTCTTCGCCTTTATCCCGCACGTCACTTTGTCACCCCCGATGACCACCTCGCCCAAGCTATTACCGCGATTGCGGAAGAGCTGGAAGAACAACTCGCCGTTTTCAAAGACGAGGGTAAACTCCTGGAAGCGCAGCGCCTTGAACAACGCACCCACTACGATCTGGAAATGCTGCGGGAAGTTGGCTATTGCAACGGCGTCGAAAACTACTCACGCCACCTCATGGGGCGCGAAGCGGGTTCATCGCCTGCCTGCCTCGTTGATTATTTTCCGCTGGATGATTGGCTGCTAATCGTTGATGAGTCGCACGTGACAGTGCCCCAGATTCGCGGTATGTATAACGGGGATCGGGCTCGCAAGCTAACCCTAGTCGATCACGGCTTCCGGCTTCCGAGCGCGATGGATAACCGCCCCCTCAAGGCCGATGAGTTTTGGGGCAAGGTCAAACAAGCCGTATTTGTTTCGGCCACCCCCGGCACCTGGGAACTGGAACTATCAGAGGCAGAGCTGACCAGCGAAGGTGATTATGTGAACGGTACAGGCCGAGTGATCGAGCAGGTAATCCGGCCTACGGGCATTGTCGATCCGGAGATTTTTGTTCGCCCAACCGCCGGCCAAGTCGATGACCTGCTGCAAGAAATCTGGCAGCGGGTTGAGCATCACGAGCGGGTTTTAATCACAACCCTCACCAAGCGGATGGCCGAAGATCTGACCGAGTATTGCCAAGAGCGGGGTGTGCGCGTGCGCTATCTCCACTCGGAGGTCAAGGCGATCGCGAGAATCGAGCTGCTCCAAGATCTGCGTGAAGGTGCCTTTGATGTGTTGATTGGTGTGAATCTCCTGCGGGAAGGGCTGGACTTGCCCGAGGTAACCCTCGTTGCGATCCTCGATGCCGACAAAGAAGGCTTTCTGCGCGCTGAACGGTCGTTAATTCAGATGATTGGCCGCGCCGCCCGTAACACCCGTGGCCAAGTTGTGATGTATGCTGACAACCTCACCGGCAGTATGATCAAAGCGATTGCTGAAACCGACCGCCGCCGCACCATCCAACTGGCCTACAACGAGCAGCACGGCATCACACCGAAAACAATCATCAAAAAATCGGGCAATGCGATTCTGTCGTTTCTGTCGATCTCACGTAAACTCAATACCCAAGAACTGGATACCGCCTACACGATGGCGGATACTCTGCCCCTCGAAGACTTGCCAGAGCTGATTCAGCAACTCGAAGGCAAAATGAAGGAAGCAGCTCAGAATCTTGAGTTTGAAAACGCTGCCGAGCTGCGCGACAAAATCAAAAAACTGCGTCAGCGTCTCTTGGGTCAGCGCTCTTAATGCATGTCGATCGTTAGACAGAACCGAACGCCCTACGCCAAACCGTAGATGCTTTTGCAACAAAGCGCAGAAAATACGCTCACTCATGCTAATCTAGGCGGCATTTGAGGGGTGACGGATGCGATCGCGACGGCAAGCGCTCTGGTTCTTGGCGGGCACAACCCTAGCCGCCTGTACGAGCACCACACTACCGACCGTAACACCGCCCCTCACACCAACAAACTTCCTCGACCAACTGCGGCAGGGTGGCTTTGTCATCTACATGCGCCATGCGATCGCGACTGTGGGTAGCGATTCCTTTGCCGGTACAAGCTGGTGGACAAGTTCGGATCCGGCGCTAGCGCGTCAACTTTCAGATACTGGCCGTCAACAGGCAACCCGCATCGGCGCTGAAATTCGCAGTTTGGGCATTCCCATTGCTCGCATTATCGCCAGTGAGTTTCGGCGCTGTACGGAAACCGCCGAGCGACTGGCCCTCAATGTCGCGATCGAAACCACTGCCGACCTCACCTATACCCTGCCCCCCTTCGCCTCGGGTGAAGGTATTGTGCGCCAGCTTTTACAGCCGCCACCTGCCAATCAAAACCTCCTCTTGGTTGCTCACTTTCCAGCGGGTGTAACGCCCGGTACGTTTCCCGTCGACATTAGTGATCTGCAACAAGGTGACTCAGCGGTCTACCGCCCCGCAAATCTGCCGCAATTTGCCGCCTTTATTCGCGAAAATACTTGGCTGAATCTGTCCAACCAGACAACGGTTTAATGATTGATCTACTGCTCACCCGCCAAATAGGCCAGAATTCCCTGGGTCACGGCCTGAGCCATTTGTGCCTGATACTCTGGTGTGGCCAGGCGGGTACCCTCGGTTGGATTGGTTAGATAACCCAGCTCTAGCAATACCGAGGGCATAGTCGTTGGCGTTTCGCGAACCACAAAGAACCGCGCTGTGCGAACACCCCGGTCGAGGGCGACACCAGAGCCACTGACAATGTAGCGGTGCATTACATTCGCCAGACGGGCGCTATCGGGCCGAAGGTAATAGGTTTCGATCCCGCTGACATTGCCCCGATCAAGGGCATTGGTATGGATACTGACAAAAATATCGGCCCCACTGGCCACCGCCAGATCAACGCGGGGTTGCAGGTCAATTTCGCTGTCATCCACGCGGGTCATAATTACGTTGACACCGGCTGCCTGGAGCTGGGCCTGCACAAGGCGGGCAATGTTGAGGTTAACGATCTTTTCTTGGACGCCACCGACACCAATCGCACCTGGATCAGTGCCGCCATGCCCCGCATCAATGGTGACTGTGGCGGCACCCGGAATAATCGTCTGGGGACTCAGTGAAGCCACCGAATTGAGTCCCTCACCCATTAGCTCCAGGCGAATGAGGCGGCTACCCTGGCCGGGATTGGGCTCTCGAATATCGAAGTCTTGGGCAGGCTGGACAAGGATGCTGACCGTGCGGTCGTTTTCTTGGACAAAACGAATCCGCTCGATCGGGCTATTGACCGTCAAGCCAGGGTCAGGCATCGATTCGGGCAATTGAGCCGGACTGACCGAAATTTGATAGGCGCGGGTTTCGGGGTTCCAGCCCGTGCGATAAAACAAAAAGCCATCGGCACTGATTTCAAGCCGATTGCCCGTAAGCTGCACTGAGCGAATGGTTGCGAGTGAGGCATCACTGGGTGCGGTCGGCACCAAACTCGCCCCACTTGCCCCGCCGGCGGGGACAATACGCAACCCCGTGCCATCAAAGCGGGTTTCCCAGTCACCACTGGTGGGGTCAACATCCAGCACGACCCTCGCGATCATGGGCTCGAACTGACCCACGCGAATATTAGTCACACCCAGTTGATTGATTGTGCGTTGGCGCTCGCCTTGAAAGCTGCCAATATCACCACCAAAGACATCGACCACAACTCGATCAGGGCCCGTTAGGCGACGGGTCGTGGCAGTGGCGGGGCCAGAGGTACGCACCAAAAAGCCATCACTCGTCGATTCGAGGCCAAAAAGCTGTACCCGCTGACCCGTGAGTGGGGGTGGCGTTAGCAGTTGGGGCGCTTGGTTAGCACTGGGCGGCAGTAGCGGCGTTAGGGTCGGCACAGGTGTGGGCGCACTGGGGGGCGGCAGCAACGGTGTCAGCGTTGGGATGGGCGTCGGCGAACTAGGCGGAGGGGGTGTTAAAAGCTGAGGCGCTTGGCTGACGGGCGGCGGCAAAAGGGGTGTTAGGGTCGGCGGTGTTGCCGCACTGGGGTTGATCTGAACCGCCCAGAGCTCAGCACCTGCCGTTTGGAGCTCGACAGCACTTTCGCTTAGGGGCTGGGCGAGATCGAGGATCAGGCGGCTTGTTTGGCTATTAAATTGGCTGATTCGAACAGCACGCACCAAGCTGTTGTAGGGTTCAAGACGTTCGGGTTGATTCCACAGTGTATTGGGGAGATCAACGACAATGCGAGGCGGGTCACTGAGGACAAAGAGACTGGGTCGAACACCACCGGTTGTGGTGATCTCAAGGCGTTGACGACCTGGGTCATAGCGCCAGGATTGAAGTTGTGCTGTTGTCTGCGCGTGTGCAGCGAGAGGTACCGTCGCGATCGCGATCGGTGTACCAAGCAGGAGGAGGGAAAGAACGCGCGCAATCACAGGCGGGGTGCGGGAGTATCGACCCCACTATACCAACGCTCACGGCGGCTGGCTTGCGTGTTTGCCCCCTTTTGCGAAGCCCTTGTGCCCCCCTCTAGCGGATCCTTCGCAAGCTTGGCCTCAGCAATCTGTCGCCTAGCGCTGCCGACTACCGCTAAAGTCAACCTGCCGCTGCTGCCCCTGACTATTCTGACGTGTGCGACTGCCGCTGAAACTACCCGTACCACTCAGCTCAATTTCGGAATTTATTTGATATTGGCGGCCTTGTTCTGTTTCAACGCTGCGTTGACGGGTGATTGTATTGTCCTCGCGTTGGCCTGTGCCGGTGAAGGTGGCGCTGGTGCGCTCACCTGTAATTTCACCGCTAACGCCACCGTTGCCGTCGAAGGTTGCTTCGGTACTGTAGTGAAAAGCCTCGCCCGCTTCGGTTGTAACACTGCGTTGCCACTCAACCGTTTGGCCCGTACGCTCGGCTTGGCTTTCGATGGTTAGGGTTTGACGGGGTGTGGTTAGGAGGGTTGTCCGCTGGGCGAGGGCTGGCTCATTGAGCAGCAGGATCAAAACGGCTAGGAGCATAGGAACCTCAGCTGTATTGGCTTAATGTTGAGTCTGATATTTAGACTGTGTATCTAGATAAATGGTTCAGTACTGCCAGCTATATTATTTGGCCTAGGCTGCGAGCTCGTTTGTCTAGCTTAGAGGGCTGTACTCTTGGGAGTAGGTTTGGACAGGCTGGTAGGGACGACTCAGGCGCTTGCGAAGCCAGAGAGGTTGCCAGAGACTGCGCCAGAGAATTGCTAGTGATTGCCATTCGCCCGGCGAGCGCGTCGTTGGCCACGTACCCGGCTGGCAGTAGAGGGCTTCGATGAGGTGGCGTCTTTGGCTCAGGTTGAGGGACTCGTAGGTCAGCTCAACACGGTACCACTGTCCTTGGGGTTCGATCTGGCTAACCCGAGCGGGCAGGCTGAGATTCAGTTCACTTACTTGAAACTGGCCAGAGAGTTCATGGGGAGGGGCGGCCAGTTCGAGAATCGCGCCGGTCTCAGAAATCGCTTGGGTCATACCCCAGCGATCACCCCAATTCGTGACGTGGTGGCGCGCAAACCAATCGTAGGGACTTGTACGGGGGGCATCGACCCAGACCCAAGTCGCAATCAGGATCATTGCCAGGTTGTAAGCGCTCCAAACCCAGCCCAGGCTGATGACGGCGAGGGCTTTGGTTTCGGCAAAGGCGAGGCTGAGATGGAGATTGCGGGCCATGGCCATCGAGGTGGCCGTGAAGAGGGCCAGCAGTGGCCAAGCTAGGTGCCGGTTGAGGCGGAAGCGGTGGGTGAGGGTGCCTTTGGGCGTCACGCTAAAGCCTTGGCCAAAGGGGCGCACCAGGGTTTGCACAACCGTAAAAGCAAGCGGAAAGACAAGGCTAAGACCGTAGATATCGGAAAGCAGAGCTGATCGCGAGCGGTAGTTTAGCCAGCCAAAACTGATCAGTTGAACAGCATAGTAGGGCAGCAGATAGTAGACCAGCTCAGCTGAGGTCGCCCGCAGGGGCACAATCAGACCAAAAGAATAAATCAGGGGCATGATCAGAAAAACGATCCGGGCCAAACTCGTAAACCAGTGCAGCAAGCCCTCCAGGTGGCCCAGGCGTTGCCAAAAGCTAAGACCAGGAATGGCGAGGGGATTTTCGGGAATGAAGAGGCCCTGGATCGTGCCCTGGGCCCAGCGAATACGCTGACGAGCGTGGGTGGCCATATTTTCGGCGGCCAGACCGGCACTCAGTTTCTCGCGCAGATAGATAACTTTGTAGCCCGCAGCGGCGATCTTGACGCCAGTGAAATAGTCTTCGCTGAGGGAGCGCGTGACGAAGCCACCGACAGCTTTGAGGGTCGAGCGGCGCACGACAAAGGATGTGCCAGCACAGACAACGCTGCCGACACCATCCCGCATGGGCTGAATTTGGCGGTAAAAGACTTCTTCTTCGGGGGTGAGCTGGCGATCAAGCCCAAGGTTACGCGCAATCGGGTCGGGGTTATAGAACGATTGGGGGGTTTGCACCAAGCCGACGTTGGGGTTGTTGAACCAGCCGACGGTGCGCGCCAAAAAGGTTTTGACAGGCACAAAATCAGCATCAAAGACCGCGACTAGATCGCCAGCGGTGCAAGCTAGGGCGTGGTTAAGGTTACCGGCTTTGGCATGGCGATTGTCGGCACGGGCAAGATACTCACAGCCGAGGGTGGCGGCCAGGGCACGCATGTCGGGGCGGCGGGTGTCGTCGAGGAGGTAGATGCGTTTATGGGGATAGTCGATGGCTTGGGCACCGATGATCGTGCGTTCAACGATGAAGGCCGGTTCGTTGTAGGTGGGAATGAGGATGTCAACGCTGGGGCAGTCGTAAGGCTCAGTGATGGGTGGCTGAAGGCGGGTATCGGGCGTTCGTACCAGCAGCAGCAACTGGATGACCGTTGCCAGCAGACTTAGGAGCTCAGCCGCCAGCAATAGCAAACTGACTGAAGTCGTGAGGGAATCGCTGAGGTTGAGGCTGCCGCCAACCCGCCACAGCAAGTAGCGCAGCAGCAAAATGAGCGAAATCGCGACAACGGCAAAGCGTGACCAACGGCGGGGCTCTCCAGTCCGCGTAATCAGCCAGCACGTCAGACCACAGACAAGGGCCGGCAAGGCTAGCAGTTCGTGCTTGTAGGTAGGCAGCGCCAGCCAGAGGGGCAAATCGGCGCGGGCGGTTGCTGACCAGGTATCCGGCAGGGGCAGTCCCCAGGCCAGAACTAGAAGAAGGCAGAAGCCGGTAATCGCGATCACGAGGCGCACAAGCACTGTAAGAGCTAAACAGCCGCTAGCTTAACGTTTTGCAATGATCCGCGCAGTACCGTAAGCCGCAAGGGTAAGTAATACAGGCTGGCCCTGATTGAGTCACAGCGCCGGGAATCCGAATGAGTAGCCTTGACTTTCTCACTAAATAACTAGATAGTAGTAGAGTAGAAGTAAATTTAAGGGAGGGCGTTCATGCTCTTTCGCCAACTTTTTGATTACGACACCTGGACCTACACCTATTTGCTGGCCGACACCACCACGGGCGAAGCGGCACTTGTCGATCCGGTGATCGAAAATGTTGACCGCGACCGGCAGCTTTTGCGGGAACTAGGTCTGAGCTTGCGCTATTGCCTGGAGACCCACGTCCATGCCGACCACATCACGGGCACAGGTAAGCTGCGGGATGATCTCGGCTGTCAGGGTATTGTGCCGGTGGGGGCCAATGCTGCCTGTGCGGATCGCTATGTGGCCGATGGTGAAACCTTGATGTTGGGTGATGTGCCGATTGTTGCGATCGCGACGCCGGGACACACCGACAGCCATATGGCCTACTACGTCAATTGCGATCGGGTACTGACGGGTGATGCGCTGCTGATTCGCGGCTGTGGCCGGACAGATTTTCAGAGCGGCGATGCGGCCACCCTGCATCACAGCGTGACGCACAAACTCTTTAACTTGCCCGATGAAACCCTGGTTTATCCGGGCCATGACTACCATGGCCGTATGGTCTCGACGATTGCCGAAGAAAAGCGCTACAACCCGCGTTTTGTTGATCTTGAGCAGGGTACCCTTCGCGATCGCGATGCCTATGTCCACATCATGACTAACCTGAATCTGCCCCAACCCGCCAAGATTATGGAAGCCGTACCTGCCAACGAAAAATGTGGCAATGTTCTAGTCTAGGTTTTTGCGGATGCTCTGCCAGCCTGCCTTGTTTAATGCCTGTTTCAATGATGAGGAGTATTGATCAATGACCGTTTCAACCAGCCAAGGGCTCGAGCCCCAAAGTCTGCAGCACCAACTCAGTGATGTGTTGCTCGTGGATGTGCGCGAGCCGGGCGAGTTCCGGGGTGAACGGATTGCCGCCGCGATCTCAGTCCCCCTTTCGCGCTTTAAGCCCGAGGCCATCCCTGCCAGTCGCAAAACCCTAGTCCTGATGTGCCAAAGCGGTAACCGCTCGCGACAAGCGGCAACCCTGCTCGAAGAAGCGGGCATCAGCGGTTTTTATCAGCTGGAAGGTGGTCTTAATGCCTGGAAAGCCGCCGAGCTGCCGGTTGTTAAGGGCAGCAACGCACCGATTAGCATCATGCGCCAGGTGCAAATCACGGCTGGGTCGTTGGTTTTTATCGGCACGGTTCTCGGCGCCTTGGTTAGCCCCGCGTGGCTTATCCTCAGTGGTTTTGTTGGCGCGGGTTTGGTCTTTGCCGGCATCAGCAACACCTGTGCCATGGCGCTGATCTTGGCGCGGATGCCCTGGAATCAGTAGCACGCGCTAGCCTTCCCGTCTGGGAGGGCTTTTTTACGGGGTTAGAGGCCGTTTATTTCAAGGTATTCAGGATGTTGATGCTGATTGGTCATATACTCGCGATCGCGATTGGGGTCAGCCTGGGCCTTATTGGTGGCGGTGGCTCTGTTTTGGCCGTGCCGATCCTGGTTTATGTGATGCAGATCGACCCTAAAACTGCCATTGCCATGAGCTTGATTGTCGTTGGGGCTGTGAGTGTTTTGGGGATTATTCCCCACTGGCGCGCCGGTAATGTGAATTGGCGCATTGCGGCGATTTTTACCCCCACGGCAATGCTCGGTGCCTACGGTGGTGCGCGACTGGCGAGCCTGCCGTTTATCAGTGCGACCTTTCAGCTCATCGCCTTTGCGGTCTTGATGCTGGTTGCCGGTTTCTTGATGATTCGCGACAAGGGGCCAGCAACCCTGACGGTTCATGAATCCCCTTTACCGCCGGCGATTATGATTCCCCTTGAAGGGCTCGTTGTCGGTGTTCTGAGCGGTTTTGTCGGCATTGGCGGTGGCTTTGCGATTATTCCGGCTTTGGTATTGCTGGGCAAAACACCGATGAAAGAGGCTGTGGGCACCTCGTTGGTGATCATTGCCTTCAAGTCGGTCACGGGTTTTATCGGCTATCTCGATCAGGTCACCTTTGATTGGCTCTTGATCGCCAGCTTTACGGTCGCCGCGAGTGTGGGGACGGTGCTGGGTGCCTTCCTCAGTCGCCGCATTGATGGCCAAAAGCTCCAAGCAGCCTTTGGCTATTTCATTATTGTCGTGGGCTTCTTTATGCTCGTCGTCCGTCAGGCATAGTCGGTGCCTAGGTCAGCCAGCGCGCCAGCCAATCGAGTAGATAGTCATACCAGCGGGGCGCTTGGTGGGGTTCCTGCAAGGCTTGCCGTCCCAAGGCCGTGACCCGAAAGCGACTGGTTAAGCCCTGGCCATCGACCTCACGCCGAATCACCCCCACTTGCAGCAGCCACATCATCGCGCTTTCGATTGCCAAGACGGATAGAGGGCGGTGCAGTGCGCCCGGGAAGGCCCGAATCCCGGCGCTATCGAGACTGTTATCGTACAGATGCTGCAAGAGCGTAGGCGTAATCACCGAGCAGCGAATGGCCCGTACCGCCCGTCGGTAGCTACGATCAGCAAGAGGCTGGCTGAGGGCTTTGGTCATAGAGCCGCCTGCACCCTCGCGATCGCGACCTGAAGTTCCGGCAACAGGCTGGCGACATCGCTCGGCTCAACTTCCAGCGCCAGCGCCAGGCGGCACACCTCAAGGGCACCGACATTGGCACTCGCCCCTTTGAGCTGATGGGCGACGGCTTTGACCGTCTCTGGGGTGGCGGTAGTTAGCTGCGTCAGCATCACCGCCGCTTCACCGAGGTAAGCCTCAAGCACTTCTTGAGCAAACTCTTCATCGTCGCCAGCAATCTCCGCCAAACGCTCCCGATCAAGAATTAACGCCTCAGCCATACAGCCTCCCGCGTGCCCCACGCCACTACGACTTCCACGGATCAGAATAGGGGCTGTTACCCCAGCTCCAATCGGAGGGCGGTGGTGCTTCTTGCGGTTTGCCCGTCTGCCACTGGGGTTCCTCTGCGGGCGGTTGACCGGGCCCCGTTTGCCATTGAGGCTCGTCCCACTCGGTGGTGGTGGGTGGCGGGCTAGGCTGCCATGGGTCGCTGCTCCAGGTGGCCGGTTGGGGTTCACGCTGCTCGCTTACGGGCGCAGGCTCATCGTCGTAATACTCATCATCGTAATACTCGTCGTCATAATCATCCTCCGACCAAGTGGGCTCCTCGACCGGCGGCTCAGGCACCACGGGCAACGTCAGTGTGGGTTCAATACCCAGTGCTTTGAGACGGGCGATTTCTTCCTCGGCCTGACCTTTCAGCTCGGCAATGGTGGTGTTAAAGTGGTTGACTGCCTCCATGAGCTGGTTAGCGTGCTGCTCGCGATCGCTAATGGTTTTTGATAGCTCTTGGGTACGGACAATATAGTCGGCCTCTTTGGTGGTCAGGTTCTCGATGGCCTGGTTCAGCACCGCCCGCCGCCGCTCTAGCTGGGCAACAATATCGGTTAGTTGCCGCTCGCGATCGCTCAGCATCCGCTCGCGCTGTTGGGTCTGATCGAGCTGGCTGGTTGCCCGTTGCAGCTCATCACGCAGGACAAACACCTGCGGCTCAATATCATTGCGCTCTTGGTTCAGATCCATCACCTGGGTTTCCAGGTTCGACTTTTCGTAGCGCAGCCCTTCGCATTCGCCCACCAAGCGGTTATGCAACTGGTTGAGAATCTCAACCTCAGCAAACACCTGGGCCATCTGGACGACCCGATCGCCTGCTTCCGCCAGTTCGCGTGCAATTTGTTGGCTATCTTTAACATCGGGCTCAGAAAAGAAATCGCGAATCTGAGACTGATCAAGAACACGCTGCGTAAAGCTGCGAATGCGGGACGAGATATCAACCATAGCGTTCCCTAAGGTGCTCAGTCTAATCTAACACCGCAACCTACGCCTCTCGGAATCCCAATCTTGGTCTGGGCTTGGGCGTGCGCCTGGATGATTTCGCGTGTGATACCAACTGCGATTTTCCAGCACAGGCGACTTAGGGCGGCACCGCACCGTGCTCGTGTTACGATGCGGTTGATTTCGGGCTGTAACGATGAACCCAAAACCGTTGCCTGTGGGCGTCATTGGTGTTGGCAACATGGGGCAGCATCATGCCCGGGTTCTCAGTTTGATGAAAGACGTTGAGTTTGTCGGTGTAGCCGATGTTAATGTTGAGCGCGGCCTCGATATCGCTAGCCGTTACCAGGCGCGCTTCTATGACGACTATCGCGCGATGTTGCCCCACGTCGAAGCGGTCTGTGTGGCGGTGCCAACGATTTTACACCACGAGGTCGGTCTGACCTGTCTGCAGGCGGGGGTGCATGTCCTGATTGAAAAACCCCTCGCTGCCAGCATTGCCGAGGCCGAAGCCTTGGTGAATGCCGCTGCTGATGCCAACTGTATTTTGCAGGTCGGCCATATCGAGCGCTTTAACCCCGCTTTTCAAGAGCTGAGCAAGGTGTTGCAACGGGAATCGCTGCTCGCGATCGAAGCCGACCGGATGAGCCCCTACGCCAACCGGGCCAACGATGTCTCGGTGGTTTTCGATTTGATGATTCACGACATCGATCTGCTCGTTGAGCTAGTGCCCTCACCGGTCGTCAGCCTCTATGCCGATGGCAATCGCGCCACCGTCGATGGCCCCCTCGATTATGTGACCGCAAGCCTACGCTTTGCCAATGGCATTCTCGCAACCCTTACGGCTAGCAAAATCACCCACCGCAAGTTCCGCCAAATCAACGCCCATTGCCAAGACTCGCTCATTGAAGCCGATTTTCTCAATAACGAAATTCTCATTCATCGCCAAACCACGGCCAACTACGTCACAGAATACGGCCAGGTGCTGTATCGTCAGGATGGCCTGATCGAGAAGGTCTATACCCAAAATGTTGAGCCCCTGTATGCCGAGCTCGAACACTTTGTCAGTTGTGTGCGCGGGGGTAGCCAGCCTTCGGTCGGCGGCGAGCAAGCGCTCAAAGCCCTCAAGTTAGCGAACGAGATCGAAACCCTGGCCTCTAAGGGGCTGCTTGAGCCGGCCGTGTTGGTCTAAAGAGCCTTAAGTTTCACCGTTAAATTTCACCGCAAATCTTGCGGTTGATTGATGCTAGCAGGGGTGGCACTTTCGTACGTAGATTGGCCTAGAGAAGCTGGATGGCCGGGTTGCGATTGATTGGTGGTTGATCAACTGTATCGTCAAATCTTCAATTACCGAAACACTTTTTGTTTCCAAGAAGTCTGCCCAGAAGGCATCCAACCTCTGAAAGTGTCTCGTTATTTCCTGGACTCACTACATGCAAGCGCATCGCGGAGGTTGGCCAAAGTTCGATCGCGAAGCCCCTGCATCAGTGCCTCAAAACTCGGATAGCGGTAGGCACCCGGAAATTGATTGCCAAAATCCCAGGCTTCCCATTCGCCACTGCTGGTTTGAATATTGGGGTTCAGCAGCACCGCAGACTCGACATATTCCGATAGTTGCAAACTCGTGCGCAGATAC
>CAZAGN010000001.1:23356-28934 GCA_964484905.1 uncultured bacterium | reverse complement strand
CAGCAGCACCGCAGACTCGACATATTCCGATAGTTGCAAACTCGTGCGCAGATACGGTGTACGAATATGAATCACATCTTGGTCGGGGCCGTAGTCAAAGTAGATCGCGTCGGGAACTTCGATATCATCATTCATCGACCACGCTTCAATCAGTGTCGGTGCTCCATCTCGTAGCCAGAGCAGATCTTCAACTGGCAAGAGCAGCGCATCATCGACATCGAGAAAAGGCACAACAAAGCCATTGCTGGCCTGCAAAAAGCGGCGGTAGCTTTCGGGTAATGTCACCGCAAGCTGTGTCTCCACGGTCGCGATGACCTCCGGTCGGTCGAAGACCATCGCGAGCGGATCTGCGGGGGCAAAGAGCAAACTGTCCTGCTCTAGGGCCATGTCTGCCCATTCGGAGCGAGTGTCCGGGTCGGTTTGGGCCAACAGGGGCAGCGCTTCGTTGCTCCACGCTTGCAAGAACACGAGCCATTCAGCAACTGTCAGCATTGCCGCACTCCTTGAATACTCCCAGACTTAGCTAGGTACCAGCCTTTGTCAAGATCGCCACCTGCTGTCCATCCTGCCAGAGACACCCTGCCGGTAAGCTCAATTGCAGATCGAGATTAAACAACACCCGATAGTCGCCGTACTGCAAACTGAGCTGACCCGCTTGGGGCACAACCACCTGGGGATAACCCTTCACAAGTTTCCGCCGCCACTGCAATAGTGCGCGCGTGTAGGCCAAGTGCGCTTGGTGTTCGGGTTCTTTGAGGCGCGCCCATTGAAGCTTTGAGGCCGCGAATAACTCTGGATCTTGGGGGTCAACGGTAGCACTAAAAAATTCACTAAATTCCGCCGAGCGACCCGAGCGTACACCTTCAATCACCGCCGGATCGCTGTAGTCAGTAAAAAACTGGAACGGTGCCGTTTCGCCATATTCCTCACCCATAAACAATTGCGGAATATAGGGCGAAAGAATAATCAACGCCAGCGCTAGCCGCTGCAATTGCGGCGAAAGTTGCTGACTCAGACGCTGCCCATCCTGCTGATTGCCAATCTGGTCGTGGTTTTGGGCGTAGACAATATAGTGCTGGGGTGGCAAACGTAGCGCTTGGGGTGTGCCCCGGCGACGCTGCCAATACTGAGAATACTGCCCCTGAAAAATATAGGGGTGACTGTAGGCGGCCACCAGTTGGGCAAACTCACCAAAATCTTTGTAATACTCCCGTCGATCTCCGGTCAGGTAAGCGTGCAGGCTGTGGTGCAAATCATCGGTCCACTGCGCCGAGAGACCATAGCCGCCCTGGGTTGCGGGCGCGATAAAGCGGGGGTCATTTAATAACGACTCGGCAATGGTGTGAATAGGGGTACCCCGCCGTGCTTCAAGTCGGGCAATCTGCTCACCTAACTCCTGCAGAAAGGGGTAGGCACTAGCATCAATCACCCAATCGACGGCATCAAGGCGCAAGCCATCCAGATGGAAGGTCTCCAGCCAGTAAAGAGCACTCTCAATAAAAAACTGGCGGACTTGATCACAGCCTGCACCATCGACATTAAGGGCTGGCCCCCAGGGTGTGGTGTAGGCTTTGCTGAAGTAAGGGGCCGTCCCCCAAAGGTAATTGCCCTCGTGACCGAGGTGGTTATAGACAACATCCAAAAGAACAGCCAAGCCTGCTTGGTGAGCCGCATCCACAAAACGCTGCAAAGCGGCGGGGCCACCATAACTGTGTTGCACCGCGTAGGGAAATGTGCCGTCGTAGCCCCAGTTGCGGGCCCCCGGAAACTGGGCGAGGGGCATCAGCTCGATGGCGGTGATCCCCAAATCGGCGATGTGGGGCAGGATCGCGATCGCGGCATCGAGATCACCAGCGGCGGTTGCGGTGCCGATGTGTAATTCATAGATTACTAAGTTCGAAGCCGCACAGCCGCGCCAGTCGCGATCGTGCCATTGATGGGCTGAGGGATCGAACAAAGCCGAGGGGCCATGCACCCCCTGGGGCTGCCAGCGCGACGCGGGATCAGGACGGGCTTGACCATCCAAAACGATTTGATAGGGTGTGCCCGCCGAGCAGTTAGTCAGTTCCGTCTGCCACAGTCCTGCGGGTTGACGCTCAAGGGCCTGACGCACAGTCGCCAAGCCAACACCCGCACCCATCGCGACCTCCACCTGTTTGGCGTAGGGCGCCCAGACCGTTAACCGCCAACGGTCGGTACCCAAGGGGATCGCGCCAAAGGTCATGGTGTGCCTGCTAGTACTGTCGCCTCCTCGGCTGTGCTGGGAATCGCCTGGGCTTCACGGAAGAGATGATTAGCCCATTGCTGCACATCGTAGCGGGTCACAGCCCGATAGAGAGCCTGCATCCGTTGCTTTTGCGCCTCCGGCGACATATCCAGCGCTTCGACAATCGCTTCATCCATGCGGCTAAACGAATAGGGGTTGGTCAGGACCGCATTAGGAAGTTCTACTGCCGCGCCAGCAAACTCAGACAGGACAAGCACCCCATCTTCGCCACTGTGGGCCGCCACATATTCCTTGGCAACCAGATTCAGACCATCGCGCAGAGGCGGAATCCAGGCCACATCAGCCGCTCGGTAGTAGGCCACCATCTCTTCAAAGGGAAAGGGCTTTGTAAAGAGGCGAATGGGCTGCCAACTGAGGGTGGCATACTTGCCGTTAATTTGCCCCACCAATTGCTCGATGGTTTGTTTGGCTTCGCGATAGACCCGCATTCCTTCGGCAGGGGCCACAGAGACATTGAGCAAAACCACCTTGCCGTGGAGATCGGCGCGCCGCTCGAGGAGGCGCTCGTAGCTTTTGAGCATTTCGATGGTGCCCTTGACATAGTCGACCCGACCCGCCGAAAGAATAAGCTTTTGGCCAGCAAAGTGCTGCCTAATCTCAGCAACCTTAGTCTGGATTTCGGGTCGCGCCAAAATGTCTTGAATAAGCTTGGGGTTAGTGCCGACCGGAAAGGCATCGAGGCGAATCTGGCGATCACCATAGCCCACCAGACGACACATTTGCCGCTGAGCCAGAGCCTGACCCAAAGGCGCAAAGGCGGGATCAACATCGCCGTGGTCGAGTATTTCGAGGTGACGCACTGAACCTGCGGCCGAAACAAAGTTTTCGACATAACGCGGGATGTGAAAACCAACCAAGTCACAGGCCAGCAGGCTTTCGATAATCGCTTCGCGCCACGGCAAAATGCCAAAAATATCGGCAGCGGGAAACGGTGTGTGATGGAAAAAGGCAATCCGGGCGTGGGGCATCCGCTGGCGAATATAGAGCGGTGCGAGCCAGAGATTATAGTCGTGCACCCAAATGAGGGCATCGTCGGCGGCTTCTTCACAGGCTGCATCGGCAAAGAGTTGATTGATGTATTTGAAGTTTTCCCAATTGGCTGAGCTGTAATCAAACTGCCCCGGAAAGCTGTGCAAGATGGGCCAAAAGGCTTCTTTGGAGGTGATGTGATAAAAGTCTTTGACTTCGCTGGCAGAGAGGGGAATGCGCCGCACAACGCAGTGGTCACCCCAGCCATCGACGGTAATGCGACGTTCAAAATCAAGGCGCTGCTTATCGGTTACCGATTTCCAGGCAATCCAGGTGCCACTGTCGGCGTTGACGAAAAAGCCTTTGAGTGTGGGGACAATGCCGTTGGGCTTTTTCTTTTCCCGGTAGACAATGCGGCCATTTTCTCGCACCTCATCGTAGGGTTCGCGGTGATACAGAATGACTAGGGATGATTTCATGGGGATAACTCCTCGACAAAACTTGAGTTCCGGGCTGGTTGACCCACAGGGGATCGGCTACTAGGGGGGATCGGTTACCAGCACTGATTTCGGCTAACAGTTCCTGATCGCTACGCAATGCTTGCCTAGAAACACCTGTCTAGACCGTGGCGGCTGTACCCAGATCTTTGCCATACACCCGCAAACCATCCCAAATACCGGCCACACCCGGCTCAGGGCTGTGGTAGACATTGGCCATGTCTTTAATCTTTGCTACGAGCTTCGGCTCGGCATTACCCACAGCAACACTTTTGAGGCCCGTCTGAAAAAGGCTGAGGTCGTTGAGGGTATCGCCGCAGGGGATCACGTTGTCAGCGTTCCAGCCCAGGGCTTCGATGCACTTCAGCAGGGTTGGTCCCTTCGAGATGCCTTGGGGCATGACATCGAGGTACAGCTCGGCGGAGAGGATGCAGTCAAAACCCGCCGCAACAATTTTATCGACGGTGCTCTGTTGCAGCTCGGCGGGTTTGTAGTAGTAGGAGACGCGCCGTTCGGTCGGGACTGGCTGCAACTCAATACCAGGCTCGTCAGCCAGCATCGCTTTGATCTGATCGTTAGCAGCGCCCCAGCGGGCGGCAACCCAATCTTGGACGACAGACACGGGCTTGAGGGTTTCACCGTTGACAATGGTAGTGCCCACATCGCCAATGATGTAGTCAGGCTGGGGGAAGCCGGGCTGGGCTCGCAGGGCTTGAATGAAGTCCAAATCGCGACCGGTAACAAATACAAGCGTCACCTGATCGCGCCAACGGTTGAGGTGGTCGTAGAAGGCGGCGCGCTGGCTATCACTACCACCCAAAAAAGTACCATCCAAATCAGTTGCTAAGACTAGCTTGTCCATGGGTCAACACGGCTCGCTTTGAACTGAGCTGTAGATACAGTCAGCTTTGACGGCGCGTGGTCAATACTACACTGATGGATCTGAGTCGTATCGCTTACGCATTACTCGTCAAACTAGCACGGCAAATAAAACAAAACTGTATTCAATTTAACGACTCATTCCGCAACAATGCTACATGAAGCGTGATCCTACGTCAACTTTTGGCTGCGGCGAATCACCTAGACAGCAGGCACCGCAACCATTTACATCATCTTGACCTAACTATAAATAAAGGTAGTATTCAGGGACTCTTTGAGACTGTGGCTGATTTGAGATCAGCAATAGGTGGCTATCTGAATGGTGCGCTTAGCCGTACTCTGACTCTAACTCCCCTAGCGTGCGGGAGAATGGCAAATGCTAGGCTAGTGCCTATTCAGTGAGGGTACGTCAGTGGCGCTTTTGGTAGAGGGTGCAGCAACGGCAGCATTGATTGCGTGGGCAGAGGCGATTGCCCACAGCGAAGATACCTACTTTCACAAGGCGCAAAAACTGGCTCGCAAATTGGGTGTCTATTACCGTGCCGATGGCCTGACGGAGGTTGGGTTTTGGGCACCGGAGTTGGCACCGGGGACGATTCAGCCCAAGGATATTTATCTTGAGGTCTTTACACCCCTGACGCCGGTAGATTTGACCCTGCCTGAGCAGACCGTGGCATTTCGCTGCGAGCACCTGCCGCTGCAGCAGCAGGGGGAATATTTTTGGGGTGTGATTGAGGGGATGCAGCCGGGGACAAAGACGCAGCTCGGCTCGCTCTATTGGTTGCGCTATCTCAATGAGCAGTACGACGGTGAGGTGCTGCGGCAGCAGATTGTGACGGTGCATGATGTGTTGGCCGGTTCGCTGCCCTACGGTTTGTTTGCGCCGGCAGAGCTGTACGATTTTGACTGCCTTAATGCCCAGCGTCGCGATCGCGACTATTTCAGC
>CAZAGN010000001.1:20055-23256 GCA_964484905.1 uncultured bacterium | reverse complement strand
GCCCAGGAGCTGCTGAATGGTCGCTACCTCAAAGGCCCCAATATGTATGGCCAGGATGTGAATCACCAAAATCCGACGGTGCGGGCGATTTTGCTAGAGATGCAACGCCGCCGCGTCAATAGTGGTGCCGATGGCATTCGGGTGGATGGCGCCCAAGACTTTAAGTTCTTTAACCCCCTTTCGGGGCGGGTCGAGTACGACGATGCCTACCTGACAGAAATGTATAACGTTCACCAAGAGATTGGCGGCGAAACACGGCAACTGTTTGGCATTTTTGAGGATGGTCGGCCTTGGCCCCAGGAGGGCTGGGAAAAAACCTCGACCTATCGCGAAGTGATTGCCTTTTTGCCCCAAACCTACCAATGGGGGCCGCTCATTTTCGCCCACAATACACCAGCCCTAGATTCGTTTTGGGATCACAAATGGGAACGGCTCTGCGAGGTGATGCACCACGGCGATCACTGGATTACGGGCTGTGGCAACCACGACACGGTGCGGCGGGGCACCCAAATTAACCCCGAGATGCCGATTAATTGGAACTTGGGCAAGACCCTACCTGAGGTGCTTGATAACGCCTACAACAACCCAGCAACGATGCTGCTGACCTATGGCTTTTGTCCGGGCCTGCCGATGGACTTTATCAATGCTCTGATGCACGCGCCCTGGGGCTTTATTCGCAATACCGATGATTATTACGGCGTGAAGGTGGTTGCAGAGGAGGCTGGCTTTTTGGACTGGCAGATTGAACCCGAAACCTACGAAGATGCAGCCGCTTTTCCGCGCCTTAAGGCGTTTGGCTTTCAGCACTACAAAGAGCTGCGGGACTTTACCCATGCTCTGCGTGATGCCATGGTTGCCAAGGATTACGACCTTCAGGCCGTGGGCCTGATGTGTCAGACCTGCCTGGGGAGTGAGATTGACCCCACCACTTGGGATGAAGCAACACCGCTAGCCTGTCCGCCAGGGGGAACCGCCCTCAGTCAACTTAATCGTCCGGGTAAGGCGGCAGCGCTGCATAACCTTGATGTGCCAAAGCTGAAGGCGTTTGCGCGGGCCTTTATGGAAGATGCCCATGAGGTTTGCAATGTCTCGCTTTATACCGAGCAAGTCGATGCCGCCCGGGCCGCGTTCAATGCCGAGCTGCGACGATTCCGGCGGCAGAACAGCTGGCTGCGGGAGAATCTGGACGGTCGCGATCGCTTTAATCGCGTTAGTGGCAATGACTATAGTGTGTTTTATGGCCTGCGCCAAAGCAAAGCCGGTGACAGGGTTGCCTTTGCCGCCCACATGGGGGGCCAGCCAGCCGCGATTACGCTTGCCGATTGGTTGCAGCTAGACATGGCGGAGTGGTCGATCGCGATCGCATCACCCGGGCTCGTCATTGACTCCTTGGCTCATTTTGAGTTGCACGATAGTCAGGCGGTTCTGCTGCTGCCGCGCTAAGATTGACATAAAAGTTTACGTCGGCGCGGCACCATGGATTTAGCACTGTCTCCTGAGCTGAAGACTAATCTTCAGTTTTTTCATCCGATGTTGATGTGGGCCACCTTCGCCCTAGCCTTTTATGCTTTGTACTTGGGCGTTCAAGTTCGTCGCCTGCGTACCGGGGCGGTCAAAGATGAGGCCAAGAAAAAGCTCATTCAGGGCAAGGTCAAGCAAAAGCACTTTCAGATGGGCTCGCTCTTTATGGTGCTGATTGTTTTGGGTACCTTTGGCGGTATGGCTGTTACCTACCTGAATAACGGCAAACTCTTTGTCGGCCCGCACCTGTTGGCGGGTTTGGGCATGACCTCGCTGTTGGTGATCTCCTCAAGCCTCTCCCCCCTGATGCTAGAAGGCAAAAACTGGGCTCGTAATATTCATGTGCTCAGCAATATCGTGATGCTGGGGATCTTTGGCTGGCAGGCAGCCACAGGCGTAGAAATCGTCCAGAAGATTTTGGCCAGCTTGTCTTAGCGGCTGCCAAGAAATCGAGCTGATCGCCGCTAAATCGGTAAGCGTGGGGCCCGTATCCAACGATAGAATACGGGCGAGGCGTGAACGGTATGGCAGTGTGTGGCGACTTTTGGCCGTCGTAATTTTAGGCTTGGCTGGCGCGCCCGCACAGGCTCAGCAGACTGTTTCACCGCAGACCCTTGAGTTTAACCAGGCAAACTCGCCGTTGGGACAACTGTTTAACCAGTCGATTTGGTGGGACTTTATTCGCGGCAATCGTGGCCAAAACCTGCGCTTGTTGCCGATTACGGGGCAGTCCGAGCTCGCGGCAGTCTTTGAGGTGGGTGGCCAGAGCAGTGTTGAACCAGTGGTGCGCATTCTGGCCTTCGAGCAGGTTGATACATTTCAGTTCAATTTATTGCAAACGGCTCAGCCGATTCCGGGCCGCATCATTGATGTGCAGTTGCGGCAAGATTTGACTGATCGCGAAGCGCCAACCCTCGTCCTGCTTACGGAGCGGGGCGGTGTTGCCCTGCTGCGATCATTGGTTGTTTTGGAATATGGGCGTGAGGGCCTGACACCGCTCCTGAGCGTGAGCGACCTTAACGGCGCGACGGTGCGCCTTCAGCCCGGTAGCATTTTGGTCACTACCGAAGACGCACCCGGATCGAGTCGAGCGGCTTTGTATCAGTGGCAAGGGCAAGCCTTCCAGCGAATTGAGTTGTAGTGTGTTGAGTTGTTGCTGATGACAAGCTGGCTCTGGGCTCTGGCCATCAACACACCACTAGCCCTTGGGGGCTGGCTGGCCCAGCAAAAGGCGCTTACACCCGCTGGTTTAGTCCATGCCTGGTTGCTAGGGGTCCTGGTGTGGGGCGGCTGGGGCTGGCGTGGCTATGTCATTGTCGCGGTTTATTTTGTGGTGGGTGTGGCCTTTACCCGTCTTGGGCAATCGATTAAAGAAGCGAAGGGGATTGCCGAAAAACGGGGTGGTGCCCGTGGCCCCGAGAATGTCTGGGGTTCGGCCTTTACGGGTGCGGTTTGTGCCGTTGGCAATGCGGTGCTGCCCCAGCCGCTGTGGTGGCTGGCCTACTGCGCTAGTTTTGCGGCCAAGTTAGCTGATACAACCAGCAGCGAGGTGGGTAAGGCTTACGGCCAGCGGACATTTTTGATTACGACCGGCCAACCCGTTGCTGCGGGCACTGAGGGGGCGATTAGTCTGGAGGGGACTGTGGCGGGCTGGGTGCTCGCGATCGCGATGACGGGGCT
>CAZAGN010000001.1:0-19955 GCA_964484905.1 uncultured bacterium | reverse complement strand
GTGCGAGTGTGCGGCAGTTGTAGTGTGCGGTAGTGTATCGCGCATAATAGGAACAGCATCAAACGGAAGTGTATGCGAGAACAGAAAATTTCTGTCACCTTAACGAGCTGGATTGTGGTTGCAGCCCTAGTCCTGACGGCGCTTACACTCTGGAAGCTACGCAGCCTCTTTGTGTTGCTGATGGTTGCGATTGTTTTGGCCGCAACGGTCAGTCCGATTGTGACTGCTGCCGAGCGCTTACGGCTGCCGCGCTGGATTGCGGTGCTGTTGATTTATGTGGGTGTGATTGCGGGCCTTGTGGGGATTACGCTGCTGGTGGGCCCTACCGTCATTAGTCAGATTGAGCAGTTGGCGCGTCAGGTGCCGATCGCGATCGAGACCATCGTTATCTGGCTTCGGGAAACGGCGATCACCCTCAGCTACAGCCGCCCCGAACTCTTCGCCAACCTGTTTAACATTGGTGAGGGCAACCAAAGCGAAGCGATCGCGAAATTTCTCGATCTGCGCTCGATTGTTGATTGGGTCGTCAAGCCCAGCCAACAGCTCCTGCTCAGCTCAATTTCGATTACCCGCAACATTGTTGGCGCTCTGCTAAGCGTGATTCTTGCCCTCTTTATTTCTGGCTACATGGTTTCGGATAGCGAAACCCTCGTAGATCGCTTCACCCGTCTGATTCCCCAACCCTGGGATCAGCGCCTTGCCGCCCAAGTGCCACCGATCAGCCGCCGCATGGGTACCTATATTCGCGGGCGCTTCGTAGTCTCGTTGATTTTGGCCCTAGCGACAACCATTGGCCTTAGCTTTCTCGGCCTATCGCAGTTTGCCCTCGGCTTAGGCACAATTGCGGGTCTCACGAACCTCATTCCCTTCATCGGCCCCGTACTCGGGGCAATTCCCGCCCTGATTGTGGCGATCACCCAAGGCGGCTGGACTGTCCTCTGGGTGCTGGCCTTTTATGTGGTTTTGCAGAACGTCGAAACCTATGTGCTTGACCCACTGTTGGTTGGGAGCGTTGTCGGCATTCACCCGCTCTACCAATTGCTGTCGGTGCTAGCAGGGGTACAGATCTTCGGCATTTTGGGGGCGATCATTACACCCCCCTGGTTTGCCGGTATTGCTGTCGTCGTCGATAATCTCTACCTTCAGCCCAAGCTGGCGGCGGAGCGAGCCAAAGACGATCTGATCACATCTACCGAGCCTCTGAAGGTTTAAGCCCGAGCTTGGTCAGCCATAGTCCTTAAGCGACCCGCAGGCGCTCAAAGCCATGCAGTTCGGGCAGTGGCGCTTGGGGTGAGGTTGCCCGCAGCAGGCGAGGAATATCGGCACTGTTGTAGACGCGGAACTCGCTCGCGATCGTGGCGCGGGCGGTGCGTAGGGCTTGATTCAGCACCAGCGAACCTTCGGCATCGGAGACCGAGCGGTGGAAGGTACCCGGCGGAATTTTGAGGATGTGGCGGTTGGCATCGAGACGGACAATGTGAAAGGGGTTCGGCCAGCTAAAGTTAACGAGATAAAAGGTGCGGCCACCCGAAACAGCAAGCAGGTTATCTTCTTGGTTAGGGTGCAGATAAAACTGCCAGTAACCTTCGGCGGTGTCGTTAGGGCTGGTGGCGGGGCCATCATGGAAGACCAAATCGCGGGCATTCGAGTTCGCGATCGTGATGTCGAAAAAGCGAACACTGGGCGTGTCGCGAAATTTGTGGAATGGCACTAATTCGAACATAATTGTTTCCCAAGCCTGCTTCTAGGCTAGTCAGAAACTTGGGTGAGAACAACGCAGTTACCGCATACATTCCATGCATAAAGCGGATGGATTAATCAATGATACGGTTTACCACCGGTTTAAGCTGCTTGTAATTGAGGGCCAATTGTCTGGTCAGTGGCAGTATTTAGCTAACTCTGCTTACCGTTGCCCCGCCCGCATCAGTCAGGATATCCCTACCCCAAATTGAGGGGGTCAATATCCAGCCGAAGCTTCACACCCGTACCAGTCTGCAGCTGCTCCCAAATCGGTGCTAGCGCCACGAAATCCCAGGCTTGGTCAGGGAGCTCGCGTAATAGGAGTTGCCAGCGAGTTTGGCCAGCAATACGGGCGATGGGCGCAGGACATGGCCCCAAAATTTCGGCAGGAATCAGATCGGGGAGCTGCTCGGTTAGGGCAAAGGCAGCACTTTCGACACGGCTGGCATCACTGCCACTGAGATGGAAGGCTATGAGGCGGCGGTAGGGCGGGTAGCCGCTGGCTTGGCGGTGGCTCAGTTCGCTCTCAGAAAAATGGTCGTAGTTATGGGTTTTGACGCTGGCGAGGGTGGGATGGTCGGGTAGATAGGTTTGAATCAGAACCCGACCTGGTTTATCGCCCCGGCCTGCCCGGCCTGCCACTTGGGTCAGGATCTGAAAGGCCCGCTCACTGGCCCGAAAATCGGATTGATTGAGCAAGGGGTCGGCCGCAACCACGCCAACAAGGGTCACATTAGCGATGTCGATACCTTTGGTGAGCATTTGCGTGCCGACTAGGACATCGGCCTCGCGATCGCGAAAGCGTTGCAAAATTTGGCGGTGGCCGTCTTTTTGGCGGGTACTGTCGCGGTCAAAACGCAGCAGCCGCAAATCCGGAAACTGTTGGGCGAGGGTCTCGACAACGCGCTGGGTGCCGCTGCCAAAATGCTTCAGATAGCCCGAACCACAGTCGGGGCATTGGTCGGGTTGGCCTTGGTGATAGCCGCAGTAATGGCAGCGCAAGCGTTCGCCCACCTGATGAAAGGTCAGCGAAACATCGCAGTGAGGGCACATCATCACATAGCCACAACTCCGGCATTGGACAAAGGTGCTGTGACCCCGGCGGGGCATAAACAGAATCGTCTGCTCGCCCTGAGCCTGAGTTTTTTGCAGGGCATCTTGGAGCGGTTGACTGAGAACGCTGCGGTTGCCTTGGCGCAGTTCTTCGCGCAGATCAATAATCTCAACGGGCGGCAGGGGGCGGTCGCCAACACGGGCCGGTAGCTTGAGTTGGCTTGTGGCGGTGGTCAGGGTCTCAAGGGCGGGCGTGGCCGAGCCGAGGATTAGGGGGCAGGGAATCTGTCGCGATCGCCACTGAGCAACACTGCGGGCGTGATAGCAGGGCTGGGGTTGGTCTTGTTTGTAGCTGCTGTCGTGCTCTTCATCGAGAACAATCAGCCCGAGCTGCGGAATCGGGGCCAAAATTGCCGAGCGCGTGCCGATAATCACCTGGGGCTGGGGTTGAATCAGGTGCCGCCAGGTGTCGTAACGTTCACCTTCTGAAAGGCCACTGTGATAGACCACCACCCGATCGCCAAAGCGAGCCCGAAAGCGGTCGGTGAGCTGAGGGGTGAGGCCAATTTCGGGCACCAGCACCAAAGCCGATTGGTGTCGCAGCAGCACCGCTGCAATCACCTGCAAGTACACCTCAGTTTTGCCCGAACCCGTTACCCCTTGCAGCAAAAAGGTTCCCTCAGTTGCGGCTGTGAGGGTTGCCACCGCCGCCGCCTGGGCCGAGGTGAGGGTAAGCGCCTGGTCGCGATCGACTGCAGGCAGATTCAAACGACGTTGCACTTGGCGGGCTTCGAGGCTGACAGCCCCTTTGCGAGCAAGAGTTTGAATCGTGCTGCGACTGGCCCCCGTTTGCGAAAGCAACTCACTCAGGTACAGCTCGCCGCCAAAGCGCTTCAGGAGGGCCAGAATCTCGTGCTGTCGGGCTGTGAGGCTATCGGGTGCCGCCGCAAGGAGTGTGACAACCTGCTGGTAACGGGGTTGGGTTGTTTTGACATCTTGCCAATAGCGTTCGATGCAACCCTGGCGCTCAAGTTCGCGCAAACCGACGCTTGCACCGCGTAGCTGTCGCCGCAGATAGGTCCAAGCCAGATCATTCTTGTGGGCTGCAAACACAGCCAGCACTTGGTTAGCAAGCGGCGAGGTCGGTAGTGTGGGTGGCTGAATCACTTTGAGGCGGCGTTGAGAGCGCCCCAGCAAACCTGGCGGCAAGGCTGCGCGAATCACCTGAGCCAAGGGTGTGGCCGTGGTCGCCGCTACATGATGCAACAGCGGCCAGTAATCGGCGGGCAAGAGCCCCGGTGCCAAAACATCTTCAACGCTACGAATCGCTTTGGCTTCGAGATCAACAGGCAGAGCCGCCACCCCTTGCAAAGCAACCCCAGCAACCACCTGCTGCTGCAAGGGCACGGCGACAATATCACCGATCGCGATCGCGAGATCTGCCGGAATGGCATAGGTATAACAGGCATGGATGCCGGGGCAATCCAGCAGCACCTCTAGCCATGGCGTTTCAATGCGCACAGTCCCTCAATCAACCCGCCCATACATTGCTGTTGTTGTCTTGGCTTCGGCCCACATTTGGTCGCCATAACTAAAATGCCACCATTCCTGCGGGTGCGGGTAAAAACCCGCCGCCAGCATGGCTGAGCGCAGGCAATCACGGCGAGCCTGAATCTCCGGTTGATCGACAAACGCCTGAGGATAGGAGCGGGGCGACAGCTCATCAATCGGTGAACCCATATCGGCTAAGCAACCATCAGCAGTCCGCAGGGTCAGGTCTACCGCAGCCCCCGTGCTGTGGGGCGGTGGCATCGCCGGATCAGAGTTGGGTGGCGACCAGAATTGCAGGACTTGGGGCAGAAGTTGCTCGCGATGGTCTCCGACCGGCCAACGGCCATCGCGAACCGGATCCAGCCCCTCTTGCGCCGCCAGCTCCCGCAGCGTCTGCTCTACCATAAACGCCTGCACTGCCACCGGGCGATAGGCATCATACAGCGCCAACTGCCAACCCGACTGCTGCTCTGCTAACCACTGCTGAGCAATCTCTAAGCGCTGCACAACCCCGGCCCGTAGCCAATTGGGCGATCGCGAGCCGTAGGGCGCACCCAAAGCTTGGTAGGGGTGCGGTTGCAGACAGGCTAGCTCAGCGACAAGAGGTACAAGGGGCTCGTGACATTCATCAATCGGCACCCGATGATAAGACCTCACCATGCCCGGGCTACTGGGCAAAGTCGCGGCCAATATTGGGCTGCAAATTAAAGACATGACCCGGCGCAATCGCATAGACATTGGGTTTGTTGGTTCGGATCAGGTTTTGTAGTGCTAATCCTTCGATGTCGGCAGTCAACGTCTCCGCAATTTCAATTTCGAGGCTGCTAATGCGTGCTTCGTCTGTGTTCCCTTGCAGCCGCTCCCGCATCCCCGGATAGCGAGCATAAAACTGCCGTGCCAAGGTATCGGCTAAGGGGAGATTTACAAGGGTCAAGTTCGAGCCACCCAACTGCAAACCCACCGATACCGAGCGCTCTTGCACCCCCAGCGCTTGCAAGGCATTCGCTGTTTCTTTGGTGGGGATCGTGCAGGTATTGAGTCGCAACACCGGCACCGAAGTTGCCGTCAACGCAGAAGTTGTCGTCACATTAATCAGCGTGAACGACGGATAACCATTGTAGGAAACACAAAACTCGCGCAAATTTTCTGGTACTTGCTGCGCCTGAATCGGGCGTTCATCATCAAAGCCGCTGTTGGCCGTAAAGACATCGCGCAGGGCAAAGCCACCAAAAAAGAAAATCAGGGCACTCGCGACCAAAACCGTGATGTTGCCGACATTAAAGCGGGGTCGCCCGTTCTCACGGCGTGCATAACCATAGCCGCCGTAGTTACCACCGCCACCACCGCCGTAGTTGCCACCGCCCGACCCATAGTAATCACCCGGATCGGCTGAGCGCTCACGTCCACCGCTGTAGCTGTCATAGGTGCGCTCGCCTGCACGGCTTGTTTCTGTACGGCCTGTGTCGCGACCATAACCACCCGTATACCCTGTTGTGCTGTCCCGGTAATTCTCACTACGAGGGGTGCTGCGAGCGGCCGGATCACGATCTGCTGTACCTGCTGCCGCCGTTGAACGCCCTTCTGCATTGACTGCATCTGCGCCAGTAGGCCGAGGCCGCCGCCGCCGTCGTCGCTCTCCCTGGCTTGCGCCGACAGTCGCCGCCGGAACGTCCACCGTGCGCTCCGGTTCAGCAACCGCATCATCGAGATCGGCGGCCAAATCCTCAGTACTTAAATCATCCTCAAGGGATTCATCGTCAGGGCCACGTCGCGATCGCGAATTGTAGTACGTCATCAGAACATCGAGTACGAGCTTGCTGCTGACCCTAGCATAGTCGGCTACCCCAGCGCTGCGTGTCGCTAGGCACGCAGGATCGGCTCTGGATACATCTTAGTAATCGTGATCTCAGGCGCAGCGCAACGGCATGACAGGGCATAGCATAGTAATACTGTTTGCAACCAGGGTTTATGCAAGGCAAGCTTCAAGAAATCGACATTCGCAGCATCCTGCAATTGATTGAGCTCGGCCAGCGCACCGGTGTGCTCTTTGTCGAAGCGAGCACCGCTCAATACTGGTACATCTTCTGTGCAAACGGTGGCGTTATCTACGCCTCAGAACGTGAAGGCTCCCTCGCGCGCCTGCGCGACTATCTCCGCCGTTTTAACGCCGAGGCCAGCCTCGATGAAGTCCAGATACCGCCCAAATCAGCTACCAACACCCCCGAATACACGCGCCTCTGGGCCTTGCTCGAACACCACAAAGTAACCCCCGACCACAGCCGCCAAATTCTGATTGGGATGCTGCGTGAAGTCTTATTCGATGTCTGTAGTCTTGTTCAGGGCTCATTTATCTTCGAAGCTGGCGCACCCCTTTCACCCCAACTCGCCGTTTTTCCGATGAGTCCACTCCTCAAAGAAACCGTCGGCAACCTCCAAGAGTGGAAACGCTTCTATCCCCACATCATCTCACCGGCCCAAATCCCAACCATCATCAACCCCGCCGCCCTCCAAAAAAACCTGCCACCCCAGGTCTACAAAGCCTTTAGCGTCTGGGCCGATGGCAAAACTAGCCTTCAACAAATGAGCCGCTATCTCGGGCGCGATGTCCTAACTGTGGCCAAAGCCCTCTACCCCTATGTCCAAGGTGGTACCGTTCAGCTCAGTGACGCCCCAGTCGTTGGTGATCCGCCCCCCAGTGTGCCCCATGGCCAAGTTCCCCATGTTGTTTGTATTGACGACAGCATGGCCATTCAAAAATCTGTCGAATATTATCTCCAGAGCGCTGGCTACCAAGTCACGACTATCGGCAATCCCCTCCAAGCCCTCAGTCGGGTCTTTACTCTCAAGCCCGACATGATTTTGTGCGATGTGGCAATGCCCAAACTAGATGGCTACGAACTCTGCTCGATGTTGCGCAAAACGGCTCAATTCCGTTCGATTCCGATTGTAATGCTGACTGGCAAAGACGGCTTTACCGAGCGAATTAAAGCGCGTATGGCGGGTGCTAACGAGTTTCTCGGTAAACCCTTCCAGGAAGAAGAACTGATCACCATTGTCGAAGCCAATGTCGGCAAACCACCCGCCAAAGCAGCCGAGTAAATCATGACCTGGCAAGCCGCGCTTCAAGGCGCTCTCCACCGCAACCGCAGCTATGAAGGCGTGCGCTACATTCAGTTGGCAACGGTCAGCCCGGATGGCATGCCCGCCGTTCGCACGGTGGTATTTCGCAACCTAGATGGTGATGTGTTGCAGTTTGCGGTCGATTCTCGCAGCGACAAAATTGAGCATATTCAGCACTGTCCCCAAGCCGCTGTCTGCTGGTACTTTCCCAAAACTCGCGAGCAGTTTCGCTTTAGTGGTGCTGCCGCTCTGATCACGGCCACCAGCACCGTACATCAGGCCGAACGCCAAGCCCTGTGGGAAAAAATCTCGCTGAAGGGTCGCCTACTTTGGTATTGGCCCACGCCAAAAGCACCCCGCGATCACGATATCCCCTTTCTCGATGCCGCTCCAGCTGATCCCGAGCCGCCGCCTGAGTTTATCCTCTTACGCCTCAACCCGCACACTGTCGATCATCTGCAACTGCGGGGCGAACCGCAAAACCGTACGCTTTACACCCGCGACGATAAAAGCTGGCAGGCGTTGGCCGTCAATCCCTGACACAGCGACCTTACCAGCTTGAGCCATTGATATGGATATAGTCATTCTGAATAAGAGTGAGACCATTCATCAGGGAACTGAAATCGCCCCGAACTCAAGTTCCGCTGAGGCATGGGGGACTAAAACTGTCTCATCCTTAAGAGGAACAGTCATATCTCGATAACGGTTACATGTCAGCGCCACGGATATAAAGGAAGAAGATGACCAGCGGCCCTGCCAAGACAATGAGGGCAAGTAGCGCTAACTGAATGAAAACTTCGTACTGACCAAACATTTTTATAATTCCAAGCGACCGTTATAAGGGCGATCATATCGCGAAGCCACCGCGATCTCAGTGGCTCAAGGCGGCGGTTCCAGCCTTTGTAACAAAACTGTAATGTCTGTATATGAGCCGTCTTTAACAACTCCCCACAGATCAAAATGTCGATCAAAGCTAAAGTCACTGCCCGCTCAGTAACTTCTGCATCAAGGTGGCACTGACCGGACAGAGACTCTGAAACTGTGTCGTTGTCGTAACTGCGAGGGGAGCCTCCGAGCGTGGGATCGGTTGATACCCTAAGCGCTCAAAAAAAACCGCTGCCGACTCCGTAAAGAGATACAGCACCCTCAAGCCTTGCTGCTGTGACCAGTCTTCAGCCTGCCTCACAAGACGGGTGCCTAACCCTTAGCTACGATAGGGTGGTGCCACCGCCAACGAACGCAACAGGCCCACCTCACCCCAAACCTCCACACCAACGATCGCGACCAGCACGCCGTCTTTGTGAATCATGTGCATCACAGCCGGACGGCTCGCCAAATCAGCCGTAGGCAGGCCAGCCTCGC
Organism: uncultured bacterium; assembly: GCA_964484905.1. Taxonomy (GTDB): domain Bacteria; phylum Cyanobacteriota; class Cyanobacteriia; order Thermostichales; family PCC-7336; genus CAZAGN01. The sequence goes on along the minus strand of CAZAGN010000001.1, from coordinate 11,129 downwards.
GAAGGAGCGCTTCAACAGACTCAGAGTCAGCGTACATGGGCAGTTACCCGATGTGTAAACCATTAAGCCATATACCAACGGCAATTAACAGGTGTGTAGCTTGAAATCCTACCTTTAATATTTACCCCTCTCTTAATCTAGGAGAGGGGAATGGGCACCTCTGATTGCTGGCCCCTTTAGTAGTCAAGTAGAAGTCAAGCAGCTACTTGTTCGGCTGGGGGGTCATGCGCAAATAGGGCTTAATTTCCGTCACACCCTTCGGGAATTTCTGCTTCGCTTCTTCGGTCGGAATTGAGGGCGAAACCACGACATCCTCGCCATCCTGCCAATTCACCGGTGTTGCCACACTGTACTTATCTGTCAGTTGCAGCGAATCAATCACCCGCAGAATTTCGTCAAAGTTGCGGCCTGTGCTCGGCGGATAGGTAATGGTCAGGCGCAATTTCTTGGCCGGGTCAATCACGAACACTGTCCGTACCGTCAGCTTCGCATTGGCATTGGGGTGAATCATGCCATACAGGTTCGAGACTGAGTAATCACTATCCGCAAGAATGGGGTAGTTGACGGTCGTGCTTTGAGTTTCATTAATATCGCCAATCCAACCGGCGTGAGATTCCGCACTATCTACGCTGAGGGCGATGACTTTGGCATTGCGCTTGCTAAACTCACCCTGAAGCCTCGAGACTTCACCGAGCTCAGTGGTGCATACCGGCGTGTAGTCGGCTGGATGCGAGAAGAACACAACCCAGCTATCACTGGCCCATTCATAAAAATTGATTGTGCCTTCACTCGATTGCTGAGTAAAGTTCGGCACGGTATCGCCTAGTTGCAGCACCATAACCACATCTCCGATGACTGTCTATTGCCATCATTGCACAAACTCCATTAATCCGCTCGGAATTTAGGAGATTTTGAGATGCCAAGGATAACGACCCTGGTCTGCTGAGTGATCAATAAAGTGCTTAGGGATAGAAACCTAACTTCGGCAGCCCCAGGGTCTCGGGTAGGCCCAACATAATATTGAGACATTGCACAGCTTGGCCCGATTGACCCTTGATCAGGTTATCAATCACCGATAAGACAATGACCCGCTGTGTTCGGGGGTCGATCGCGAGACCGATCAAACAGCGATTGCTACCAATCACCCACTTGGTGCGCGGGGTTGTACGGGGTGGCAAAATCGTCACCCACGGCGACACCTTGTAAAAGCTGCTATAGAGGGTCAGCAGATCTTCTGTTACCAAGCCCGGATCGCGCAGGGTTGCATAGGCCGTGGTGTGAATCCCCCGCACCATCGGAACCAGGTGGGGCGTAAACTGCACCATCACAGGCTCGCGGGTGAGGGTGCTGCAAATCTGCTCAATTTCGGGCGTATGTCGATGTTGTGCCACGCCGTAGGCATGGAGTGAGCTATCAACTTCGGCAAAAAGACTCTCAACTTTCGCAGCTCGTCCGGCCCCCGAAGCACCTGATTTGGAATCAATAATGATCGTGTCAATGTCGATCAAACTTTGGCGCAAGAGCGGTGCTAGGGCTAACAAGGCCGAGGTCGGGTAGCAACCCGGACAGCCAATGAGGCTCGCTTCGGCAATCGCTGAGCGAAACAGCTCGGGCAGACCATACACAGCCGTCTGGTTGGCGGCTACATGGTCAGCAGCCGGCCAGTCAACCGCCTGAGGGCAGTACCAACTGCGGTAGGTTTCCAAATCTTTGAAGCGGTAATCGGCTGAGAGGTCGAGTACCTTCAATCCACGGGCAACCAGTTCCGGTGCCATGGTCTGAGCGAGGCCATTGGGCAGCGCCAGAAACACTACATCACACTTTTCGCTGATCAGATCAACATCAACGGGTTCAACAACCAGGTCAAGATCAAATTGAGGGTAGAGATCGCGGTAGGGCCTGCCAGTACTGCCCTGCCCGCCCAGGTAGGTAATGTGCAGCTCGGGGTGATCTTGCAGGAGACGCACCAGTTGCACACCGCCATAGCCTGACGCCCCAACAATGCCAACTCGTACCATAGCCACCTCGGCGCGATGTGTCTCAGCCTACCAAAAAACTTCGCCGGACTCTGGCCCAATGATGATGAAGATATGGCGGTGCCAACGCCTGACCAGCGCCAGATCAGCGCCAGATTAGGAACAGTGCAACATGCCCCACACAACCTGATTCAGAGGCTGTGCATCCTCGTAACAGAATCGGTCAGCCGAAACCATTACAGTAAAACTATTAAAGTAGTAGAGGTCTCAATCGCACCGTCTATGTCCGAGCGTGTTCAAGCCCTTTTTAATCGCATTGCGCCCCACTATGACCTGCTCAATAGCCTTTTAAGTCTGGGTTTACATCAGCGCTGGAAGCAGCAGGCGGTGCAATGGACTCAGGTGCCGGCTGGGGGCTTAGCCTTGGATATCTGCTGCGGTTCAGGTGATCTTGCCCTTGAACTTGCCGCTGCTGTAGGGCCACAAGGGCGGGTTATTGGCGTTGATTTTGCGGCGGACATGCTCGCGATCGCGAGACAACGCTCCCACACCGTGATCTGGTTATCAGGTGATGCGCTGCAACTCCCCCTTGATCGCAATCGTTTTGATGCTGTCACCATGGGCTATGGTCTGCGCAATGTGGGTAATATTCCCCAAGCCCTGGCCGAAATCTGGCGTGTTCTCAAGCCCGGTGGGATCTGCGCCATTCTCGATTTTCAGCGCCTCGATCCTAACGATCCCCGTTATTGGCTGCAGCAGAGCTATCTGAATACTGTAGTTGTGCCCTGTGCACGGCTCTTGGGTATTGCCGCCGAGTATGACTATATCTCCCAAAGTCTTGTCCCTTTTCCCAACAGTTCCGAGCAAGTCGCCCTTGCCGCCGCCGTCGGATTTATCAATGTTTGCTACCAGAGCCTCACCCTTGATCTGATGGGTGTGCTTGTTGCCCAAAAACCGCTTTAGCTTACGTCACCTTCAGCCTAAAACAAGCTGAAAAATCAGCAGTACCCTCGGCTCGGCTATTTCAACCTCAGCAAAACCCCAATCCCAGAGGCTTATCAATGCGGATGGTGGGACTTGAACCCACACCTTTTGCAAGACTAGATCCTAAGTCTAGCGCGTCTGCCATTCCGCCACATCCGCAAGCTCAGACATTATAGCGCCTCGCGATTGCACCTGTGTACTGTCTCGTTAAAGCACAGCCATCCCATCAGTTGCGGCGATCAGAGCACTCCGAATGCCCGGCTCAGACATCGAATGCCCCGCCTCTGCAACAATCTCAAGCTTGGCTTCCGGCCAGGCACGGTGCAGATCCCAGGCCGAGCGTACCGGGCAAACAACGTCATAGCGTCCCTGTACAATTACGCCTGGCAGATGGCGCAGACACTCAACTCGTTCCAGCAGGTAGTTGGGCTCCTCAAAAAAGCCAGCATTGACAAAGTAATGACACTCAATGCGGGCAAAGGCTTCAGCAAAAAAAGCCTGACCAAAGCGATCGACAAGGTTATGATCTGGCAAAAGCTTGCTTGTGCTGGCTTCCCATTGCGACCAAGCCGTTGCTGCTGCTAACCGCGTGGCAGCATCCTCACTGGTCAAACGACGATAATAAGCCTGCATCAAATCTGTATGCTCAGCCTCCGGAATAGCCGCCAGATACGACTCCCACGCATCCGGGAAAATCTCACTCGCACCGTACTGATAAAACCAGCGCAGCTCGGCGGGGCGCAGCATAAAAATGCCCCGCAACACAAAGCCTAGGCAGCACTCAGGGTGCGTCACCCCATAGGCCAGCGCCAGCGTACTGCCCCAACTGCCACCAAACACATACCACTGCTCAATACCCAGATGCAGCCGTAGCCGCTCAATGTCAGCGATCAAATCCCAGGTTGTGTTCTCACGTAGCTCGGCATGAGGTGTACTGCGGCCACAGCCACGCTGATCAAATTGAATGATTTGCCACCGCGCCGGGTCAAAATACTGGCGGTATTTGGGTTGACTTCCACCGCCTGGGCCGCCGTGCAACACGATCACGGGCCTACCGCCTGGATTACCGGAAACCTCATAGTAAAGCGTATGCACATCTGAAACAGGCAAAAAGCCGTGGTGCAAGGTTTCAATCGGTGGATACAAATCGCGCACAAGAAACACCCCTCTATGCCTCTCAGCCTACCAGAGGCCCTTACACCAGAAAGCCGCTACACATCAGGTAGCGGCATGACGCGTAGAAACGACTCAGTCACCTTCCTAAGGAAGTAAGCGCTTAGTCTGATCAAGAACCAAGACTGAGACCAGTGCCCTGACAGTCACAGCTCGCTAGTACGCTAGCGTCGACAACGTTTCCTGGAGGTAGCGATGTACTAGCTCATCGATATTGGTTGCCGTATTGGTTGCCGTCTCAGTGAGCTTCTCTGCTTGAAGCCATGCCTGAAAACCTGAACTCTCGGTAATCGCCTGTCGCAAGGGTCGCCAGACGTAATCGTGAGGATGTGATGTTGTAATCGCCATCGTTACTTAACCCATTGACATGTTTAGCTTAATTCAAGATTAAGTGAGTGGTAGCCAGGGGGGTGTATTCCACAGTACATTCAGGCCCCTCAATTGGATTTTGATGTCCTTCCACAGTCGCTGCAGACCTAGGCTCGGTAATCCCCGTAACCTCATGGCTAATCGCCTGTCAGTATTGGACGTGATCGGACAGACGTTTCCAAGTTGCCTCACAGCCAGTGGCCCCTCACTACGCTCAGCTAGCCGACTGGCCAGACCATTACGTCCAAGAATAAGGGAGTTGATTGACTAAAACGTGTTTCTCTTGATACGATTGTCTATCGTTGCCTAAATTGCTAGACGAGATCTTTGGCACCTATGCCCACAATTCAACAGCTCATCCGCCAAGAACGCGGCATTGCCGCTCAGAAATCCAAGTCGCCCGCACTGAAATCGTGCCCGCAGCGACGCGGTGTCTGCACGCGTGTGTACACGACAACTCCCAAAAAGCCAAACTCGGCTTTACGGAAGGTGGCACGGGTACGCCTAACCTCTGGCTTTGAGGTTACCGCTTACATCCCAGGTGTTGGCCACAATCTTCAAGAGCACTCCGTAGTTATGATTCGGGGTGGTCGGGTCAAGGACTTGCCTGGCGTCCGGTACCACATTATTCGTGGCACCCTCGATACGGCCGGTGTTAAAGACCGTAAGCAAGGCCGTTCTAAGTACGGTGCGAAGCGACCTAAGCCCGCTAAGAAGTAGTCTGCCTGCCTAGCTTCAAAGCTTAGCTCTTGTTTAAACCTATTCTGACCCTGTACTGAAGAGTGTTCTATGTCTCGTCGTAACCGTGCTACGCGCCGCTCAGTGTCTGCTGACTCCAAGTACGGCAGCCGTGTTGTCGCGATGCTTATCAAGAAAATCATGCTCTCGGGCAAAGCGTCCCTGAGTGCGCGCATTGTTTACGAAGCTATGGATGTGATTGCCGAGCGTACCGGTGACGATCCGTTACCCGTCGTCGAGAATGCGATTCGCAACGCAACACCGATGGTGGAGGTCAAGGCACGACGAGTGGGTGGTGCTACGTATCAGGTACCCGTCGAGGTGCCTGGTGATCGGGGTACGGCCCTAGCACTGCGCTGGTTGGTGCAGTTCTCGCGATCGCGAGCTGGCCGTTCGATGGCATCGAAACTTGCTAACGAGCTGATGGATGCAGCCAACGAAACTGGCAACGCTATTCGTCGTCGCGAAGAAACCCACCGCATGGCGGAGGCCAACAAGGCATTCGCCCACTATCGTTACTAAGCGGCGCGATTTGATGGGGATCCAAAGATTCCTACCGGTTCGCTTCCGAAGCTAGTTATGATTATAAAGAGATGTTTCACCTTTGTTTAACAGCAAAGTTGCAAACACGGATAACACCAGGAGGTAGCTGTGGCTCGTTCCGTTCCCCTAGAAACCGTTCGCAATATTGGGATTGCGGCACACATCGATGCAGGCAAAACCACAACTACCGAGCGGATTTTGTTTTACTCTGGCATGGTTCACCGTATGGGTGAAGTGCATGAGGGTACTGCTGTAACCGATTGGATGGCTCAGGAGCGTGAGCGTGGTATCACAATCACCGCTGCCGCCATTTCCACCCAGTGGCGTGATCACAAGATCAACATCATCGATACCCCTGGCCACGTAGACTTCACCATTGAAGTCGAGCGCTCCATGCGTGTTCTCGATGGCGTGATTACCGTGCTGTGTTCAGTTGGTGGTGTCCAGCCCCAAACTGAAACGGTTTGGCGTCAGGCCAATCGCTACAATGTGCCCCGCATCATCTTCATCAATAAGATGGACCGCACAGGCGCTAATTTCTATAAGGTATTAGGCCAAGTTCGCGATCGATTGCTGGCTAATGCCGTGCCGATTCAGCTGCCCATTGGCGCCGAAGATCAGTTCTCAGGTCTAATTGATCTCTTTACCCTACGTGCTCGCCTGTACAAGGACGATTTGGGCAAGGACTTTGAAGAGGCTGATATCCCAGAAGATATGCAGGAACTGGCTCAGAAGTATCATCAAGAGCTCATCGAAGCCATTGCTGAAACTGATGATGACCTCCTTGAGAAGTATCTAGGTGGCGAAGCGCTTGATACCGATGCCCTCCGCGTTGCACTCCGGAAGGCGACCTGTGCTGGCAAAGTCATTCCTGTCATCTGTGGCTCGGCCTTTAAGAACAAAGGTGTACAGCTTCTGCTGGATGCTGTTGTTGACTACCTGCCTTCACCCCTGGAAGTGCCGGCAATTAAAGGTATCCTGCCCGATGGTAGCGAAGCTACACGCCATTCAAACGATGACGAGCCCCTGGCAGCTTTGGCTTTCAAAATTATGGCCGACCCCTACGGTCGCCTAACCTTTGTGCGTGTGTACTCCGGTGTTCTTCGAAAGGGCAGTTATGCGTATAACGCCAGCAAGGGCAAGAAAGAGCGGATTTCACGTCTGATTGTCTTGCGTGCCGACGACCGCATTGAAGTCGATGAGCTGCGGGCCGGTGATTTGGGTGCAGTGTTGGGCCTGAAAGATACTTTCACGGGTGATACTCTCTGCGACGACAACGAGCCTATTGTGCTTGAGTCACTCTTCATTCCTGAACCCGTTATCTCGGTTGCCGTTGAACCGAAAACCAAGGTTGACTTGGAGAAGCTCTCCAAAGCTTTACAGTCACTCTCGGAAGAAGATCCAACCTTCCGTGTCATGGTTGATCCCGAAACCAACCAAACTGTGATCTCTGGTATGGGCGAATTGCACCTTGAGATTCTGGTCGACCGGATGCTGCGCGAGTTTAAGGTTGAAGCAAATGTTGGTGCGCCGCAGGTCGCATACCGTGAGACAATTCGCAAGCCGGTATCTAAGGTTGAAGGCAAATTTGTTCGCCAAAGCGGTGGCAAAGGTCAGTATGGCCATGTGGTCATCAACCTTGAGCCAGCCGAACCAGGCACAGGCTTCGAGTTTGTATCCAAAATTGTTGGCGGCACCGTACCGAAAGAGTATGTAGGCCCAGCTGAGCAAGGGATTAAAGAAGCTTGTGAATCAGGTGTGCTGGCTGGCTACCCGCTAATTGATGTCCGCGCCACATTGGTTGATGGTTCCTATCATGACGTGGACTCTAGCGAAATGGCCTTCAAGATTGCCGGTTCGATGGCACTCAAAGAGGCCGTTAAGCGCGCTTCGGCGGTGATTCTCGAGCCGTCTATGAAGGTCGAAGTCGAAGTTCCAGGCGACTTTTTGGGTGATGTGATTGGGGATATCAATTCCCGTCGCGGCCAAATTGAGTCAATGGATCCAGGCGACGCGATTGCTAAGGTGACGGCGAAGGTACCGCTAGCGGAAATGTTTGGCTATGCCACTGACATCCGCTCGAAGACCCAGGGCCGTGGTACCTTCTCGATGGAGTTCTACCAGTACGATGAAGTACCTCGGAACGTCGCCGAAACCATCATTGCTAAAAACAAAGGGAACGAGTAAGAGGAACATCGATGGCACGTGCAAAATTTGAACGAAATAAACCCCACGTTAACGTTGGCACCATTGGCCACGTTGACCACGGCAAGACCACGCTGACAGCAGCCATTACCACGACTCTGTCGGTGTTGGGTCAAGCGAAAGCCCGCGCCTATGCAGACATTGATGCTGCACCTGAAGAAAAGGCACGCGGCATCACGATCAACACCGCTCACGTCGAGTATCAGACAGAAAACCGTCACTACGCGCACGTCGATTGCCCAGGTCACGCTGACTATGTGAAGAACATGATCACCGGTGCTGCCCAAATGGATGGCGCAATTCTGGTGGTGTCAGCGGCTGATGGTCCCATGCCTCAAACGCGTGAGCACATCCTGTTGGCCAAGCAAGTTGGGGTTCCTAACATTGTCGTTTTCTTGAACAAAGAAGACATGGTTGATGATGCGGAGCTGCTTGAGCTGGTTGAGCTTGAAGTGCGTGAGCTACTCAGCTCTTACGAGTTCCCTGGTGATGACATTCCGATTATTGCTGGCTCGGCCCTTGAAGCCCTCGAAGCCGTGCAAGCTAACCCCGAGATTACCAAGGGCGAAAGCCCCTGGGTTGATAAGATCTATGCGCTGATGGAAGCTGTAGACGCCTACATCCCTACGCCTGAGCGTGATGTTGACAAGCCGTTCTTGATGGCTGTGGAAGACGTCTTCTCAATTACGGGTCGGGGTACTGTGGCTACCGGTCGGATTGAGCGCGGTATTGTCAAGGTCGGTGAAACCGTTGAATTGATTGGCTTAGCTGACACCCGCTCAACAACAGTCACGGGTCTGGAAATGTTCCAGAAGGTGCTTGAAGAAGGGATGGCTGGTGACAACGTTGGTATCCTCCTGCGGGGTATCCAAAAGGCTGATATCGAACGGGGCATGGTGATTGCTAAGCCGAAGAGCATCACACCCCATACTCAGTTCGAATCGGAAGTCTACATCCTCAAAAAAGAAGAAGGTGGTCGCCACACACCATTCTTCTCCGGCTATCGACCCCAGTTCTATGTGCGTACCACAGACGTAACCGGCACCATCAACGCCTTCACCGCTGATGATGGTTCGAATGCAGAGATGGTTATGCCTGGTGACCGGATCAAGATGACGGTTGAGTTGATTCAGCCGATCGCGATCGAGCAAGGTATGCGCTTTGCTATTCGCGAGGGTGGCCGTACCGTTGGTGCGGGTGTTGTCTCAAAGATCCTCAAGTAAGGTTCCGCTTGGGCTAGATTTGGTTTCCTGATCTAGCCCTGTCCTATTCCCGGCAGCTGGCTGGGTTTTTCCGTCTCTGAGTACTACTATGACCGCAACGCTGCCCCAACAAAAAATTCGTATCCGTCTCAAAGCCTACGACCACAAGTTGCTGGATACATCCTGCGACAAGATTGTCGAAACCGCCAATCGTACGAATGCTGCTGCTGTTGGCCCAATCCCGTTACCCACCAGACGCCGCATTTATTGTGTCCTGCGTTCGCCTCACGTCGATAAAGATTCCCGTGAGCACTTTGAGCGTCGTACCCATCGTCGCATTATTGATATCTACTCGCCTTCGGCCAAGACCATTGATGCTTTGATGAAACTAGATTTACCGGCGGGCGTTGATATTGAAGTGAAGCTTTAGAGTCACTTGGTGTCTGGGTTTTGGAAAGTGACAAACAAAACCAATAAATAAGATTTGAGTCCAGCAAATTTAATTTGCTGGACCTCTTTATATTTTTTGGAAAATAGACAAAACGGAGTGAAACTGCACCTAGATCTCTAGAATATGCGGTTTCTGAGAATAACAATAGGTCACACATGGTGAGTTCAGAATGCTCTCAGCCATGCCATGAATACGAAGCAGGTCGCTAGTACGGACTTCAAGAGGACTACCCCAGGGCAAAGGCCTGTTCTCCCAGTATCGCGAAGCTCTGGAGACTTCTCCGAGCGGTTAGCCAGCCTCTCACTTAATGTTCTTGAAATGGCCTTACTGAAGGGCTTCTAGTTGCACACCTGTGAGGGCTCGCAGACGCTGCTCTTGGATTGTAATACCGCCGTCGCTGACCAACATTATGCCAAGCCACTGACTATCAGGTAAGAATGGCGCTTCGGCACGCCGAAAAATGCCACCTGCCCGCAGGGTTTCTAGGGGGAAGATAGTGCTGGTTTCGCGGTAGGCACTGGGTGCTACCTGTCGCTCGATGATCGCCCCTAGCACCAAACGATCACCGATGGGCTCTTCAAGAACGGCCTCGATGTCGTAGGTCGTACCCAAACGGACAGCCGAGGGTAGATTTAGCGTAACGCTAGGTGGTTCAGTGCCGGTAGACAGTTGCAACATCTCAGCTTGAACAACCTGATTTTGAATTTGCCAGGTGTCGTTATACTGATTGGCAACGGTTAGCTCACCCTCAAGGCGATAGCCCGTGTTTGTAACGCCGCTAAGGGTTGTTGTAATGACAGCTGTGCGTTCTGTCTCATCCCAGCAGTCTATTACAGCACTGTAACTGAGTTCAGAATGACGATCCCAGAGATCTCGAATGGCGAGGCGCGTATCTTCAAGGGTCAGGCCATCTTCATGGCGAAAGTCTGCGGCAAACTGACCCATGACGGTGTCAAGCTGACGTTCATTGGCAGCATCAATGAGGGTTTCGAGGGCTGTCTCTAACTCGGGTGGATTGGCAAGAGCGGCGCAAGGCAGCAGCAGACTGGCCGCGATACCAAAACCAAACACTGAGCGATGCATACGCAATGATAGATAAGCAGTGCTTTAAGCGTAACCTATGCGTTTGTTAATTGCAGCGAGTGGAACCGGTGGCCACATTTTTCCGGCGCTTGCCGTGGCCGAGCAACTCGCTGATTGGCAGATTGACTGGCTCGGGGTGCCCGAACGATTGGAGCAGACTCTGATTCCAGACCTTTATCCGTTGCATTCGGTGCCTATGGCTGGTGTTCAGGGGCGCTTAGGCTTGACCAAAGCCGCTTGGGGCTGTTTACGCTCGAGCCTGATAATCGAGCAACTGTTGCGACAACAACGTATTCAGGGCATTTTTACGACTGGTGGCTACATTGCAGCACCCACGATTTTGGCAGCTAAGTGGTGCCGCGTGCCGGTTGTGCTGCACGAGTCGAATGCCATTCCGGGGAAGGT